>JAQYBZ010000096.1 GCA_029003235.1 Bacillota bacterium
GCCGCCTATGTGCAGAGCGTGGAGCTGCAGGGCATCACGGCGGCGGAGGTGTCCAAAGAATTCATGGCCAATATCCGCGCCCATACGCCCGAACAGATCGGCGGCTGCGCCGTCACCGCCACGGCGGACTATCTGGCCTCGGAGCGCAAAGATACGGCCGCAGGGACGTGCAGCCCCATCGACCTGCCCAAGTCCAACGTGTTCACCATGGAGCTGGGCGAGCAGGGTAAGATCATTGTCCGCCCCTCCGGGACGGAGCCGAAAATCAAGCTGTATTATACCGCCGTGGGCAAGACCTGGGAGCAGGCCAACGCCCTGCTGGACAGCTTCCGAAAGGGAATGGCAGGCTTCCTGCCGGGTTAAGCTATGCGCGATACATTTTTGAATGTGGTGGCCGTGGTCTGCGGCCTGATCCTGATTGCGGGCGTTATCTGCATCCTTACCATTGACGACACAGGGCTGGAGCCCATGGTGGCCATTATGGGCGTGCTGTATGTGTTCTATGTGGTCAAGCTGGTGCAGCGGCGGAAAAAAGCCGCCAAAAAGACCGAACCGCCCAAGGGCGCTCTGCGCCGATGAAAAGGCTTGACAAACCGGCGGACTTCGGATAAGATAGCATGGTAAAACGCAGTGAAAAAGAGGAGTAATCCCCATCTTTCCTTTCAGAGAGCGGGCGGCGGTGCAAGCCCGCAGGACAGACGGATGAAGTCGCTTTTGAGCGGATCGGCTGAAGTGCAGTAGGCCGGTACGGCCGCCCCCGTTACAGGGCTTGAGTGTCCGGCCATATGCCGGAAATTCAGGTGGTACCGCGGTATTCTATCGCCCTGAGAGCTTCTCAGGGCGATTTTTTCATGGATGGAAAGACAAAGAATCAAGGAGATGAACGGTATGGCAAGACAACTGCCCAAGGTCTACGACCCCAAAGAGGTGGAAGACCGGATTTACAAAATGTGGATGGACGGAGGCTATTTCCACACCCAACGCGACCCGGAAAAGAAACCCTTCACCGTGGTCATGCCGCCCCCCAACGTGACGGGACAGCTCCATATGGGGCACGCCATGGACGCCGCGTTGCAGGACATCCTCATCCGCTTTAAGCGGATGCAGGGCTACGCCGCCCTGTGGGTGCCCGGCGTGGATCACGCGGGCATCGCCACCCAGATCAAGGTGGAGGAGGAACTGCGCAAGGAGGGCAAGACCCGCTACGATCTGGGACGGGAGAAGTTTCTGGAGCGGGTCTGGGACTGGAAGAAGCAGTACGGCAACCGCATCGTGGAGCAGCAGAAAAAGCTGGGCTCCTCCTGCGACTGGGACAGAGCCAGATTTACCATGGACGAGGGCTGCTCCAAGGCCGTGCGGGAGGTTTTTGTCTCCCTGTACGAAAAGGGGCTGATCTATAAGGGCAAGCGGATCATCAACTGGTGCCCCCACTGCACCACGGCGCTGTCCGACGCAGAGGTGGAATATGTGGACAAGCCCGGCCACCTGTGGCATATGCGCTATCCCCTGACGGACGGCAGCGGCTATCTGGTGGTGGCCACCACCCGGCCTGAGACCATGATGGGCGATACGGGCGTGGCCGTGAACCCCAACGACGAGCGCTACCGCCATCTGGTGGGCAAGACCTGCATCCTGCCCCTGATGGACCGGGAGATTCCCATTGTGGCCGACGACTATGTGGAAATGGACTTCGGCACCGGCTGCGTCAAAATGACGCCCGCCCACGATCCCAACGACTTTGAGGTGGGGCAGCGCCATCATCTGGACACCATCAAGGTCATCGCCGACGACGGCACCATCAACGAAAACGGCGGCAAATACTGCGGCATGGATCGCTATGCGTGCCGCAAGGCCGTTATTGAAGACCTACAGGCGCTGGGTCTGCTGGAAAAGGTGGAGGACTATACCCACAGCGTGGGCACCTGCTACCGCTGCCACAACGACGTGGAGCCCATGATCTCCGCCCAGTGGTTCGTAAAGATGCAGCCGCTGGCCAAAGAGGCTCTGCGGGTGGTGCGCGACGGAGAGGTGAAGTTTGTCCCCGAGCGCTTCACCAAGACCTACACCAACTGGATGGAGAACGTCCGGGACTGGTGCATTTCCCGGCAGCTCTGGTGGGGACACCAGATTCCGGCCTGGTATTGCGCCGACTGCGGCCATACCACGGTCTCCCGGCAGGACGCGGTGTGCTGCGAAAAGTGCGGCAGCACCCACATCACCCGGGATCCGGACGTGCTGGACACCTGGTTCAGCTCCGCCCTGTGGCCCTTTGAGACCCTGGGCTGGCCGGACAAGACGGAGGATCTGGCCTATTTCTACCCCACCGATGTGCTGGTGACGGGCTATGACATCATCTTCTTCTGGGTGGCCAGAATGATCTTCTCCGCCTGCGAGCATACCAAACAGCCGCCCTTCCACACGGTGCTGATCCATGGACTGGTGCGGGACGACAAGGGCAGAAAAATGTCCAAATCTCTGGGCAACGGCATCGATCCGCTGGAAATGATCGACAAATACGGCTCCGACGCCCTGCGCATGAACATGGTCACGGGCAATTCCCCCGGCAACGATATGCGCTTTTATGTGGAGCACTGCGAAGCCATGCGCAACTTTGCCAACAAGCTGTGGAACGCCAGCCGCTATGTACTCATGAATCTGACCGTGGACGAAAACCGGCTGCCCCAAACCGAGGCGCTGGAAATCGCCGACAAGTGGATTCTCTCCAAGCTCAACACCCTCATTGCCGAGGCCACGGAGAATCTGGAGAAATTTGAGCTGGGCATTGCCGTGCAGAAGTGCTACGACTTTATCTGGGACGACTACTGCGACTGGTATATTGAGCTGACCAAGGCCAGACTTTACGGCGAGGACGAGGCAGCCAAACAGACGGCACAGCGGGTGCTGCTGTATGTTCTTGACCAGATTCTGCGCCTGATGCATCCGTTTATGCCCTTTGTCACCGAGGAGATCTGGCAGGCCATCCCCCACGAGGGCGAGGCGCTCATCGTGGCCAAATGGCCGGAGTATTCCGAGAAGCGGAACTTCCCCCAGGAGGAACAGCACATGGACAGCGTCATGCAGGCCATCCGCGCCATCCGCAACCGCCGGGCAGAGATGAATGTGCCGCCGTCCAAGAAGTGTACCCTCTATGTGGCCGCCGAAAACCGGGAGATCTACGAGGAGGGCGCGCCCTTTATCATGCGGCTGGCTTACGCCGACCGGGTGGTGGTCTCTCAGACCGCGCCGGAGGGACACGAGGCCATGGCCGAGTGCATCACGGCGGACGCCCGCCTGTATCTGCCCATGAGCCAGTTGGTGGACGTGGAAAAAGAGACGGCCAGGATCGCAAAGGAGAAGGAAAACGCCCAGAAGGAGATCGAGCGCACCGGCGCCCGTCTGAGCAACCAGAACTTTGTTTCCAGAGCCCCCGAGGCGGTGGTCAACGCCGAGCGGGAGAAGCTGGAAAAGGCGAAAAAGCTGCTCAAACAGTTGGAGGAAAGCGAACAGCGTCTGGCAAAGCTGAAATAAATTTATCTCCCGGCGGAGGACGCCCCTCCGCCGGGGTCTTCCAACAAAAAAGGCGAAAAATTCCTCTTGCATTTTCCGTCGAAACGTGTATAATAGGCTCATAAATAAATACCCCGACGAAGTACACCGGGAAAGTTACGTCAAGTATGCCGAAGGAGTAATACTCTCAGGCGCCGCAAGGCACGACCGGCTCACGGAGGGGACTCTGGAGAATCTCAGATTTGAGTGCCGAAGGTGCAAGGCGAAAGCCGAATCTCTCAGGCAAAAGGACAGAGCTTTATTTCCCGCAAGGGGAATCTCTTTTTGAGTGAAACCAGACCTGGTTCCGCTCTTTTTTATTGCGGAATACATCACTGAAAAGGAAGTTTTACCATGATACGCGATTTGGCTCCCAACATTGAATTTGTGGCGAAATACGACCCGGAGGTCGCCGGGCTCATGTCCGACGAGCTGTACCGGCAGAAGCGCAACATTGAACTGATTGCATCGGAAAACATCGCCTCGCCCGCCGTCATTGCGGCCATGGGCACGGTGCTGACCAACAAATACGCCGAGGGTCTGCCCGGCAAGCGGTACTACGGCGGCTGTGAATGTGTGGACGAAATCGAGCGGCTGGCCATCGGGCGCTGTAAGGCGCTGTTCGGCTGCGAGTTTGTCAATGTCCAGCCCCATTCCGGCGCCCAGGCCAATCTGGCGGTCTACGGCGGCCTGCTGGAGCCGGGGGACACGGTTATGGGCATGAGCCTTGCCGCCGGCGGCCACCTGACCCACGGCAGTCCGGTGAATCTTTCCGGCAAGTATTACAACTTTATTCCCTACGGCGTCAACGGAGAAACGGGACTTCTGGACTACGACGAAATCGAACGGCTGGTAGACCGGAACAAGCCGAAGCTGCTGGTGGCGGGCGCTTCCGCCTATCCCCGCGCCATCGACTTTGCCCGTCTTGCCCAAATCGCCCACGACCACGGCGCGCTGCTCATGGTGGACATGGCTCACATTGCCGGTCTGGTGGCAGGGGGCGTCCATCAAAGTCCCGTGCCCTATGCCGACGTGGTCACCACCACCACCCATAAGAGCCTGCGCGGCCCCCGGGGCGGCGTCATCATGGCCAAGGAGGCCTTTGCCAAAAAGCTCAATTCCGCCGTCTTCCCCGGCTCTCAGGGCGGACCGCTCATGCATGTCATCGCCGCCAAGGCCGTTTGCTTCCGGGAGGCCATGCAGCCGGAATTCCGGGAATACGCCCAGAATATCGTGAAAAATTCCAAAACTTTGTGCAGCGCTCTGCTGGAAAAGGGCTTTGACATGGTCACCGGCGGCACGGACAACCACTTGATGCTGGCCGATCTGCGGCCGCTGCACGTCACCGGGCGGGAGCTGCAGCACCGGCTGGATCACAACTATATTACCGTCAACAAAAACGCCATTCCCAACGACCCGGAAAAGCCCTTTGTTACCTCCGGCGTGCGCATCGGAACCCCAGCCGCCACCACCCGGGGCATGGGCGAGACGGAAATGAAGATCATTGCGGACTGCATCTACCAGACCGCCGCGGATTTTGAGGGCACTTCCGACCAGGTGCGCCAGACGGTCATGGAGCTGACCTCCCGCTTCCCCATTTACGACCAGAAATAGAGCGCAAAAAAACGGGAAATTTCCTTTTTGGAAATTTCCCGTTTCCTCTAGGCTTCTTCCTTCGGCCGGGCATCCCGGAGGGAGCCGGTACCGTCGGGGCGGATCTCCAGGATCCGGTCGCAGTATTGGAGCATGGAGCGGCGGTGGGTGATGATCACGCAGGTGCTTTTGCAGTGGGCAGACACCCGGGCGAGGATCCGCGCCTCGGTCTGCTCGTCCAGCGCGGAGGTAGCCTCGTCCATAATGAGAACGGGACGGTCGCGGAGCAGGGCTCTGGCAATGGCGATGCGCTGCGCCTGTCCCTCGGACAGGCCGCCGGCCTTTTCCGACAGCTCCGTGTCCAACCCGCGCGCAGACCGGCGCAGGAAATCCGCCGCATCGGCCAGCTCCAGCGCCTGCCACATCTGCTCGTCCGTGGCCTCGGGTCTGCACAGCAGGAGATTTTCCCGCACCGTGCCGGATAAAAGGGTGTTGCCCTGGGGCACATAGGAGATCAGCCGCCGGGAGGCTGGACAGGCGGACTCCTGCCAGCCGTCGGGGGCAAAATAGGAGATCTGCCCCTTTTGGGGCTGCACCAGACTCAGAAGCAGGCGCACAAGGGTGGTTTTGCCTGCGCCGGACGCGCCTACCACGCCGATGCGTTCGCCGGGACGAACGCGGAAGTCCAGTCCCCGCAGCACGGGCGCGGTGTCGTAGGAAAAGTCCACCTGCTCCAGCCGGATGCCCACCTGTGAGGGCTGTCCGTCTCCGGGGGTGTAGTCCTCGCGCTCCAGCTCCGTAATGGTGCGCAGGCGTCTGGCCGACACCAGCATCCCGTAAAACTGGGGAATGAAGTTGCCCAGAGAACGGATGGAGCTTTGAAGCTGGGACATGAGGGACAAAAACAGGGTCATGGTGCCATAGGTATAGGGGATGGCTTCGTGGGCAAAGGTAATGGCGCCGGACAGGCGGCAGGCGCAGTAGGTAAAGGCCGCCACATAGCCAAGACTGTAGATCAGCCGCATAATGGCGCTCATGGCCGTACTCAGGCCGGCGCTTTTCATCACCAGCTTCAGCCGCCGGCTGCGCAGGCCGTCAAAATACTCGTTGTTCCGATCCTCCAACTGGAAGCTCTTGACCACGGACAGGTTGGCCAGATGCTCCTGAAAAAAGGAATAGTATTCCGATTCGCTCTGCTTCAGCTCTTTTTGGTAGCGGCTGTAGCGCTTGCGGTACAAAACTGCCGCCAGCAGCCCCGCCGGGCCGATGATCAGACCGAACAGCGCCATATATGGGTCGTAGCGGAATAAGATGACCAGCACAATCAAAATCTGCACGCAGGTGACGATGAGGGAGGCGGTAATGGACAGGATTCCGCTGCAAATGGCGCTGATGTCGCTGGTCAGCCGGGAGAGCAGATCGCCGCTGTGGAACCGGGAGACCTCCTGCCACAGGCTGCGCTGCACCCGGTCAAACAGCTTGCCCCGCAGGCCGAAGGCAAATTTTTCGCTGGCATAGCTGCTGAACAGACTGGCGCCTACGGAGAACAGAATGGAGAACACGGAGGTCGCCAGCATGATGATGATATACCGGGTGAAAAACTCCGTGCGGTAGCCGGTGGCGGCGTCCACCACATATTTTCCCACAATGGTGCTGGCAAGGGACACGACCATGGAGATCAGGTTGATGAGCAGAAAAACTCCGATATAGCCCCGGATGCCCTTGGCCTGCCGGAGAATCCAGTTGACATTTTGCAGATTCTCCCGGAGCTTTTTGCCCGATACTTTTTTCATGGCGCTTCACCTCCATGGCATAATGCCGCTATTTGATAAAACGGTTACGAATCGGCTTGTAAATCCCGTCAGATTTACAGCAATGGATATGGTACGGCAAATTCTTCCCCATGAAATGCGGGGCGGCAGGATCTATCGCATCTGCCGAAAATGCGGTGTTGCATATTAGTATAAGTATACGTTACGCCACTGCGCCGTGTCAAGCGCGGACGTACTATTTTCCCCCCAAAAGGCATAGGCTGTAAGGGGTGGTGCTGTGAAAAGGCGCTTTGTTTTCTGGTATCTGCTCTCCTGCGCCGCCGGCGTGGGACTGCATTTTCTCTACGGCCTGTGGCCAAACCGGCTGACCATGCTCTTCGCGCCGGTGCAGGAGAGTGTCTGGGAGCATCTGAAGCTGCTGTATTGGCCGTTTTTGCTGGGCATGGCGCCACTGCTGGCCGACGCCGGGGACAGGCAGGCCTTTTTGGGGGCGGCGCTGACGGGGCTGCTGCGCATGCCGGCGCTGCTTTTGAGCGCCTACTATGTTCTCTCCGGCGCGTTTGGCATGGAAGCGACCGCCGTGGATATCGGCCTGTATTTTGTAGTCATGGCGGCGGGCTTTTACACGGTCTGGCGTCTGCGCAGCGCCCCTGCCGTTCGGCGCTGTGCCGGAACACTGGCCATGGTGGCGGGACTCTATGGGCTGATGCTGGTGCTGTTCAGTCTGGCGGCACCCCAGCTTCCGATTTTTTTGCCAAAAATCTGATTTTAGTGCAAAAAACAGGTTGACAACGGGTTTTTCCTGCGATATAATACACAGGCGAAAAGAAAGAAGGCTGGTCGCCCCGCCTCACCTTCAGCGTCAGCGAAAAGGTTTACAACGTTCTTCCGGGCACGGTGTTTGCCCGGGTCTGTTTGTGCGGGTGCAGTCGGCATCCGCTTTTTTGTATCTTATCTGGAGGTGTTTTCCATCAGCAAATTAAATCATCAGCTCAATGAGGAAATCCAGGACAAGGAGCTTCGCGTCATTGGCTCCGACGGCACGCAGTTGGGCATTATGTCCAGCGAGGCAGCTCTGGCTCTGGCCGCAGAACAGGATCTGGATCTGGTGAAGATTTCACCCACCGCAAATCCCCCGGTCTGCAAGATCATGGACTACGGCAAGTTCCGCTTCGATCAGATGAAGAAGGAAAAGGAAGCCAGAAAGAACCAGCGCGTCGTGGAGATCAAAGAGGTGCGTATGTCTCCCGGCATCGACACCAACGACTTTAACACCAAGATGAAAAATGCCATCCGGTTTTTGAAGGACGGAAACCGGGTGAAGGTCAGCGTGCGTTTCCGCGGCCGCGAAATGGCGCATACCAACATCGGTGAACAGCTTCTTGTCAAATTCGCAGAGGGCTGCTCTGAGATTGCCAACATGGAAAAGAACCCCAAGCTGGAGGGCAGATTCATGTCTGTCTTCCTGTCCCCCAAGACCCCGAAATAATCCCGGTTTCGCACACCCCTACCCTCCGGCCGGACAAAGGCCGGGGCGCAGAGTTCTTTTGTTACCTTTTCTTTCAAGAAAAAGTATATAATCAATCATTCGGAAGGAGTCGCAATATGCCTAAACTGAAAACTCACAGCGGTGCCAAAAAGAGATTCAACCTGACCAAGACCGGCAAGGTGAAGCGGGCACACGCCTTCAAGAGCCACATCCTCACCAAGAAGGACACCAAGCGCGGCCGTCGCCTGAGAAGCACGACCTATGCAGACGTCACCAACCAGGAAGCCATCAAAAAGATGATTCCCTACAAGTAATCGGATAGGAGGATGTACAAATGGCACGAGTAAAAGGCGCAATGATGACGCGCAAAAGAAGAAATAAAACCCTGAAGCTGGCAAAGTCCTACTGGGGCTCCAAGAGCACCCACTTTAAGATGGCCAAACAGGCCGTCAAGAAGTCCGGCGTGTACAGCTATGTTGGCCGCAGACTGAAGAAGAGAGACTTCCGCCGCCTGTGGATCACCCGTATCTCCGCCGCCGTGGCTCCCTACGGCATCAACTACAGCCGTTTCATGAACGGTCTGAAGAGAGCCGGCATCGAGATGAACCGCAAGGCGCTCTCTGAGATGGCCATTGCCGATCCCGCTGCGTTCAAGGCGCTGGTGGAGACCGCAAAGAAGGCTCTGTAATTTTGAAGCGTTTCGGCGCGGCTGCAAGTATGCAGCCGCGCTGTTGTTTTCCCTGTGTTTTTGGAAAAAACCGAAAAAACCCAAGAAAAACCGCCCCTTGCAGAAAAAAACTGTTTTCAATTTGCCCGTCAGGCGTTATAATAGAATTCGGTGAATCAGACCCATGGGGGCTGATTCGGCGCGGCAGAGCCTTTGGGCTTGCGCCGGTACAAGGAAAAATCCCCGGGAGGCCGCCATGAAGCTGGAGCAACTGCTTGGCAACGAACAACTCAAACAGAATCTGGCGTCG
Organism: Bacillota bacterium; assembly: GCA_029003235.1. GTDB lineage: Bacteria > Bacillota > Clostridia > Oscillospirales > Oscillospiraceae > JAFRPC01. The sequence continues at coordinate 9,378 of JAQYBZ010000096.1, forward strand.
GCTTTCCGGCAGGATCGCATTTCCCACAGCTATCTGATCTGCGGGCCGGAAGGCTCCGGAAAGCACACGCTGGCGCGAATTCTGGCGGCGGCCATGGAATGTACCGCGCCGGAGCGTCCCTGCGGCGTTTGCCCACAGTGCCGCAAGGTCTTTTCCGGCGTTCATCCGGACGTGATCACCGTAGACGACCCGGAGCACAAGGCGGTATCCGTGGCAGTCATCCGGGAGGCCTGCGCCGATTTGTACATCCGCCCCAATGAGGGACGCCGCAAGGTCTATCTTCTGCCCAGAGCGGGGGATCTGAACCCCAGCAGCAGCAACGCCCTGCTCAAGGTCATGGAGGAACCGCCGGACTACGGCGCGTTCATTCTGCTGGCGCCCAATGCGCAGAATCTGCTGCCCACCATCCGTTCCCGGTGCGTGGAGCTGCAGATGCGGCCTCTGCCCAAAGAAGTGCTTCTCGAGGCGTTGGCCAAAGAGTTTCCCCAGCAGTCCCGGCAGGCGCTGGAAGCGGCCTTTGTGCGCTCGGGCGGCTATTACGGCCAGGCGGCGGCGCTGCTGACCGGCGCGGATACGGTCAGCCCCCAGACGGAGGCCTTTGCCCGCGCCTATGCGGGAAAAGACCGGTTGGCGCTGACCATGCTGCTGACGCCGCTGGAAAAATGGAAACGGGAGGATTTCTCCCAGCTTTTGCGCCAGTGGCTTGCCCTGCTGCAGGGAGCGCTGGCCATGCGCGCCGGAGCGCCCGCTGTTTCCCCACAGGCCGGGCAGATCAGCCAATCGCGCACTGCCGCCGAAATTTTTCATACCATCCGCTGTCTGCAGGATGCCCAGCAGGCCGTGCTGTCCAATGTAAGCATCGGGACCCTCTGCGGGGCGCTGCAGGTACAGCTTCGTTAACAGATAGGAGATACTATGGACGAATTGCAAAACAATCAGCCACAGACCTGCCAGAGCCCTGCGGAAGAAGGGCTTGTGCAGACCGCGCCTGCGGCGGAAGAAGCCCCGGCTGTTGCCGGAACCCCTGCCGCACCGGTGACGGTGTGCGACATTCAGTTCCGGCCGGGTGCGAAGATCTATTTCTTTGACCCCAACGGCCTGACCCTCAAGGCCGGAGACCATGTGATCATGGACACCTCCCGGGGACAGGAGTACGGCTGCTGCACCGCGGGCAATCACCCGGTGCCTGCGGCGGAGGTGGTGGCGCCCTTGCGCAAGGTGCTGCGCCTTGCCACGGCCAGGGACGAGCAGATCCACGAGGAAAACTGCAAAAAGGAAAAGCGCGCCTATGAAGTCTGCCTTCAGAAGATCGCCGATTTCGGGTTGGATATGCAGTTGGTGCGTGCAGAATGTGCCTTTGACGGCAGCAAGATCCTCTTTTTCTTCACGGCGGACGGCCGGGTGGACTTCCGCGAGCTGGTGAAAAGTCTGGCCTCCGTCTTCCGCACCCGCATCGAGCTGCGCCAGATCGGCGTGCGCGACAAGGCCAAGATGGTAGGCGGCCTGGGCATTTGCGGCAGACCTTTTTGCTGTGCCCAGTTTTTGGACGATTTTCAGCCCGTCTCCATTAAAATGGCAAAGACCCAGAGTCTCAGCCTCAATCCCGCCAAAATTTCCGGCACCTGCGGGCGGCTCATGTGTTGCCTGAAATACGAGCAGGAGGCCTATGAGGAACTGCTCAAGACCTCTCCCAAGGCCGAGTCCTTTGTGGACACTCCCGACGGACGGGGCACGGTGACGGACGTAAATCTCATGCGCCAGAGTGTACGCGTGCGTATGGAGAAGGATCCGGAGGACATCCACTGCTACAAAAACTGCGAGATCTGTGTTCTGCGCAACGGCAAGGCGCGCAAGACCGACCCGCCCATTCCCGACGATCTGGCGCCCATTTCCGGCAACCGCCAGCGGCAGGCCGCCGATCCCTACCCCCGCTTTGAGCGCCGCCTGAACACGGCGGCACAGGAGCGGAAGCCGGAAACTGTGCCCCAGAAACCGGAAGGCGACGCAGCGCCCAAGAGCGAACCCAGCCACCGCAGCCGCCGCCGGGGCGGCAGGGGACATGGCCGGCAGGAGCAGCAGGCCGCTATGGAAAAAGCGGTGCAGAAACAGGAGCGCCCGCCCCAGAGCCAGAAAGCGGTCGCGCCCAAGGCAGCGCCCGCTGCCCGGCAGGAGCAGCGGCAGGACAACCGGCAGCAGCCCGCAGGGGAGCAGAAGCGCCGCAGCAAGTCTCACCGCTATTATCACAACAAGCGTCCGAAAAAACCCGAGCAGTCCTGAGCTGCACGGACAGAAATTGCCCGCGGAAACCGCCGAAACGGCAGCTTCCGTGGGCAATTTGCGTCACAGGCAGCTCCGGGAATCCTGCGCCCGGAACAAGGGAAAACGCCCTGAAAGCCAGGGCGTTTCGGCTTATTTTGCAGACACAAAATAGTCTCTGGCCTGCTGACGGTTACGGACGATCTCCTGTTTCATCTCCTCCAGAGAGGCAAACCGGCGCTCCGGGCGCAGACGCCGGTAGAAGTCCAGCCGCAGGCGCCGACCGTACAGGTCGCCCTCAAAGCCGTCCAGCCAGGTCTCCACGGTGACGCCGCCGCCGTGTACTGTGGGACGGGTGCCGATGTTGCACACGCCGGTGTAGGCGTCGGTTCCCACATAGGCGCGCACGGCATAGACGCCGCTTTGGGGCAGGAGAACCCCGGCGGGAGGCTCCAGATTTGCCGTGGGGATGCCCAGCCTGCGGCCAAGCTGCTGTCCCGAGACCACCTGTCCGCTCAGACGGTGGGGGTGTCCCAGAAACCGGGCGGCCTGCTCGGTCTGTCCCTGCGCCAGAAGCGAACGGATGTGGGTGGAGGAGACGGTGACGCCGTCCAGCGCCAGCTTTTCCACACAGTCACAGCCCATGCCAAGCTGCCGGCACAGTGCCTGCAGGCGTTCCGGGGTGCCCTCGCCGCCGCTGCCGAAGCGATAGTCGTAGCCGCAGACCACATGGCGCGCCTGAAGCGTCCGGTGCAGATATTCCTCCACAAAGGTCTGCCACGGCATCTGCATAAAGGAGCGGTCGAAGCTGGGGCAGAGAACCTCCTCAATGGCGTACAGCTCCTGCATCAGCGCCGTGCGGTCGTCCAGCGAGCTGATCAGCCCTGTCCGAACGCCGGAAATGGTGCTGCCGGGATAGCGGTCAAAGGTCATGGCCGCCGCCGTGCAGCCAAGCTGGCGCGCCCGCTGAACCGTCCGCTTTAGCAGTCTGCCGTGCCCAAGATGGACGCCGTCAAAGAATCCCAGAGCAATGACTCTGCCTGTCAAATCAATTCACCTCAAAAAAGCTCTTTACGGTGGTCAGCGTTCCGTCTTCCCACCGGCCAAGGAGGAGAAAATCCCCCTGCGGACTGTAGACCCGGTATTCGCCGTTGTGCAGTCCCGGTATCCTGACGTCGGCGCCGTTGCGCAGGCGCTGCTCCTGTCCGGCGCTGACATGGCAGGCGGGACGGTCGGAAAACAGACTGTCCACGGGCAGAAGACAGGCTTCGGGATCCGGCTGCCGGATCAGCCCATCCAGACAAACGGCCTGGTCAAGGGTATAGCCCCCGGCGCGGGTGCGCCGCAGACTGCTCATACAGCCGCCGCAGCCCAGAGCGTCGCCGATGTCGGCGCACAGGGTGCGCACATAGGTGCCCTTGGAGCAGTGCACCCGGAACGTCCAGTCGGCGCCGCTGCCGGAGAGCAGCTCCAGAGAAAAAACCGTCACGGTTCTGGGGGCGCGCTCCACGGTCTTTCCCGCCCTTGCCAGCTCGTAGAGCTTTTTCCCGCCGATTTTCACGGCGGAATACATGGGCGGGAGCTGGGACTGTCGGCCGGTAAACCGGAGCAGCACCTGTCGCAGTTGGGACTCGGTGACGCACACCGGCTGCTGTTGCAGCACATTGCCCGTGATGTCCTCCGTGTCCGTCCGCACGCCCAGCCGCAGACCGGCAATATATTCTTTGTCCGCGTGTTCAAAAAATTCCACCGCCCGGGTGGCGCGTCCCACAAACACCGGCAGCACCCCCGTGGCCATGGGATCCAGCGTTCCCCCGTGGCCGATACGCTTCTGATGGAACACGCCCCGCAGCTTGGCCGTCACATCCTGAGACGTCCAGCCGGCGGGTTTGTCGATGATCACGATTCCGTTTGCCATATCTTTCTCCAAAAAACGCCTCAGGACGGAAGGCTCTCGCCCTGAGACGCTACAAACGAAGGATTTGAAATTAAAGGGGCAGCTCCGGGGCAAGGGCGTCCAGCACCGCCTGCTTTGCCGCAGGGATGCCGCCCGGCACCGTAGCGCCTGCCGCGGCAGGGTGGCCGCCGCCGCCCATGCGTCCGCAGATCCGGGCGGCGTCAAATTCCCCGCTGGTGCGCACGGAAATCTTTCCCGCGCCGCCGTCCACCTGCCGCAGCATGACGGCGATTTGAACGCCCTCTACCGTGCGGCCAAAGCCGGAAATGTCGTCGATGTCGTCCTCCGTCAGCCCCAACTGTGCCAAAAGCTCGGCAGGCAGGGCATTCAAGGCGACTTTCCCGCCGGCGTAAAATTCCATGGTTTTGATCAGGTAGGCCTCCAGCTCCAGCCGGGGCTTGCGCTTGACCTCAAACATGACCCGATTGATGGGATGGATGTTGGCGCCGCAGGCCACGCAGCCGGCAGCCACCCGGAAGGTGTTGGCCGTCACGTTGGAATAGCGGAAGCACCCCGTGTCTGTGGACACGGCCACATATACCGCTTCTGCCATGGAGGCGTCGGGCTGCACGCCCATGGCCTGCAGCAGCGCCCAGACGATTTCTCCGCAGGCCGCATACTCCGGCTGTACCAGCGTCTGTCGGGCAAAGCCCGTGTTGGTGCCGTGGTGGTCAATGGCCAGCGCCACCTGTACCGGCGGCAGACCGAAGGGGAACAGATGCTCTGCCGCCACGTCCACCGTGACGTAAAAGGCGTCTGCCGGCAGTACCGCCGTGGTCAGCCCGTCCAGAAACGGGCGGAATTTCGGGGTAAACTGGGGATTTTCGTAGATGGCCGCCTGCTTGCCCAGACTGCGAAGCCCCCGGCACAGGGCGGCGCAGCTTCCGCAGGTGTCGCCGTCGGGTCTGCGGTGGGAAATGAGGATATAGTTGTCCTTTTCCAGCAGCAGACGGGCGGTCTCATTGAGACTGAGTTTCTTCATCAGACCCCTCCTGCGGAATGTCCAGCGTGGAAAGAATGTCCAGAATCCGTGCGCCGTAGGTGATGGAGTCGTCCTCCTGCCATTGCAGCTCCGGTGTATAGCGAAGCTGCAGCCGCTGACCCAGCTCCCGCCGGAGCCAGCCGCCGGAGGATTTCAGCCCCTTGAGCACCTCTTTGGCGCAGTCCTTGTCCAGCATGCTCACATAGACCTTGGCATAACGCAGATCGCTGGTGGTCTCCACCCGGGTGATGGAAACCATGGTCTTCTGCACCCGGGGGTCTTTCAGGCTGCGCAGCAGCTCGGACAGGGTGCGCTGTATTTCCTCGTTGATTCGTCCAATTCGGTTGGATGCCATTTGTTACTCCTTTTGCATACGGCCTTTCTGCCCGGAAAGGGCGGGAAGATCAGTATGATACGCGCGCCGGGAGAGGTTTGCCTCTCCCGGCTGGTTTTTTAGTCCTGATATTGCTCCATGACGTAGCACTCAAAGATGTCGCCCTCTTTGATGTCGTTGTACTTGGCAATGGACATGCCGCACTCAAAGTTGGACTGCACTTCCTTGACGGAATCCTTGAAGCGCTGAAGGCTGCCCACCTCACCGGTGTAGATGACCACGTTGTCCCGCAGCACCCGCACCTTGGCGTCCCGGGTTACCTTGCCGTCCTTGACATAGCAGCCGGCCACGGTGCCGATGGCGGAGACCTTGTAGGTCACGCGCACTTCCGCATGGCCGATGACAGCCTCGCGGTACTTGGGCGCAAGCATGCCCTTCATGGCCGCCGTGATCTCGTCGAGACATTCGTAAATGACGCTATAAAGGCGGATGTCCACCTTGGAGCGCTGAGCGGAGGCTGCCGCCGCCGCGTCCGGGCGCACGTTAAAGCCGATGACAATGGCATTGGCCGTGGAGGCCAGCAGAATATCGGATTCGTTGATGGCGCCCACACCGTCGTGGATGACCCGCACCCGCACCTCGTCGTTGGAGATCTTGGCCAGATTGGCCTTCAAAGCCTCGGCAGAGCCCTGCACGTCGGCCTTGACAACGATGTTCAGCTCTTTCATTTCGCCCTGCTTCATCTGGTCGAACAGGTTTTCCAGCGTGACTTTGGACTGGTGCTTTGCCAGCTCGTCCTTAGCGCGCTGCTTCCGCTGCTCCACCAACTGCCGCGCCATGCGCTCGTCCTGCACGGCGTCAAACTCGTCGCCGGGGCCGGGCACTTCCGCAAGGCCGGTGATTTCCACAGGCATGGAGGGGCCTGCGTGCTTCTGGGTTCTGCCCTTGTCGTCGGTCATGACGCGCACACGTCCCACAGCCGTTCCGGCAATGAGAATGTCGCCCTGATTGAGGGTGCCGTTCTGCACCAGCAGAGTGGCGATGGGGCCTCTGTTCTTGTCCAGCCGTGCCTCCAGCACCACGCCCTTGGCGCGGCGGTTGGGGTTGGCCTTCAGCTCCTGCATTTCGGCGGTGAGGATCACCGTCTCCAGCAGCTCGTCGATGCCCTCGCCGGTCTTGGCGGAGATCTTGCAGACCTCGGTCTCGCCGCCCCATTCCGACGGCGTCAGCTCATGCTCGGTCAACTGGCTGAGGATACGATCGGGGTTGGCGCCGGGCTTATCCATTTTGTTGACGGCCACAATGATGGGGATATTGGCGGCCTTGGCATGATGGATGGCCTCAATGGTCTGGGGCATGATGCCGTCGTCGGCGGCTACCACCAGAATGGCAATGTCGGTACACATGGCGCCTCTGGCGCGCATGGAGGTAAAGGCGGCGTGACCCGGCGTGTCCAGGAAGGTGATGGGACTGCCGTTGATCTTTACGGTATAAGCGCCGATGTGCTGCGTAATGCCGCCGGCTTCGCCGCTGGCCACGTTGGTGTTTCGCACGGCGTCCAGCAGGCTGGTCTTGCCGTGATCCACGTGACCCATGACCACCACCACGGGCGGACGGCTGACCAGCTCGTCTTCCGTGTCCTTGTGGTCGTCAAAGAGCTTCTCCTCGATGGTGACCACCACTTCTTTTTCCACCTTGCAGCCCAGCTCCGTGGCCACAAATTCTGCCGTGTCAAAGTCGATGGTCTGGTTGACCGTGGCCATAACGCCGTTTTTGATCAGGCATTTGATGACCTCGGCGGCGGTCTTCTTCATCCGGGAGGCCAGCTCGCCCACGGTGATCTCGTCGGGGATTTTGACGGTGAGGGGGGTTTTTTTAATGACTTCCAGACGCAGGCGGCGCATTTTGGCCTGTTCCTCGTTGCGCACCTTGCTGCTCTTTTTCTGCGCCTGCTGCTTTTTGCTCTTGTTGGCAATCTTCTGCTTGCCGCCGGAGAAATTCTGCGCCCGCTCGGAGATCAGGCTGTCCACCCGGTCGTCAAAGCGTTCGGCGTTGACATGGACGGCGGAGGTGTCCACCACCCGGCGCTCCCGCTTGCGCTCCGGCTCTTTCTTTTCCGCGGGCTTCTGCTGCGCCGGCGTTTCTTCGGCCTTGGCCGCAGGAGCGGCCTGTGCGGGCTTCTGCTCTGCCTGCGCCTGCTCGGCCTGCTTCTTTTCCTCGGCCTTCTGGGCGTCCTGCTTGGCAAAGGCCGCGGCGAACACCTGCTCCAGAGACTCGATCTGGTGGGTCTGGGTGAGACAGTCGAAGATTACGTTGAGTTGCTCGTCCTCCAGCACCTGATTGTTGCTTCTGGGCTTTTCAAAATATTTCTCCACAATGGCGGCGATGTCCTTGGCCTGCATGCCAAAATCTGCCGCGACCTCTTTGATACGATACTTTACTAAAGAACTCATATAGCCACCTCCATGTTACTTGCTGCCGTGTCTGACGTGTTTGCTGTGGGCTTTCTCTTCTTTCGCTCTCTGGCGGACGCGCTGGACGCGGACGTCCAACTGCTGCAGCAGAGGCGCGTATTTTTCCGGCTCCCCCAGAGCCTGTACAAATGCCTGCGCCAGCGACACGTCAGTGATCGCTGCCATGGCGCAGTCCGGCTTTCCCATGGCGCCGCCCAGCTCGGCTTTGGTATAGGGCAGGCGCAGCCAGGGCTGCTTTGTGCCTGCGACGTAGTTCCTGACCCGGCGCACCGCGTGCTCCGAGGCGTCGCAGGCCACCACAATGAGCCGTGCTTTTCTGGCTCTGGCAGCGGCGCCGGTAGGCTCTTCGCCAAATTCGATTTTGCCTGCCTTGCGGGCAATGGAGATCAATCCCAGGGCTTTATTCTGCTCCATGGGCCGCCTCCATTTCCTGCGTCAGACGCGCATTGATTTCGGGGGGAATGGTCAGGCCGAGACTGCGATCCAAAGCCCGGCTTTTCAGCGCCCGCTTCAGACACTCCGCGCTGCGGCAGACATAAGCGCCCCTTCCGGGCGCTTTGCCCCGGAAGTCAATGTCCACCTGACCCTCCGGAGAGCGCACCACGCGCACCAGCTCTTTTTTCGGTTTCATTTCCCTGCAGCCAAGGCACTGGCGCAGGGGGATTTTTTTGGCCATTCCGGATCCCTCCCGTCTGAATCTGCCCTTGGGCAGCTTACTCCGCCTCGGTCATATCCTCCGCCTGAGACGCCGGCTTGATGTCGATCTTATAGCCGGTGAGTCTGGCTGCCAGCCGTGCGTTCTGTCCCTCCTTGCCGATGGCGAGGGAGAGCTGGTCGTCGGGGACTACCACCCGGCAGGCTTTGACGCCTGCGGCGGTGGGCGTTACGGACAGCACCCTGGCAGGGGACAGCGCCGCCGCCACAAATTCGCAGGGGTCTTCCGACCAGACCACGATGTCCATTTTTTCACCGTGAAGCTCGTCAACCACGGCGCCCACGCGGCTGCCCCGGTTGCCCACGCACGCGCCCACCGGATCCACGCCCGGCTCGGCGCTCCAGACGGCCAGCTTGGTTCTGGAGCCGGCCTCTCTGGCGATGGATTTGACTTCCACCTCGCCGGATTCGATCTCCGGCACGTTCAGTTCAAACAGGCGCTTGACCAGACCCGGATGGGTACGGGAAACGATCACCTGAGGCCCCCGGCTGCTGCGGCGAACCTCCACCACATAGACGCGGATGATGTCGCCTTCGGTGTAGCTTTCGCCCCGTACCTGCTCGCCGTTGGCAAGATAGGCGTCGGTGCGGTCGCTGCCCTGTCCGATGCGGACGGTCATATCCCCGGTGTTGGGGTCGATGCGCAGTACCGTGCCCGTGAGAATCTCGTGTTCCTTGGAGGAGAAACTCTCAAAGACCAGACCCCGTTCGGCCTCCCGGATGCCCTGAATGATGACCTGCTTGGCCGTCTGCGCCGCAATGCGGCCAAAGGCCTGGGTCTCGATGTCCACATTGATCAGATCGCCAAGCTGGGCGTTGGGGTCCAGCTTTCTGGCGGCCTCCAGAATGATCTCCGTGGCGGGAGTGATGACCTCGTCCACCACTTCTTTCTGGACGTACATACGCATATTGTCTTCGGTCATTTCCACGAACACGTTGTCCGTGTAGCCGTCCTTGTCCTTTTTGTAGGCTGCCAGCAGCGCCTGCTTAATGCGCTCGATCATATAGTCCACAGGGATGCCGCGCTCCTTTTCCAACTGCCGCAGCGCTGCAAAGATCTCTGTATTCGTATTGGCGTTTGCGCTCATTTTCTCTGTCCTCCTGTCAAAAATCAACGCGAAGCCGCACCAGCGCGACCTCGGATTTGTCAAATGTCATGGGCGTGCCGCCGCACTCCACGGTGACGGCGCCGTCTTCATAGCCCCGCAGTACGCCGGCATATTCCTTGCTGCCGTTTTTGGGCTGATACAGCCGCACCAGCACGTCCGCGCCCAGATACCGGGCAAAGTCGGAGGGGCGCTTCAGCGTCCGTTCCAGTCCGGCGGAGCAGACCTCAAAGCGGTAGCTGTCGGGGATGGGGTCTTCCGCGTCCAGAATGGGATCGACGGCACGGGAGATGGCCTCGCAGTCGCGGATGTCCACGCCGCCGTCCTTGTCGATATAAAGCCGCAAAAACCACTCGCCGCCCTCACGGACATATTCCACGTCCCAGAGCTGACAGCCGTTTTGCTCCACCACCGGTTCGGCAAAGCTGCGTACCCGGTCAACGATCTTCATATGCAACCATCCTTTTTTCAGGTATTCAGCAAGAAAGAGAGGCGCTGTCGCCTCTCTTCCTACCATCGTTCATTGGAAACTACTGCGATTATAGCACTATTTTACCCGGATTGCAAGACCTTTTCCGCATTATTTTGAAATTCTCACGATATTATATATGGAAACACGGACTTCACTCCGGCACGGAGTCTCAGGGAGGTGGATACCGGCAGCCATGAGCAACTTTTTTCGCAGAAAAATGCGCTGACCCTGCGTCGCTCTCCGGGTCGGGAAAGGTTGACTTTTCTGGCAGACTGTGCTAGTATGGGGCGGATCGTGATATGTGATATATTTTTTGGCCTTTCGGGTACGGCCATATAAAGGTGAATTTATGATCTTTCAAAATCACTCTCTGCGGCAGACGGCGCAGGACGCCCTGCTTTGCAGCGCAGACGGCAGAGCGGAGGAGATGGGCTTGCTTCTGCCCAGGCTGCAGGCCATTGCCAACCGCATCTGGAACAGCCCGCGCTATGCGCTGTGCCTGCTGGTAGCGGCCACTTTGCTGTACGTCATGGGCTGCGCCCTGGAAGGGTGCCTGATCATGGCGCTGGTGGTGGCCTTTATGCTGCTGTTCTGCGCAGAGCTTATGGCGGTTTTGCTGCCGTTTCTGCTCTTTTGCCTGCTGACGACGGATTTTTACAACGATTTGGGCAGGCTTCTGGTTTATTGGCCGGTGCTGGCAGGCGCTGTGGCGGCTTTTGTCATCCATCTGTTTTTGTACCGGGCGCCTCTCAGGCGGGGCGCGTTTACCGCGCCGCTTCTGGCGGTGTCGGCCGCCACCCTGCTGGGCGGCCTTGGCTCCATCACTGCCGCCGATTATTTTTCTCCCGTCTCGCTCTATTATACACTGGGACTGGGGCTGGGGATGCTGGGCGTCTATACGGTGGTTCGCGCCCAACTGAGCCGGGCGCGGGGATACGATGTCTTGCAGCGCTTTCTGAATCTGCTCTATTACGCCGGCCTGTTTGCCGGTGTGGCCGTGTTTAAGGTCTACATTGTCAATGTGCGTGCGTTTTTGCAGGACTTTGCGGTGCTGTATATGTCCTACCGCAATTTCTGCACCACGATTCTGCTTATGGCCATGCCCGCGGCCTGTATGCCCAGAGCCGACGGACGCTGGCGCTGGGGCGGCCTGATTTTCCTGTACAGCGCCATGATCATGAGCGGCTCCAGAAGCGGCCTGATCTTCGGCACGGTGGAGCTGGCGGCCTGCCTTGGGTGGCTTTACCACAAGGCGGAACCGGAGCTGAAGCCCAACCTGTACCGGCTGGGGCAACTGGCTGCGATACCTGTGGTGCTGTTTGTGTACTATACGGTGCAGGTTCTCTTTTCCTCCCGGGTGGCGCAGGAGCTTCACGGCGCGTTCATTCCCGTCAACGACAGCCGGTTTACCTTCTTTATGCAGGGGCTGCGGGACTTTGCCTCCAACCCCCTCTTCGGCATTGGCCTGGGCAACCTCTCCAACGAGCATATCTTCATCGGCGTCCACGGCAGCATCGTGTGGTATCACAACATGGTGGCGCAGATCCTTGGCAGCATGGGTCTGGTGGGCGTGGCGGCCTACGGCTGGCACTATCTGATCCGGCTGAAGATTCTGCTGACCCGCCGGTCTGCCCAGCTTCCTCTGGCCGCGCTGAGCTGCGCCGGTATGGTGCTGATGTCCATGACCAATCCCGGTGAGTTCTGCCCTCTGCCCAACGGGCTGCTAATGGTAGCCCTGTTCGCCATTTTGGAGACTCTGCCCCGGCGGGAGCGCCCGCTTGGCTCCCTGAGACGGCGAAAAAGGGGAAAAGTACATTAAATAAATGAACGCCCCCGGAGAATAGTCGGTGTCCATAAAACAGTTGATCCTCTCTATGATTGGTCATAGGGAGGATTTTTCCATTTCGCACTGGCGCGGCAGCGCCAAAGCCTCCCTTTACACAAGGGAGGCTTTGGTGTATAGAAGTGCGCTCTTGACGATTCGACAAACCGGAAGTTGTTTATTTCTTCTTTTTCGTTTTTGGAGTTGGTAACTCCTCATACATAGCATGAAACAAACCTGCTAAAAATTCCTTATTATCAACTTCATCTACTAATAACATCTCTTTTGCTCCCTCATAGGGCAATTCATAGGTCGCTGTCGGCATATAACTAATTGCTGATTTTACCGGTTTGACAAGCAATCTATCATCATATACACCACCAACAACCTTTCCTCGGTAGTAGATAATAAATTCTCCCATCATCGCTCTATATGTAATTTCTTCTAATTCAGATAACTGCCCTATAATAAATTCCAAATATTCTTTACTTGACGCCATAATTTCACCTTAAATTCCTGTTTCGCGAACTGTTTGATATCTTCTATCATATGGCCGCAATCGATACAAGAGCAGTCCCGGTAAACAATGCTGCCAGGGCTGGAACTGTTTTATGGACACCGACCATTCCCCGGGGGTGATTTGCGTTCCGGGGCGCTATTGGCACTGGGCGATCAGCTTCTGGAACAGGGGCAGGCTGCGTATAATCATGTCGTGGTCCACGCAGTAGCAGATGCGGAAATACTCCGGGCAGCCGAAATCCCGGCCGGGCACCAGCAGCAGATTCTCCTGTTTGGCAAGCTGGGAGAACTTGTCGCCGTCGCCGTTGGGGGCTTTGATGAACAGATAGAACGCACCGTCGGGCTTTGCCATGGAATAGCCCATTCTGGTCAGCTCCGTATATAACAGGGTGCGGTTTTTGTCGTAGGCCGCCAGATCGGGAGGATACTGGACGCATTGGGCAATGACCCGCTGGAGCAGAGACGGCGGGCACACATGGCCGCACACCCGGGCGGCGCCCGCCACGGCAGCGAACACCTCCTGACTGTCCTGTACCTGATCGGGCACGCACACATAGCCAATGCGTTCGCCGGGCAGGGAAAGAGACTTGGACCAGGAATAGCAGACGATGGTGTTGGCGTAGAGATTGGGGATAAAGGGGACGGTGACGCCGCCGTAGACCAGCTCCCGGTAGGGCTCGTCGGCAATGAGATAGATGGGGTGGCCGTATTCCAGCCCCTTTTTCTCCAGCAGGACGCCCAGCTTTTTCAGGGTCTGGGCGGTATAGACCGTGCCGGAGGGATTGTTGGGGGAATTGACGATGATGGCCTGCACCTGGGGGTTGAGCATGGCCTCCAGCGCGGCAAAGTCGATCTGGAAATGGGCCGTGTCGGCGGGAACCGCCCGAAAGCGGCAGCCGTTGGCCTCCACAAAGGGCTTATATTCGGGGAAATAGGGGGCAATAGCCAGAATCTGGGCGTTTTCCACGGCCAGCGCCCGGATGACGGAGATAAGGCCGGGGGCTGCGCCGCAGCAGAAAAACAGATTCTCCGGGCGGATATGGGCGTCAAAGCGCCGGTTGAGATCGTCGGCCACGGCCTGACGGACGCCGGGGTAGCCTGTGGCGGGCGTGTAGCCGTGTACCTGCAAAGTGTCCTCCGTGCGGACAATGTCCACAATGGAGTCGTTGACCGCAGGCGGCGCGGGGATGGAGGGATTGCCGAGAGAGTAGTCAAATACATTCTCCCGTCCCACCACCGCCTGCTGGCGAAGACCGTATTCAAACAGCTCCCGGATACAGGAGCGGGCTGCGCCAAGGGCGTACATGGATGAATTGACCATGGAAAAGACCTCCTGAGGAATTCTGTATGGATAAAACCGGGCAGACCGCCCGATTTCCCTTAATCGGCTAAAA
>JAQYBZ010000097.1 GCA_029003235.1 Bacillota bacterium
GGGGCAGGCCATTGCCGATAGCTGCTGTATCTGCGACCCGGAGCTGGTGGTGGTGGGCGGCGGAGTGTCCAAGGCAGGGCAGCCGCTTCTGGACGGCATTGCGCGCCATTTTGCAAAATACTGCTTTCATGCTGCCCGCAGTACACGCTTTGCCCTGGCAAAGCTGGGCAATAGCGCGGGAATCTACGGCGGCTTCCGCCTGATCTCCGGCCGGGAGACTTAGAGCCAACGTAAAGGTGCTGTGATGATATGTGTAACCCCGTCGGGAACCCCGACGGGGTTATTTTTCAAATAAGATAGTCATCCCATCCTGCGATGTATTTTTCATAGTCGATACAGGTTATCCCTCCAACGACAGCCTTTCGGTTTTGATACGCCATATGACCCACCCAGCCGACGAAAGCCAGCTTGTAGTCATCCTGTATGGCGATGAGATCGCCTGGACTGGACGCGGTGGGCATGATCTCACCAAATCGATAGCCTTCTGCCTCCGCCTGCTTATAGAATTCCCTGCAAAGCGCATCGGAACGAAATTGGATGTAGACCTTTGCGGTGGGGGAATCCCTGAGTTCGCGAATGGTTCTATTCTTCATAAAAAATCTCCTTATGGATGTATTCCACAAAGAGACGCAAAAAAGCACCCATCGTCTCGATGGATGCGCCCGTTTTTATAAACACCATCGATCAAGCATTAGCACCTTGCCTCTTGGCAGGAAGCTGTACGGTCAACGGGCTTGTCCCTCGCGTACTCTTTATGGTGTTATTATGATAACAGTTTCCATGGCCGCTGTCAACCCTGGAGTGGGCGGGTGTCTGCAACCTGCTGTATCTATGGGTTCAAATTCTGAAACTTGCAGGTTTGCCATGCCCGTCGCTGAGCAAAGAAATGCAAAAAGTAAGGCGCTCATTTTGCCGACAGAACGCAAAAAGCAGGGGCTGTTACGGCCGCAATGACCGTTCCAATCCCTGTTCCGGCAGTTTTTCTATATTTAGGGCTATCCTGCCCCAAAAAGCATGAAAAACCTCTCTTGTCTTGGTAGACAAAAGAGGTTTCTTTCGTGGTGGGGGAAGGTGGATTCGAACCACCGAAGGCAGTGCCAGCAGATTTACAGTCTGTCCCCTTTGGCCACTCGGGAATTCCCCCATATTCGGTTACTCGCTGACGTGGTCCGTTGCACGGTCGAATGCTTTGGAGCTGGTAGACGGACTCGAACCCCCGACCTGCTGATTACAAATCAGCTGCTCTACCAACTGAGCTATACCAGCGTCTCGAAACGAGCAGGCTTATTATATAAAAACAGGCGGGGATTGTCAACACTTTTTTTGGATTTTTTACGTTTTTTGTGAAAGCCCACCGCAGGTATTTACAAAAATGTCATACAATCTGCATATGGCCTATGCTATAATATGGTCTGCAAAATGGGAAGTATGCCGGGTTGGCTGCGAACTTCCGTAAAACGGCGTTTTTAACCCTTTTGCAAGAGCCGGACAGGCGCACACCGGGTGTTTTCCCGGAACGGCGCCGCTTCGTGCGCCGGAAAGAGACAGATCGCCCCGGCAAAACAAGAATTTATCAAAAGGAGGAGATTCTTTTGAGACAATATTTTCATCCTGCGACCCGCCGTGCCAGTGTGTTTCTGGGCATTTGGGCGTTTTTTGGCGCATGGATGTGCTTTACGCTGATGGAGCTGCCCAAGGCGGGAACGCTGGCGCTGCTGGTGGCGGCGCTGACCACCCTGCTGGCCTCCCTGCTGCTGCCTTTGAGCCTCTACCGCCGGGATAAGCGGTACAACGGCATCGAGGCGACGCTGCCCCAGCCGGTGCTGCTCAAGGCCAGTGTCAGTGTGCGGGAGGAAAATGTGGCCAGAGAGGGGTACCTCTATCTTACGGAGGACAGGCTGTTTCTCTTTGCCAGAGACCGGAAGCCCTATTTCTGCCAGGAGTTGACCCGGGATACGGTGAGCAGCGTCAAGGTGGAGCAGGACGTGATCATGACCCTGTCTCTGGGTAATGACCCCCTGTGTATGCTGGCTTCTGCGGAATGTAAAAAGATTGCCCAGATGATGCAGGAGCATGGCTGGCATATGGAGTGACCCCTACCCGGGACGGAAAGCCGCCGCAAAGCGAGAACGGATCGCTTTGCGGCGGCCTTTGTATGGGGTCAGGTCTCAAACAGGTATTTCGCCAGATCTTCCGGGTCGGCAAAATACAGGTCGCAGTTGCCCTCCATAAACCGGCGGATCTGAGGGATGTCATAGGCCCAGCCGGCGGCGGCAAAGGTGACGCCGCAGCGCCGCGCCATTTCGTAGCCGGGCTTCAGATCGTCCACCATGAGCAGCTCCGACGGCGGCAGGGACAGCTTCTGCATGATCTGCTCCAGACTGTAGGGGGCAGGCTTGCGCAGCTCCGGCGGCAGCTCCCAGCCGAAGACCAGATCGGGCTGGGGCAGACCGTTGGCGGCGTAGTCCCGGAGAATGTTCTCCCCCACCGAGTGGGAGGCCACGCACACATAGCCCCCGGCGGCTTTCTGGCGGCGGATAATCTCTGCCACGCCGGGGTATACCGTGGGGATGTGGGTCTTGACATAGGCCTGCCAGATGGCGTGCTCCTGTGCCACGTCCTCAGGCGTAAAGTGCAGGGTGTCCGTGCAGTATGCCATAAAGCCCGGATCGAAATTCATGCGGAAGTATTCGTCCAGTGTCATATGCACCTGCGGGCGCATCTGCTCCATGGCCTGTAAAAAAGCGGGATAGTGGATGTGGGCGGTGCTGTCCATTACGGTGTCGTCGTGATCCAGCACCAGGCATTGATAGCGCAGTTTATCCATGGCGGATTCCCCGTTTTTTCTTTTCAGTATAGCACATGGGC
The DNA here is from genome assembly GCA_029003235.1 of Bacillota bacterium. Classification (GTDB taxonomy): domain Bacteria; phylum Bacillota; class Clostridia; order Oscillospirales; family Oscillospiraceae; genus JAFRPC01. Next base: position 2,869 of record JAQYBZ010000097.1, read on the forward strand.
TGGCTTCCGTCAAAGATTGTAGAATAATAGAATAAATATTTTTTTGAAATACCCTGACAGACGAGGTATCTTATGATAGAATACAGCCATCGGAGGTGAGGCAATGTCCGTCACATCAGACCTCATCCGGGGCAACACCGACACAATCATCCTTGCCTGTCTGGAGCAGGAGGACAGCTACGGCTATCAAATCAACAAGACGGTATCGGCGGCCACGGGTGGCAAGTACGAAATGAAAGAGGCCACGCTCTACACGGCATTTAAGCGGCTGGAGGAATCGGGCTGCGTCCAATCCTACTGGGGGGCGGAGATGCTGGGAGCCAGGCGGCGATACTATCGCATCACAGATCAGGGACGGCGGGTTCTGGCGCGGCTGCGTCAGGACTGGGAGGAATCCAAGCAGATCATCGACACTTTGACGAAAGGAAAGCAGCAGGATGGAGAGTAAGATTTACGACTACATCGAAAGCGTGTTCCGGGGGATACCCCAAACGGAACGCGCCACTACGATCAAAAGCGAGATTTTTCAGAATCTGGTGGAAAAATACCGGGATCTGAAGCAGGAGGGCAAAAGCGACGACGAGGCTTACGCCATTGCCATTTCCAGCGGCGGCGATCTGACGGGCATTGCCGCAGATCTGCGGGGAGAAAACGTGCCCTATTCCTACAGCTACGAAAAGCAGTTTGAAAAGGTCTACGAAAAGCAGTACAAGCGGGAGAAGAAAAGATGCAATACCTTCTATTCCTGGTATTGGCCGGTTGTGGCCTGCGTCTACCTGCTTGTGGGATTTCTCATCCGGGGCGCATGGGCCTACTCCTGGATTTTGTTTCTCGCGGCGGCGGCCGGCGCCAATCTCTACCGCTTCTTTGTGGTAAAGAGCAACATCCGGGCGCGGCGCTCCGCCTTAAACGGCGCGGTCTGGACGGGTACGGTGGCGATCTACTTTATCCTCAGCTTTGCCACCATGCGTTGGGACGTCACCTGGCTGGTGTTCCTGCTGGGCGTGGCCGCCAGCAACATACTCCACGCTGTCATTTTCCACAGCGGCGACAGTGAGGACGACGAGGAGGAAGAAGAATGAAAGGTTCCAAGGTACGCATTATTATCTGGTCTGCCGTGGGCGCGGTGGTGCTGGCACTTTTGGTCGTGCTGCTGCTCAAGCCATCCTTTTTGGGGAGAATAAACCTTCGCCTGCCGAATTTCACCGGCGTGGTCTACTATGATAATGACGAGCGCTACACCGCAGGCGCCGCCGAGGTGGAGAACGTTCGCCAGATCGAAGTGGACTGGGTGTCCGGCAGCGTGGAGATCATTCCCTATGACGGACAGACGGTGCTGTTGGAGGAGACGGCCTCGGCAGAGCTGGAGGCATCCCAGCAGCTTCACTGGCTGCTGGACGGAGACACATTGAAAATTCACTTTGCCAAGTCCGGCGCCAGAGGGCTGGATACCGTGGAAAAGCACCTGACCATTCAGGTGCCGGGGACGCTGGCGCTTACGGAACTGTCGGTGGAGACGGTTTCGGCGGATGTTACCGTTACCGGCTGTACGGCGCAGGAGCTGAGTGTGGATACCACCAGCGGCGATCTGCACATACAGGATGCCTGCGGAGAAGAGCTGGATTTGGATACGGTCAGCGGCAATATGACAGGAGGAGAACTGGCCTTTTCCAAGGTGGATGGCGAATCCGTCAGCGGTGAAATGGCTCTGGCGTTTCAGTACGGCTTCTGCCCCAGAGAGGCGGAATTTGACTCGGTCAGCGGAAATGTGACCCTGACCCTGCCGGAAAACAGCGGATTCACAGCGGAATTCGACTCAGTCAGCGGCGATTTTTCCTCGGAGCTGGCCTGCACCCAGGCCAAGGGCGTGTATATCTGCGGCGATGGCAGCGCGCGCCTCAGCGTCAACACCACCAGCGGCAATATGCAGGTGCTGATACAGAAATAACACAACGGCGCACGGGAAACATTCTTCCCGTGCGCCCGGTTTTTATCCGGAGCTGCCGTCCGGCTCCACAAGGCCGTATTTGACCTTGATGCGATCCAGCTTTTCCAGCATGGGCAGTCCCGCCAGCCACAGGAAAAAAACGGTGGCTGCGGCGTGGACGCAGTCCACGGGAAAACCTGAAATGTAGTAGGGCAGCAGCAGCGACCAGCTTACCTCATCGCTCCACATCAGCAGGGAAGCCGCATTCATTATGCCGCCGTAGATCAAAATGGCTGACAGCGCGCCGAAGATGCACAAGCTCCACCGGCTGCGGCGAAGCAGTCCCTTGCGGAACAGGATGCCCGCCAGAAAGCCTGCCAGCCCCATGCTGAACATCTGCCACGGCGTCCACGGCCCCTGAGAAAAGAGCATATTGGACAGCAGCATGGTCATGGCGCCCACCAGAAATCCGCTTTCCGCGCCCAGCGCCACCCCGGCGACAATGGTCAGAGCCAGCACGGGCTTGAACTGGGGCAGCATGAAGAACACGGCCCGGCCTGCCACGCCGATGGCGCACAGCACCGCCAACAGTACCAGCTCCCGTGCCTGGGGTTTGCGTTCTTCAAAGGACAGGAAAAAGGGCAGCATACACTCCAACAGCACCAGCAAGGCGGTGATGTAATACTTCCGACCGGACAGATAACGCAGGCCAAAATACAAAGTGGCCGGAATCAGCACCAGAATCAGGACGATGGCTGCCACCGTCCGTTTGGGCAGCTTTCCTTTGGAAACGGGGAGCGCAGCCGGTGGCGCTGCGCGGCGGCTGACGGCCAGAGCAAACACGAACAGCGCGGCAATAAGCCCCAGATACAGGGCAGCCTGCGGGATGCTGAGGGCGGCCATGCCGCCTTGGAGCAGCTCTGACAGATCCGCTGTTTTGGCGATACAGAAAAACAGCACCACTGCGGCGACGGCTGCCAGCGCGGCAAGGCACTTGCGCCATCGGGGCAGCTTTTTTTCCCGCGACGCCGTTTCTGCTGTGGGCGGTACTTCCGCCTGCGGCGGGGGAGTTTCCGTCCGGGGCAGCGACGCGCCGCAGAGGGCGGCCGCATCCTGCGCCGTGACCGTCTGAGGCTGCCACTGGCGCGCCATGCGGTTGGCGGCGGTGGTGTAAAAGCTGTTGCCGGAGAAGAAGCTGCGGGGCGTGCCCTGGGTCACAAGGCTTCCGTCAAAAAACAGGGCGCACCGGTGGGCGTATTGGGCGCAGAATTCCACGTCGTGGCTGACCATCAGCACGGCCACGCCCTCCCCGGTCAACTGCCGGATCATGGCGGCGAAGCTCTGCTTGAATTCCGCGTCCAGCCCCTTGGTAGGCTCGTCCAGCAGCAGAATGTCCGGCCGGGTCAGAAGTACCTTGGCCAGTGCCGCCCGCTGCTGTTCGCCCCCGGACAGGTCGAAGGGATGGCGCCCAAGCAGGGCTTCAAGACGGCAAAGGGCGACAACTTTTTCCAGCAGCGCCGTCTGCGCGCCGTCCGGCTTGCCGCAGAAGACCTCCCGCAGGTCTTCCTGCACCGTTTTTTTTACAAACAGGCTTTGAGGATTCTGGGGGAGCATGGCCACCCGACCTTTTTGCCGGACGGCGCCCCGGCAGGGCTTGCGCAGTCCCGCCAGCAGGCGCAAGGTGGTGGTCTTGCCGGTACCGTTGCCCCCCAGAATGGCCAGAAATTCCCCGGGATAGACGCATACGGACAGCCCCTTGACCACATGGGGGCTGTCTTTTTCGTACCGGAACCACACGTCCTCCGCCTCCAGCGCGGGCGTCTGCCCACGCACGAAGGAAGGCTCCGGCGGCAGCGGCTGCATGGAATGAGTCTGAAAATAATCCGAGAGAAATTCCCGTCCGTCCCGGACGGTCACGGGACAGGGCGCATCGGTCTCCGCCGCCGCCCAAACCCGCATGGGCGTGGGCATGGCCAAAAACATCCCGTGGCCTGCCTCTTTCAGCCGGACGCCCACCTGTGCCGGCGTGCCGGTACACAAAAGCCGCCCGTTATCCAGCACCGTCACATCGGTGGCCAGGGCAAAGGCTTCCTCCAGACGGTGCTCCGTAAGAATGACCGTAGTGCCAAGCTCTCGGTTGATGCGCCCCAGAGTGGACAAAAACTCCGATGCCGCGATGGGGTCAAGCTGGCTGGTGGGCTCGTCCAGCACCAGCACCTTGGGCTGCAACGCCATGACCGACGCCAGATTGAGAAGCTGCTTCTGGCCGCCGGACAGGGAGGCCACATCCCGGTAAAACCAGTCCTCCATGCCGAAAAAGGAGGCCATTTCCGCCACGCGGCGGCGGATCTCCGGGGTGTCATAGCCCAGACTTTCCAGCCCGAAGGCCAGCTCGTGCCAGACCTTGTCCGTCACCGCCTGATTTTCCGGGGACTGGAGGACAAAGCCGATCTGGGCGGCCTGCCGGCGGGGAGAGAGCTGTTCCAGCGGCGCTGCGTCAAACAGAATCCGGCCGGTGCGCCGTCCATGGGGCGTCAGAGCGGGCTTTAGCTGACGCAGCAGGGTGGTTTTTCCGCAGCCCGACGCGCCGCACAGCACATGGAACGCTCCGGTCTGCACCGTCAGATCGATATTTTCCAGAGCCGGTCGGGACTGTTCCGGGTAGGTGAAGCTCAGCCCGCGCAGTTCAAACAGCGCCATTGTCCGGCCTCCTTCCAGTGAAAAAATACAGGCGTCAGGCTCACGGCCAGATAGACAAGATAGACACTGACGGTAAAGGGCGTGATCGCCGCGCCTTGCAGGGTGGGATAATAAGTAAACTCCAGCGCACCGGAGAGGCTGGCGCAGAACACATAAAAGCCGCCCATGAGCAGCCACGCCAAAGCCATCCTGTCCCGCCGGGTAAAGCGGTAGATGGAGAAGGACGTGCGACCCGGCAGACCGTAGCCCCGGCTTTTCATACTCTGCGCCGTCTCAATGGCATTTTCCAGCGCCCAGGTGAGGGTGACGGAAAAGACGGTGACGGCAGTGCGGAGCCGTTGACGCAGCGTCCCTTTGAAGACATCCCGGCCAAGCCCCTGCTGGGCTTCGCTGACGGCCTTGAGCTGGGCGCGGAAGCGGGGAATCAGGCGCAGCGCCATGCTCAGCACCAGAGACAGCGCAGGAATGACCCGCCCGAAGAGATAGACGAACTGATCCGAGCGCAGCACCCGGCTGCAGCACTGGAACCACACCAGCACGGCGGCCAGCATGATTCCGGCGGCCAGCCCGTAGACAAGGCTCTCGCCGGTCAGGGCATTGCCGTGGGGAAGATAGCACAAGACGGTGATCCCCGCGTGGTTGAACAGGGGGTTGATGAGTGCCGTCACGGCCACCACGGGCAGAACCCAGGCCACGCTGCGCCAAAGTCCATGCCCGCGGGTCAGGACGGACAGACAGCACACGGCGCAAAACAGGGAGATGAGCAGACACACCGGGTGCATGAGGAACATGGAAAACAACAGCACCAGCGTAAAGTAGAGAAAAATCACCGCCGGATGGCAGGCGGAAAAAGCGGCTTGTTCTGGCATAGGGGTGTCCTTTCCCTAATCTCCGGCGGCGCTGCCGCCCACGTCTTCGCCGTAGTCACAGGTGTAGACCCAGCACAGCACATCTTCCGACTGCACCGTGTAGTCGGAACAGGCGCAGTTGGGAAACCGGCCGTTGACCTGATACATCCAGCCGGAGCCCTGCCCCACGTCAAATTCATACAGGTTGTTGATGCCCTCAATATAGGCGCTGTCATACAGGGGCGTCCAGGAGGATTCCAACTGGATCTTCTGCTCCCGGCATACCTGCGCAAGCACGTCAAAGGCGCTGTCGCCTTCGTGACAGGTCACCTCCGTGGGCTGCAAAATCCAGCCGTTTTCCGGCAGCAGCGCCTGCTTTTCCTCCTTGCACCGGTCGAAATTGTCCAGGGCGGTCTGACAGGAAATGCTCACCGTGCAGGTACAGACCGGGCGGGTATCCTGCCCGGCGCAGCCCGACAGCAGCAGGAGCAGCAGTCCTGCGCACAGAAGAACGCTCATGGCAAAGGCCAGAAGCCGGCGGAAAATAATTGTATGTGATTTCATCCTGTCAGCCCTCCAGAAAACGAAAAAACCGTGGCAGAACAGACTGCCACGGCCGATTTCCCGCGTATATACAGGCGCACTGCGCCCGCGATTCTGTCGATGTAGGTCTTCTGACTTGTGCCTCAGGCGGCATTCCCCTCTGCCTTCTCAGGAGAATCCCAATGACTGGCTTTCACCAACGAGAGGACGCCTTGGCACTTACAGCGCCGGTTCGCGTGGGGACTTGCACCCCGTTCCCTTTTTATATCTCCGGGGTCACACAAGGCATCCCCGGAGCCACACCGAAATCGTATTCCAGTTATCTGTGATTATGCTGCCGGAGCGCCCCATGACGGCAGATCCAGCTTAGGTTCTATCATACCATTGCCGGCAGAAAAAAACAAGGAAAATCTTGCGTTCCGCCCGGGCGCCCGGTTTTTTCCCGTAGTGGAAATTTCAGGTATTCCCGGTTGACAGACTGTGCTATAATAATGCTGAATGACGATAAATTCGTTATATTTTTGCAAAGAAGGCTGAACCAAATGACAAGAATCGATATTTATTCCGGATTTTTGGGCGCAGGCAAGACCACCCTCATCAAAAAGATGATCAAAGAGGCCTATTCCGGCGAAAAACTGGTACTCATTGAGAACGAATTCGGTGAGATCGGCATCGACGGCGGCTTTATGAAAGAGGCCGGCATCCAGATCACGGAGATGAACTCCGGCTGCATCTGCTGCAGTCTGGTGGGAGACTTCGGCAAGGCGCTGAAGGAGGTTATCCACACCTACCATCCCGACCGCATCCTCATCGAGCCCTCCGGCGTGGGCAAGCTGTCCGACGTGATGCTGGCCGTGCGCAACGCGGCGGAGCATGAGGCTGTGCTGGGCAACTGCGTCACCGTGGCCGACGCCACCAAATGCAAAATGTATATGAAAAACTTCGGGGAGTTCTACAACAACCAGATTGAGGCTGCCTCCTGCATCGTCCTGAGCCGGACGGACGCCGTTGCCCCGGAGAAGCTGAAGGCGGCAGTGGAGCTGCTGCGCCAGCACAACGGCAAGGCCGCGCTGGTCACTACGCCCTGGGACGAGCTGACGGGAGCGCAGCTTCGGCAGGCCATGGAATCCGCCCCGGCCATCGAGGAGGAGATGGAGCGCCTGCTGGAGGAGGAGCACCACCACCATGACCACGACGGCTGCTGTCACGACCATGACCACGACCACGAGCACGAGCACGAGCATGAGCATGAGCATCATGACCATGACGACTGCCACGAGCACGACCATGAGCATCATCACGACCATGATGATTGCTGCCACGACCACGACCATGAGCATCATCACCATCATCATGCCGACGAGGTGTTTACAAGCTGGGGCAGAGAGACCACCCAAAAGTTCTCGGAGGAGGAGCTGCGCACGGCGCTGGCGGCATTGGACGACACGTGGAAGTACGGCATGGTACTGCGCGCCAAGGGCATTGTCCAGTCCCGGGACGGAAGCTGGCTCCACTTTGATCACGTTCCCGGCGAGGCGGACGTCCGCCACGGCACGGCGGAGGTCATCGGCCGCCTGTGCGTCATCGGCTCCAAGCTGGACGAGGACGCCATTGCCGAGCTGTTTGGCCTGTAAGTCTGGTTTCCAGCCAGTAGAATTCCCATCATAAGGAGGAAGGCGCAATGCCAATCCCTGTATATGCCTTTACCGGTTTTCTGGAGGCCGGGAAGACCAAATTTATTCAGGAAACGCTGGAGGACGAGCGGTTCAATTCCGGCGAGCGCACCCTGCTGCTGGTCTGCGAGGAGGGGGAGGAGGAGTACGATCTGACCACTTATCCCCACAAGACCGTCTATCTGGAGACCATCGACGATCAGGATGCCGTCACCACCGAGGAGCTGGAGCGCCTGCGGAAAAAGCACGCGGCAGAGCGGGTGGTGGTGGAGCTCAACGGCATGAAGCAGATCGGCCCCTTTTATCAGAAAATGCCCCGGGACTGGCAGATCGCCCAGGAGGTCATGTTTGCCGACGCCACCACCATTTTAAGCTATAACGCCAATATGCGCGCACTGGTGGTGGATAAGCTCTCCGGCGCGGAGATGGTCGTCTTCAACCGCATGACCCGGACGACGGACAAAATGCCTCTGCACAAGCTGGCGCGGGCATTGAACCGGAGAATCGACATCGTCTACGACTACACGGACGGCACCACGGAATTTGACGACATTCAGGATCCGCTGCCCTTTGACCTCAACGCCCCGGTGGTGGAGATCAAAGACGAGGACTATGCCCTCTGGTACCGGGATATTTCCGAGGAACCCAAAAAATATCTGGGCAAGACCGTGCGCTTTAAGGCGCAGGCGGCGCGGCTGAAAAACGAGAAAAGCGGGATGTTCGCGCCGGGACGTTTTGTCATGACCTGCTGTGAGGCGGACATCACCTTTATGGGGCTGCCCTGTAAATACGCCGACAGTGCCAAGCTGCCTGTGCGAAGCTGGGTGACGGTGACAGCCACGGTGGACGTGCGTTTCCACGCCCTTTACCGTGGCGTGGGGCCCATTCTCACCGCCCTTTGCGTGGAACCTGCCGCCCCTGCGGCGCAGGAAGTGGCTACGTTCTGAAACAACAGAAAAAGGCTGCCGCGGACACTTCCGCAGCAGCCTTTTCCGTTTAGGACAGTTGCGCATATGGGCGTCCATGGCAGCGCCGCGAGAGACATAAAAACCGTGCCGGAGCTTTCGCTCCGACACGACTTGCGATTGTTTCTTTTTTATCTCTACCTCAACTGTTAACATAGAACCAAAACCCCTCCGTATGATCACACCACCATACGGAGGGGTTTCTGTTTTACGGACAGCGCCGGGTTATCCGGACGCTTTTTTGCAGAAGTTTTTCCGACGGAAACTTAATACATTCCACCGGCGCCGTTGGCAGCGGCGGCAGCGGCGGCTGCGTCTGCCTGAGGATCGGGCTTATCCACCACAAGGGATTCGGTGGTCAGCACACAGGAGCTGATGGACGCTGCGTTCTCCAGAGCGGAACGGGTGACCTTGGTGGGATCCACGATTCCGGCGGGGATCATGTCGCAGTAGGCGTCCTTGTAGGCATCGTAGCCATAGCCGACCTTGCGGCTGTTCTTGATCTTCTCAAAGACCACGGAGCCGTCTACGCCGGCGTTCTCGGCGATCTGACGCACAGGCGCCTGCAGGGCGTGAGCAATGATCTGAGCGCCGGTCTTCTCGTCGCCGGACAGTTTGGCAACCAGCTTCTCCACAGCGGGGATGGCGTTGACATAGGCGGTGCCGCCGCCGGCAACAATGCCTTCCTCCACAGCGGCCTTGGTGGCGTTGAGGGCGTCCTCCACGCGGAGCTTCTGCTCCTTCATGGCGACCTCGGTGGGCGCGCCCACATGGATGACGGCTACGCCGCCGGACAGCTTGGCCAGACGCTCCTGAAGCTTTTCTCTGTCGTAATCGGAGGTAGTGACTTCAATGGCGGCCTTGATCTCGTGGATACGGGACTGAATCGCCTCGCTGCTGCCGCAGCCGTCCACGATGGTGGTGTTGTCCTTGGTGGACTTGATCTGACGGGCTCTACCAAGATCGGTAACGTCCACATCCTTCAGCTCCATATTCAGATCGGAAGCCACATAGGTGCCGCCGGTGAGGATGGCGATATCCTGCAGCATTTCCTTTCTGCGGTCGCCAAAGCCGGGCGCCTTGACGCACAGGCAGGTGAAGGTGCCGCGCAGACGGTTGACCAGCAGGGTGGCCAGAGCGTCGCCCTCGACGTCCTCAGCGATGATGACCAGCTTCTTGCCGGACTGCACGATCTTCTCCAGCAGAGGCAGGATCTCCTGAATGGAGGAAATCTTTCTGTCGGTAATCAGGATATAGGGATCGTCAATGACGGCTTCCATCTTATCCGTATCCGTGACCATATAGGGGGAGATATAGCCGCGGTCAAACTGCATGCCTTCCACCACGTCCAGACCGGTCTCGGCGGTCTTGGATTCTTCAATAGTGATGACGCCGGAGGAGGAGACCTTCTCCATGGCCTCGGCGATGAGCTTGCCGATCTCCTCGTCGCCGCTGGAGACAGCGCCGACTCTGGCGATGTCGTCGGAGCCGTGGATTTCTTCGCTGTTGGCCTTGATGGCTTCCACAGCGACCTTGACGGCCTTGTCAATGCCCTTGCGCATAACCATGGGGTTGGCGCCTGCGGTCACGTTCTTCAGGCCGTCGCGGACAATGGCCTGTGCCAGCAGGGTGGCGGTGGTGGTGCCGTCGCCGGCGACGTCGTTGGTCTTGGTGGCGACTTCCCGGACGAGCTGCGCGCCCATGTTTTCAAAAGCGTCTTCCAGCTCCACGTCCTTGGCGATGGTCACGCCGTCGTTGGTGATGAGGGGGGCGCCGTACTTCTTGCCCAGAACCACGTTTCTGCCCTTGGGCCCCAAGGTGACCTTCACGGTGTCGGCCAGTTGGTCAATCCCGGACTGGAGCTTTTTTCTTGCGTCTTCGCCGTAAACAATTTGCTTTGCCATAATCATTCAGCCTCCCGATTATTCTACGATCGCCAGAATGTCGTTCTGGCGGACGATGGCGTATTCCACGCCGTCCAGCTTGATCTCCGTGCCGGCATACTTGGCCACAACGACCTTGTCCCCGGCTTTAACAGTCATCTTGACCTCGTTGCCGTCCACCATACCGCCGGGGCCTACCGCCACGACCTCAGACACCACGGGTTTTTCCTTGGTGGCTGTGGACAGGATAATCCCGGACTTGGTGGTTTCCTCAGCCTCAGTGGGCTTGAGAAGAACGCGGTCTGCCAATGGAATGAGTTTCATTTTGTATACCTCCAAATGTTTATTTGTCAGCGAGAACGGGATGTCCCCGCAAAGCACAAGGTTTAGCACTCTTTCCTCCTGAGTGCTAACCGTATTATAGCATGTTTCTTTTGGATGTCAATAGAAGAAATGTAAATTTTCTGAAAATCGCCAAACAGACTTCGACAAAAAATTTTTTTCCCTTTCCGGCCAAAACCAGTTGACAAGGGGAAAAAATATGCTATAATCCAATCATCAAAAGTTCATACGCTTTCTCTTGAGGGAGTAATTCCGCAGAAATGCGCAGCGTTGCTGTCATCCCGCCGGGATCCCGGCCGGTACGCTGGAAAGAATGAGACTCATGCACGGTTCGTCCGATGCATGGGTTTTT
>JAQYBZ010000098.1 GCA_029003235.1 Bacillota bacterium
AAGCGTGGCTGCAACAGCCGGGCAAAAAAGTGGTTTTATCTGATGCGGTTTGCACACAAGCATTTCCCTCCCATGGAACCGGATTATGGTTATTGGGAGAAGAACGGCTGGCACGGGAAAAAGCGGCCATGGAACAGCTAATGCTTTCTGCGGAGCAGTTTGAAAGTGAGTTCCAGCAGCAGCCGTTATTCTTGTCGTGCTTTCCATTGTGATCTCCGCAGGCATCAGCGTGCTTGCCTTCAATGTGGCCACCCAGGTGGACGAGGGCATCACCAGCAACGCCGGATATTATTCGGTGATCGTCGGACCGGCCGGCAGCCAAACGCAGTTGGCCATGAACACCATGTATTTTACCGACGCCCCTCTGGGCACGATCCCTTACTCCGTTGTCACGTCTCTGGAGCAGAACTCCAGAGTGACCGCCGCCGTTCCCTTTGCCATGGCCGATAATTATAACGGATACGGCGTCGTGGGAACAACGTCCCAGTTTCTCTCCGGCAAGGAGGTGGATGCGGACTACACCATTCTGCAGGCGGAGGAGCTGTCGGAGAATATGGCGCTGTGGCAGAAGATTGCCGAAAGCGGCATCATTACCGACGTGTACGCCATGTACGACTATGTGAACTTCCTCTGCGCCTGGAACACCTATTATGTGGACAATTCCACGGATGAAAACGGCAACACCGTGCCCGGCTATTATCTGTATCCCAGCGACGCCGAGCATTACATCTACACGGACGGCGCCCAGTGGAACTACGGCTATCAGGAAGGCTATTTTGAGGACATTATCCGCCGGATTCAGGCGGTGGATGCCACCGCGTTTCAGGATCTGGTGGACAATGTGATGCAGGCGCAGGCGCTGGCAGAGGAAGCGCTGGCGGAACTGGAAAACCAGAACTACACCAGCGAGTATCAGTATGTAGAGGCGTTCGGCCGGGAGGACTACGTCTATACACTGGATCGGGGCGACGAACTGGCGGAAAAAATGCAGGCGCTCTATACCGATTTTTCCAACTGGCTGGGAAGCTGGGAGATGTAGCTCTGCTGCGCCGGACTTCCCATGCCAACGAAAAACGCCGCAGTGCAATGCACTGCGGCGTTTGCGCATATCCTTCCTGTTCCCTTTCCGGGATGCGGAAGCTTTATTTCAGAAGCCGGCCTGCTGCGCCAGCAGCTCGGTCACCTCTCTGCCGGCGCGGAGCTGGCACAGGCGCACCTGCTGAGACTGGAACGGGAGCTGTGCCCGTACCTCCAGATTCAGCGTTCCGTGGTAGCCCGTCTGTTTCAGCGCCGTAAAGATTTCCTGCCAGGGCAGCCGGCCGCTGGCGGGGAACAAATGCAGATCCTCGTAAACGCCGCTGATTCTGCCAAAGTTGTCGTTCAGATGCAGGCAGTCCAGCCTTTGCCCGAACCGGCCGATCATCTGTGCCGCGTCGGCGCCGGAAATGCTGGCATGTCCCGTATCCAGACAGATTCCCACCTGCGGCGAATCCAGCGCGTCAGCCAGCGCCAGCAGCATTTCCGCGTCCGAATAGGGAAAGGGCGGGTCGCCGGGCTTTTGCAAATGGGGAAAATCAAACATATTCTCCAGCTCCACTGTCACGCCCAGCCTCTGCGCCAAAGGCAGAAGCTGGCCGAACCAGCGGACATTATAGGCATGAATGGAATCAAGCTCAGATGCAGATTCTATTCTCCGGGAAAGGAGCAGCGGGTGAAAAACCAGCTTCCGGCAGCCCAAAATGTGGCACGCCTCCAGCGTGCGCGCATATATTTCATCAGGCGGCGCATAGGTAAAGTCCGGAGCAATGGACTGCTGCCACGAGGCGTGCGCCTGCACAATGGGCAGCTCCAGCCCGGCGGCGCAATCGGCCACGGACTGGGCCCACTGCCGCCAGTTGTTTTGGCGCAAAGGCGCGTTCTCTCCGTCGCTGAACACGTTCAGACTGAAATCTGCCCCGTCAAAGCCCGCCTGCCGAATGGTCTTTAAGGCATCAAAGGCGCTCATCACCCTGCACAGGGGCATGGTGGAGCAGCTATAGATATGCCGCACGCCAGCGTCTCCTTTCTGTTGTTTCAAAATATGTGCGCCGCGGCAATTGCCGCCCTGCGCCCATGAGACAGACGTAATTATACGATGAAACGACGGTTTTTGCAACCTGTATTTCCCACCGGAGGTGTCTTATGAAGCACAAAGCCCTGCAAAAACTGCGTCAGACCGCAAGGCGGATCTCCGCCTATCAGGTGCCGGTCTACGCCGCAAACGCCTCATTTTTTATTCTCCTGTCTATTTTTCCGGGGATGATGCTGCTCATCGGGCTGCTGCAATACACTCCGGTGACGCCGTCGCAGCTCTCGGAGCTGCTCTCCGACGTGGCGCCCACCGCCCTCATGCCCCTGCTGGACTACATGACCCAGGAGCTGTTCGCCGTCAACTCCGTAGCGCTGCTGTCCGCTTCGGCGGTCACGGCGCTGTGGTCTGCCTCCCGGGGGGTCTACAGTCTGTTCAAGGGACTGAACAACGTCTATCATGTGCAGGAAACGCGAAATTATTTTCTGCTGCGCCTGCGCTGTACCCTGTATACGGTGCTGCTGTTGGTGGCGCTGCTGCTGACGCTGGTGCTGCAGCTTCTGGGCAAGCAGTTGCTGCCCTTTCTGGAGCAGATTCATTTTCCCGGCGTGTGGCTCCTTGTTTCCGTGCTCCACGTCAAGCATCTGGTGGTGGTGCTGGGGCTCACCGTGCTGTTCTGCCTGATCTTCCTGTTCTTTCCCAACCGCCGCTCCCGTCTGCGGGAGGTGTTTCCCGGCGCTTTCGCCGCTGCGGTGGCATGGGTGGCCTTTTCCGCCCTGTTTTCCTTTTACGCCACCCGTTTCGGCAATTACTCTGTGTACTACGGCAGCCTTTCCGTCATCGCTCTGACCATGCTGTGGCTCTACTGCTGCATTTCCATTTTGTTCTACTGCGGCATCCTCAACCGGTGGATCGAGCAGCAGGGTACCGGCGGGGAAAAACGTTGACTTCTC
>JAQYBZ010000099.1 GCA_029003235.1 Bacillota bacterium
AGAAACAGGCCGTCGGGCAAAAAGGCCAGATAGGTCTGCCACGCAAAGCCTTCATGGAGCGCCTCGCCGTTGCTCCACACCAGCGCCGCCAGAGGCAGCCCCAGCAGGAGAATCAAAATCCAGTCATGGCGGGACTTCCCGCTCATTATGCGGCAGAAAACAGCGGCGATGACCACCAGCGCCGCAATGGCCGCCACGCACCAGTACCAGTCGAGACTCGCCGCCAGAACGCCATAGACAAAGCTGGCCGTGAGCATCCACCACGCCGCAGCCACCCGATAGAGGCGCTCGTGGCCGTGGAACGCCACCTGCCATGCAAAATAAAGTGCAGCCGCCACGGGCAGAACGCACCGAAGCCATATTGTTGCGCCGCTGACCCCTGCGCCTTTCCCGCAGGTCACATTGGCAATATAGCCCGCTGCCGCACAAACGCTGAGCAGAACCGCCAGCCAGGGAATCACATTCTTCCGGCTGACATAATAATGTACTCTTCTTTTCATGCACCCATTGTACCACAGCTTTTGTCAGAATCAACTACATTTTTCCCTGATTTTCCCCTTTGCGCCACCAAAGCAAGGGGAAAACCGCACATTTTCCCGCCGCAGCCGCTCCCTTTGCGGGAAAAAACGGGACTTGACAGGGAAAATCTGCCGCTTTATAATAGATAACATAAGTTGCATAACAATTGTTTCTTTATGAAAGGAGAGGAACCCATGCCCCCAAAATTCAAATTTACCCGCCAGCAGATCGTGGACGCCGCAGTGGACGTCACCCGGCAAGGAGGGGCTTCGGCTCTGACCGCCAGAGCCCTGGCCGCCCGGCTGGGGTGTTCGGTCAAGCCCATTTTCGGCCTGTTTGAAAACATGCAGCAGGTGCAGCAGGCGGTTTTGGCAGCGGCAGACGCGCTGTATCAGTCCTATATACAGCGGGACATGGCCAGCGGGCAGTATCCGCCCTATAAGGCCAGCGGCATGGCCTACATCCGCTTTGCCAAGGAGGAGCCGGAGCTGTTCAAGCTGCTTTTCATGCGCGACCGCACCGGGGAAACCCCGACGGAAAACCGCCAGCAGGTGCAGCCTCTCATTGATCTGATACGGAAAAACGCCGGGCTGAGCGAGAGCGACGCCTATCTGTTCCATATGGAGATGTGGCTGTATGTCCACGGCATCGCCACCATGATCGCCACCGCCTATCTCAACTGGGACGACCAGTTGGTCAGCCGGGTGCTGACCGACGCCTATTTGGGACTTTGCAGCCGCTATGCCGCCGGGGGCAGGGAGCCGTCCGGTGCAGGGAGGGAATAAAATGGACGCCATCAAAACCGTGGGACTGACCAAGCGGTACGGAACTCTGACCGCCGTAGACAGTCTCGACCTGACCGTGGAGCAGGGGCAGCTATTTTCCCTGCTGGGCGTCAACGGTGCCGGAAAGACCACCACCATTCGGATGCTCTGCTGTCTGACGAAGCCCACCGGCGGAGACGCGCTGCTGCTGGGCAGCAGCGTAACGACCCAGTCCGCCCAGGTGAAAAAGCACATCGGCGTCTCCCCCCAGCAGACCGCCGTAGCGCCCAATCTGACGGTGGAGGAAAATCTGGAGCTGATGTGCGGCGTACACGGCTTTTCCAGAGAAACGCAAAAGCAGAAGACCCAGGCGCTTGCCCGGCAGTTCGGTCTTACGCCCGTTCTCGGCAAAAAAGCCGGAAAGCTGTCCGGGGGCTGGCAGCGCCGCCTGAGCATTGCCATGGCGCTCATCAGTGAACCGGAGATTTTATTCCTCGACGAGCCTACGCTGGGACTGGATGTGCTTGCGCGCAGCGATCTGTGGGACGCCATCCGCGCCCTGAAAGGCAAAATCACCATAGTTCTGACCACGCACTATCTGGAGGAGGCCGAAGCCCTCTCCGACCGCATTGGCATCCTCAAGGACGGCCACCTGCTTGCCCTGGGCACGGCAGAAGAATTAAAAGCGCAGGCGGGAACGGATAAATTTGAAGAGGCGTTTATCGCCATCGTAAAGGGGGCGGCACAATGAAACTGCTGGCATTTTCCCGCCGGACAGCCAAAGAAATCCTCCGCGATCCCCTGAATCTGGGCTTCGGACTGGGGTTTCCCCTGATTCTGATTTTGCTTCTGTCGGCCATACAGGCCAACGTGCCTGTCAGCCTGTTTGAGATCCAGAGCCTGACGCCGGGCATTACGGTTTTCGGCCTGTCTTTTATGACCCTGTTTGCCGCCACTTTGATCGCAAAAGACCGGGAAAGCGCCTTTTTGCAGCGGCTGTACACCACGCCTTTGACGGCTGCGGACTTCATTTTCGGCTACGTCCTGCCCCTTTTGCCCATCGCCGCGGCACAGGGCGTCATCTGCTACCTTGTGGCCATTGCGCTGGGGCTGCCCGTCACCGTGACCATTCTGTATGCCCTGCTGTTTCTGCTGCCCGTGTCCCTGTTCTTCATTGCGCTGGGGCTGCTGTGCGGCAGCGTCATGGGGGTCAAGCAGGCAGGCGGAATCTGCGGCGCGCTGCTGACCAATCTGACCGCCTGGCTTTCCGGGGTATGGTTCGACCTCGACCTTGTGGGCGGCGTTTTTGTAAAGATCGCCAATTTGCTGCCCTTTGTCCACGCGGTGGAGCTGGAGCGCGCCGTTTTAAGCGGAAATTACGGGAGTATTTTTCCCCATCTGTACTGGGTGCTGGGCTATACGGCCGCCGCCACAGCCCTGGCCGTGGGTTTCTTCCTGCGCCAGATGAAAAAGGCCTGAACTGCACGCCTCGCAGCCCGGCCGTTTCCCTTCCGGCGCAGGCTTCCAGGGCGAGAACGCCCCAAAGCCTGTCCGCAAAAGCCGGGAAGCAACGCGCCGCGCTTCCATTTCAGAGCCGCATGAAAACCGCCCGCACCGGGTTCCGGTGCGGGCGCAGTTTTACGCTTCGCGTTTTTGACGAGCCGAAATCAGTGCCGGGCTCTGAAAAAGGTGGCCACGATGGCGCCGGGGCCAGCGTGGGTACCCACGACGCTGCCCACCTGCGTCATTTGCAGCTCTTCCACCTTGCCCTCCCAGAGAAATGCGCTGTCGGCAACGTACTTTTGCAGCAGAACATCGCTCAGGCCGGTGTAGCCCAACAGCACGGGCATGTCATAATCCACGCCGCCTGCCGCCTCGATCTGCCTGACCAGCAGGTTGTTGCCCTGTCTGGAGCCCCGCGCCTTGCCCATGGCCTGCAGGAAAATAAAGCAGGCTTATTCGCCTTTCGTATAAACTTGCCTTTTTCGCCGTTTTCTGCTATCGTGTACCCAGAAGCGACAAGGAGAGCAGCTTATGGGAGTTTTTGCAGTCATCGATACGGAGACCAACTGGGATGACCGGGTCATGTCCATCGGCACGGTGCTGGGGGATGCGGAGACCTTCCGCCCGGTGGCCGTGAAATATCACATTCTCACGCCGGAGTACCTCGCCGGGGGCATGTATGAACATATGCTGCTCCTTGACCGGCTGCGCCCTGCCCCCTGCAGCCGAAAACAGGCCATGGACGAGCTGCGCCGCTGGTTTTTGGAAAACGGCGTCACCTCCGTGTTTGCCTATAACGCCTGCTTTGACCGGGGACATCTGCCGGAGCTTTCCGGGCTGGACTGGTACGACATTCTGCGTCTGGCGGCCTACCGCCAGTACAACGACAAAATCCCCGCCTGCGCCGACTGCTACGCCACGGGTCGCCTGAAGCGCAGCTACGGCGTGGAGCCCATGCTGCGTCTGCTCTCGGGGCGCGGCGACTACCGGGAGACCCACAACGCCCTGTGTGACGCCCTGGACGAACTGGAGATCATGCGCCTGCTGGGACACCCCTTGGGGGACTACCCCAGGCTGTAACAAAAGCAAATTCTTCCTGAACGGCAGAAGCTCTGCCCATTCAGGAAGAATTCTTTTTATTTCTCTACGGTCACGGCGTCGCCGGGGCGGACTTCGCCGGATTCCAGCACCCGGACGAAAATGCCCTCCCGGGGCATGACGCAGTCCCCCGTGGCCTTGCGGATGGCGCAGTCCTGATGGCACTGCTTGCCGATCTGGGTCACCTGCGTCAGCGCCGTGCCCACGCGCAGTTTGGTTCCCACGGGCAGCCGGTACAGGCAGATGCCCTCACAGAGAATGTTTTCCGCAAAGTCTCCGGGCCGAAGGCGGAAGGACAGGTGTGCCTGCGCCCTGGCCACGCTTTCGGCGCCCAGCAGGCTCACCTGCCGGTGCCAGTTGCCCGCGTGGGCGTCGCCGGGAATGCCCCAGTCGGCCTGCAGAGCAGCACACGCCACCGGGTGCTTGCGCTCCCCCTTTTTTTCGCTGATACAAACGGCGAGGATCCGTCCCACGCCGGGTGCGCCGCCTGCCGTTTCCGCCACGGGGGCAGGATTTTTTTCGTCCTGTGTCAAAGCTCCCATGCTCTTTCCTCCAAAGCGTCCATTTTTTCCTCCGGTCGGCGGGCGTCCTCCGGGCAGGGAACGCGGGTATAGACGTTAAAAATCACCTGCGCCCGATCGTGGAGGGATTGGGTGGCCGCCAGCCGCAAAGCGCCGTCTTTGGACACCCGCCAATAGTGGGGCGTCATGGCCAGCAGATCCCGCACCTGCTGGGAAGATGTGAGGGAAAAGTCAAATTCCAGCGTCCGGCTTTCCAGCAGGCGCAGGGCGGTATAGGTGGGATGCAGCTCCTTGTCCTTGCGCACGATGGTGGGATAGATGATCTGCTTCAGCCCCATGAGATGATCCTCACCGGCCAAAACCTGTACAAAAATACCCCCGGGCTGCAAAACCCGGGCAAATTCCTCCTCCACCGTCAGGGCGAACATGGACAGCACCGTGTCAAACGCCCCGTCGGAAAAGGGCAGTGCCGCCGCCGTGGCAGTGAGCCAGCCAATGTCCTTGCAGCCCGCGGCGGCAAAGCGTACCGCGTCCTTGGACACGTCCACGCCCCAGCACTCCGCCCGGGGAAAGGCCTGCCGCACACAGCCAAGGTAATAGCCCTCGCCGCAGCCTGCGTCCAGCACAGTCTGGACTCCGCCGTGGCGCGCCAGTATCCGGCAAAGCGCCCGGGCGATGGGGGCGTAGTGCCCGGCGGACAGAAAGGCGCGCCGGGCGGCCACCATCTGTTTGGTGTCGCCGGGATGGCGGGAATGTTTGCGGTCTACGGTGAGCAGGTTTACATAACC
>JAQYBZ010000100.1 GCA_029003235.1 Bacillota bacterium
GGGTGGGCGTGCCGTCAGAGTGAAACAGAATCAGATCCGGCATATAGTCCACGCCGGGTCTGCCGCCGCAGACGCTTTGCACCAGCAGCAGGCTTGGCAGACGGTCGGCGCGGTGGCGGACGAAGCGCAGACGCTTCGGCTCCAGCCCATTGCCGCGCAGAGCGCAGATCACGTCGGCCAGCCGCTCCGGGCGGTGTACCAGACAGAAGCTGCCGCCGGTGCCGAGCAGCCACCCGGCTGCCTGACAAACCTCGCTTAAAGTGCAGAATTTTTCCGTCCTTGCCGCAGCAAAGGCGGCGTCCTTTGCCTCCGCGCCGGAACCGACGGGGAAGTAGGGCGGGTTGCATACCACGGCGTCAAAGCTGTTGGCCGGCAGCAGACTGCGAATCTGCCGCAGATCGCCCTGAAGCATGGAAAACCGGCTGCCCAGGCCGTTGGCGTCGATGTTTTTCCGCGCCAGCGCACAGGCTTCGGCCTGCAGCTCCACGCCGGTGAGCTGACAGCGGGCGTCGGCGCCGCACAGCAGCAGCCCCACGGTGCCGATGCCGCTGCAAAGATCGCAGACCCGCCCATGGGCTGCCCGTGCCGCAAAATCCGCCAGCACGATGGCGTCGGTACTCAGGCGGAACTGGCCACCGGACTGCTCCAGCGTAATACCGCTGCGAAAGAATTCAAGGTTGTTCATGGTACATGAAAAAGGCGCGGGTCTGTGCGTGGCACAGACCCGCTGTTGTTTGGGAATTACTGCTGCTCGATTGCCTCAGTGGGGCAGGCAGCGGCGCAGGAGCCGCACTCTACACACTGATCGGCATCGATCACATACTTGTCGTCACCCTCAGAAATAATGCCCAGGGGGCAGGTATCCGCACAAGTGCCGCACTTTACGCAGGCATCGGTAATGAAATAAGCCATGGTATGTACCTCCATATCTGAATTGCAATCCACTTGCGTTTTCATTCTAGCATATTTTTATAAAAATGCAAACACAATTTGTGGAAAACCGGATTTTTTTCGCGGAAGCGTTCCGCCGGTATGAAAAGCTGCCGAAAGGGAAACAATGGAAGAAAAACGGAGGTGAAGCCTATGCGCAGGGGGAATCTCACCCGGCGGGCGACCCAGGTGCTGCAAACGGCGCAGCGGCTCTCGGCGGGCTTTGGCAGGCGGCAGACCGGTACGGAGCATCTGCTGCTCGCCCTGCTCTATGCCCCGGACACCACGGCGGGCAGGCTCCTTGCCCAGAATGGCGTGCTCTACAGCATTGCCGAGGCGCAGATGCTTTCCCCGGACTTCCGGGGAGAGGAACGGCCGCGCTCCGGTGCGGCCATGTCGCCGGAACTGAAAAAGGCACTGTCTGCCGCGGGAGCGGAGGCGCGAACCATGGGCGGAAACGTTACCACGGAGCATCTGCTGCTGGGACTGCTGCGTACCGGCGGCGGCGCGGGGCGGCTGCTGCGCATGAGCGGCGCGGACACAGATTTGATCTTTACACAGACGGCTGCCGCTTTGCGGGCACCGGAGCAGCAGGAAAAGAGGGAGACGCAGTTGAAGCTGACAGAACAGTTTGCAGAGGACTTGTCCCAGAAATCCGCCATGGGCGACCCGGTGATCGGCCGGGAAAAGGAACTGGCGGAGCTGACCCGGATCCTGTGCCGCAAGAGCAAGAACAATCCGGCGCTGGTGGGGGAGCCCGGTGTGGGAAAGACCGCCATTGTGGAGGAGCTTGCCCGGCGTATCGCCACGGGGCGGGTGCCCCATCAGCTTGCGGGCAAGCGCCTGCTGTCCCTGAATATGGCCAGCCTCATCGCCGGGACGAAATACCGGGGCGAGTTTGAGGAGCGGGTGCGGGATCTGCTGACGGAGCTGCGCAAGGCGAGAGATGTGATCCTGTTTGTGGATGAAATGCACACGCTGGTGGGCGCCGGTTCCGCCGAGGGCGCCATCGACGCAGCCAACCTGTTCAAGCCTGCCCTTGGGCGGGGAGAGGTACAGATGATTGGCGCGACCACCGCCAGAGAGTACCGGAAATATATTGAAAAGGACGCGGCGCTGGAACGGCGCTTTTGTCTGGTGCGGGTGGACGAGCCCACCCGGAGCCAGACTGTGGAGATCCTCAAGGGACTGCGCCCCGGGCTGGAACTGTACCACCGGGTACACGTCACCGATCAGGCCATTGAGGCGGCGGTGGAATTCTCCGTGCGCTATTTACAGGACAGATTTCTGCCGGACAAGGCCATCGATTTGCTGGACGAGAGCGCCGCAGCGGCGGCCATGGAACCGGCGGCGCCTGCCCAGCGCCAGCGGGCGGTGGATCGCCAGACCGTGGCGCAGACGGTCTGCCTGCGCACGGGTATCCCTGCCGGGCGGGTCTCCGCCACGGAACGGGACGGGCTGCTGCGTCTGGAACAGCGGCTGCAGGAGGCGGTCATCGGCCAGACGGAGGCCGTACACGCGGCGGCGGCAGCCGTGCGCCGGGGACGTTCCGGTCTGGCGGAGAGCGGCAGGCCGGTGGCGGCACTGCTGTTTGCGGGCCCCACGGGTGTGGGAAAGACCGCCCTGTGCCGGGCACTGGCACGGGAGGTCTACGGCAGCGAGCGGGCAATGATCCGGCTGGATATGTCCGAGTATATGGAAAAGCACACGGTCTCCCGTCTGCTGGGTGCGCCGCCGGGCTATATCGGCCACGGCGACGGGGGAGAACTGACGGAAAAGGTGCGCACCCGTCCCTACAGCCTGCTTTTGCTGGACGAGTTGGAAAAAGCCCACCGGGACGTGACGGGGATTTTACTGCAAATTCTGGAAGACGGTATTCTTACCGACAGCATGGGCAGAACGGTGAGCTTCCGCAACACCCTGATCGTCATGACCACCAACGTGGGAAGCGCCGCCGAGGGGAAACAGGTTTCCGGCTTTCTGCCCGCCGATCAGGACAGCCAGTTGCAGCGCCAGCTCCGGCAGGCCTTTTCTCCGGAGCTGCTGGGCAGAATCGACGCAGTTTCCGTCTTTCACCCACTGGAAGAACCGGAGCTGTGCCGGATCGCAGACCAGTTTCTGCGCCAGACGGCGTACAGAGCGGGCAAGGCGGGCGTGGCGCTCCAGATGGATCCCGCCGCAGCCGCCTGCATTGCACGGCGCTGCCTGCATCATCCCGGCGGCGCAAGGGAGATCCGTCATATGGTGCAGACCATGGTGGAAAACCCGCTGGCGGACTGGCTTTTGTCCTGCGCCGAGCCGTCGGCCTGCGCCAGGGTGGTTTGCCGCGACGGACTTCTGGAGATCCAGCCGGGCAGTACCATGCCTGTATGAGAAGTACCAGCCGCTTTTCCGGTTCCGTCCGGGGGAGCGGCTGGCTTTGTAACTTTTTAATCAAACAAATGTTCAAAAAATAGGAAAAATTTGGCTGGAATCGGATAAAACTTTGAATTTGCCCAAAAAAAGTTTCTAAAAATGGTTGCAATTTTCTTACAATCCCTGTATACTAGCAGTGAAGTGGAGCAAAGTGGAATAAAAATGAAGCAAAGTGGAGCGAGGTGAACGGAATGTTCGGCAAATACAATCACACGGTGGACGCCAAGGGGCGGCTGTTCGTTCCGTCCAAACTGCGCGACGAGCTGGGGGAAGTCTTCTATGTGACCATCGGTCTGGACGACTGCCTTTCGGTCTATCCCACGGAAAAGTGGGACACCATCGTGCAGCACTACAACGCGCTGCCCCTGTCTCAGGCGGGAAAGATTCGCTTCTTCTTTGCCAATGTGGCGCGGTGCGAGCCGGACAGGCAGGGACGCTTCCTGATCCCGGCGGAGCTGCGTAAATACGCCGGACTGACCGACGAGGTCACTTTCATCGGTCAGGGCGACCACGCGGAGATCTGGAATGCCGAGACCTACAGCCGGAAAGAGGCTGCGTTCCTTACGCCGGAGAATCTCACGGCGGCCATGGAGGAGCTGGGTTTCTGATGGCGTTCGTACATCGCTCCGTTTTACTTAACGAATGTATCGAGGCGCTGCATATCCGGCCGGAGGGCGTCTATCTGGACGGGACACTGGGCGGCGCAGGACATTCGCTGCAGATCGCCAGCCGTCTGACGACGGGACGGCTTATCGGCATCGACCGGGATGAGGAAGCGCTGTGTGCGGCGCGTCAGCGACTGGCTGCTTACGCCGACCGGGTGACGCTGGTCCACGGGAATTTCCGGGAGCTGGGCGGGATACTGGACAATTTGGGACTCTCCGGTGTGGACGGGATGCTCTTTGATCTGGGCGTTTCCTCCCCTCAGTTAGACGAGGCGGAGCGGGGCTTTTCCTATATGACGGACGCGCCGTTGGATATGCGCATGGATCGCAGTCAGAGCCTGAGTGCCTACGACGTGGTCAACGGCTGGTCCCGGGAGGAGCTGCGGCACATCCTGTTTGCCTACGGCGAGGAGCGCTACGCACCCCTGATCGCGGCAGCCATCGAACGCCGCCGGCAGATCGCGCCCATAAAGACCACGCTGGAGCTGGCGGAGGTCATTCGTTCGGCCATGCCGGCGCAGGCGCTGCGGGAAAAGCAGCATCCGGCCAAGCGCAGCTTTCAGGCCATCCGCATCGCCGTCAACGACGAGCTGGGCGCGGTGGAGCAGATGCTGCGGCAGGCCATGGATCGGCTGAACAAAGGCGGCCGTCTGGCGGTGATTACCTTCCACTCTCTGGAAGACCGGGCGGTGAAAAGCGCCATGCAGGCGGCGGCCAGGGGCTGCACCTGCCCGCCGGAGTTTCCGGTCTGCGTCTGCGGGAAAAAACCGCAGGTGCGTATCCTTACCCGAAAGCCCATCGTCTCCGGGGAGGAAGAACTGGAAGAAAACCCGAGGGCGAGAAGCGCGAAGCTCCGGGTGGCGGAAAAATTATAATCGTTTGACCAACTGCGGCGGCGCCGCGGTTTGCAGATAAAATGTTTTAGAAAGGGCGGATCGGATATGGCGGCAAAAAAGAAGCCGACCTACGGCACCAACGGCGCGGCAGCCTATGACATCTACTCCACAAGGTTCGACTCCAATGCGGTCAGAAAGGCCGATCTGCCGCAGGAGCTGCCCCGGGAGCGGACGGCGCCGGTTAAAAAGAAAAAAGTCAAGGCAAAGGCCGCTGTTGCGCCCTTTGCAGTGGTCGGATCGCTGGTGGTGGCCTGCCTGCTCATTATGGTGGTCTACGGCTATGTGCAGCTCTATGATGCCACCAGCCAGGTGGGTGCGCTGAACAGCCAGTTGACCCAGGTACAGGAGGAAAACGCCAAGCTGCGCTCCAGCTATGAGAGCAGCATCAACCTGACCAAAATCGAAGAACAGGCGCAGAGCTACGGTATGCGCCAGCCCACCAGCAACCAGAAGGTCTATCTCAACATCAGCGGCACGGATAAGGCCGAGGTTTTGCAGGTGGAAAAGGAAAATGCGTTCCAGAAGGTGTGGCAGGCCATTCGGGAAAGCTTCACCGGGCTTGTGGAATATTTTTTGTAAGGCAAAGCATATAGTTTGCTGAAAGCACAGTAAAAAACCCAGCACCAAGGGCGGCAGAGAATCAATGCCGCCCTTTCCTGACCTATAAGTCATGTCTGCGATCCCGCGCCACGGCGGTCTATGCGGACACTATGCAGCTATGCCGCCGCTTTCGGAAAGGACATACCATGGCACAAACCAATCGCCCCACGGGCAGAAACAGAAAAAAGAAGCCTGCCTACGACCGGGAAAAGGCCAACCGGCAGGTATTGCGCCGCACATTGGCAATGATGATCGTGTGCGGAATTCTGCTTTTTATCCCCCTTATGGCAACCCTGTTCCGACTGATGATTCTCGACCACGACAAATACGAGACAGACGCCATTGAGAACCAGACCCGTTCCACATCGGTCTCTGCCAGCCGCGGCGTCATCTATGACCGGAATATGAATGCGCTGGCCGCCTCCACCACGGTGGAGAATATTTTCCTCGACCCGCTGGAGATCAGTCAGGCGGGGGAGGACATAAACCTCATTGCCGACGGCCTTTCCAAAATTCTGGATGTGGACAAGGGCAAGATTCTGGAAAAGGCGTCGGATACCTCCCGGCGCTACGAGGTGGTAGCCTACAAGCAGCCCCAGGAGACCGCCGACAAGGTGCGGGAGTTCATCAACGAAAACAATCTGACGGGAATCCATCTGGAGCCTACGGCGCAGCGCTATTATCCCTACGGTACACTGGCGGCGCAGCTCATCGGATTTACCAACGATTCCAACAGCGGCGCCGAGGGTCTGGAGGCCTACTACGACAATACGCTGGAGGGCACGGCGGGCGCGGTGATCACCACCAAGGGCAACTATGAGACGGAAATGCTCTACTCCTACGAAAAGTACTACGAGGCCACCGACGGCAACAGCATGGTGCTGACGCTGGACTCCACTGTGCAGTATTACCTGGAAAAGAATCTACAGGCGGCCATTGAGAAATACGACGTGCAAAACGGCGCCTTTGCCATTATGATGGATGTCAACACTGGCGCCATTCTGGGCATGGCCACCGAGGGCAGCTATGATCCCAATGATTATCTGGAGATCTATGATGAAAAGACGGTGGAAGAACTGGCGGAAATGAAAGCCGACGCCGAAGCACTGACGGATACGCAGGAAAAAGAGGACGCCATGGCCGCCTACAATGCTGCCGTGGTGACGGCGCGGCTGAACCAGTGGCGCAACCGGTGCGTCTCCGACGGCTACGAACCGGGCTCCACATTTAAGACTATCACCCTGGCAGCGGCGCTGGAGGAGGGCGCGGTAACGCTGGAAGACACCTTCTACTGCGGCGGTTCGGAGAAGTTTGCAGGCCGTGAACAGATTCTGGACTGCTGGAAAAAGGGCGGCCACGGGCAGGAAAACACGGCGGAAGCTCTGCAAAATTCCTGCAACATCGCCTTCGGCCACATCGGCCTGAAGCTGGGCGGCGCCAAGCTCTATGAATACGCCGATTCCTTTGGCCTGTTGGAAAAGACCGGCGTGGATATGTCCGGCGAGGCGGTGGGCTATTTCTATAACAAGGAAATGCTGGCCAACAATGAGACCAACGGTACGTCCTACCTCATCTCCACGGCTTTCGGCCAGTCCTTTAAGATCACCCCCATTCAGTTAGTGCGTGCCATTGCGGCGGTGGTCAACGGAGGCTATGTCCTCAAGCCCTATATCGTCGATGAGATTCTGGATGCCGACGGCAACACGGTGCAGAAAAACAGCACTACCGTTCTGCGTCAGGCCATCAGCGAGGAGACCTCCGAGACCATGTGCCGACTTCTGGAATCCGTGGTTACCGACGGCACGGCAGGCAACGCGGCGCTGCCCGGCTACCGCATCGGCGGCAAGACCGGCACGTCGGAAAAGCTGGATGTGCTGGATGAATACGGCCGGCAGGTGGACGACAAGATCGTTTCCTTTGTGGGCGTGGCGCCCATGGACAATCCACAGTACATTGTGCTGGTGGCGCTGGACACGCCGGGATCCGGCAGCGGCTATTACATCTCCGGCGGCATCATGGCCGCGCCTACGGTGCGCGACATTTTTGCCGACACCCTGCCCTATCTGGGTGTGCAGCCGGACTACACCGACGTGGACATGAGTACCGTCAATGTGGAGATGCCCAGCCTGTCCGGCAAGACCGAACAGGAGGCAAAGGAACTGCTTGCGGCGCAGAGCCTGACCTATATCACCGTGGGCGACGGCGAGACCGTCACCGGCCAGATCCCTGCCCCGGGCACCATGCTTCCCGGCAATTCTCAGGTTATCCTCTATATGGGAGAGGAAGTCCCCACGGACAAGGTGAAGGTGCCGGATCTGAGAGGCATGACCCCGGCGCAGGCCAACACGGCACTGGTCAATTCCGGCCTGTATCTGCAGTCCAAAGGCTCCGATCTGTCCTGGGCGACGGTGACCAGTCAGGACATCGCGCCGGGTACGGAGGTTGACAGAGGTACTACAATTACGGTAGAATATACCGATCATACGGCACAGGATTAATACAAACGGAGGCAAAGATATGAAGCTTTGCGAGTTACTGAAGGATATCAACGTCCTGTCCGCCACGGCGAACATGGACATGGAAATTACGGGCGTCAGCTATGACTCCCGCAAAACGGAACCGGGACATCTGTTCGTGGCTGTCACCGGCTATGCCGCCGACGGGCATACCTTTATTCCCGCCGCTGCGGAAAGGGGCGCTGCCGCCGTGCTGTGCCAGTGCGTACCGGACACGGACATTCCCTATGTGCAGGTGGCCGATTCCCGGGCGGCACTGGCGGTGCTGGGCGCCAACTGGTTCGACCACCCGGCGGAAAAAATGACCATGATCGGCGTCACGGGAACCAACGGCAAGACCACCGTGACCTATCTGCTCAAGACCGTGCTGGAAAAGACCTGCAACGCAAGGGTGGGGCTTATCGGCACCATCCAGAACATGATTGGCGACACGGTGCTGCCCACGGAGCGTACCACGCCGGAGAGCTTTGAACTGCAGGCGCTCTTTGCCCGGATGGCGGACGCCGGCTGCACCCATGTGGTCATGGAGGTATCCTCCCACGCGCTGGTGCTGCACCGGGTGGACTGCATTCCCTTCCGGGTGGGCATTTTCACCAACCTGACGGAGGATCATCTGGATTTCCACAAGACCATGGAGGCCTACCGGCAGGCCAAGACGCTGCTGTTCCAGCGCTGCAGGGACGGAGTGTTCAACCTGGACGATCCCGCTGCCGCACCCATGATGGAGCAGGCAAGCTGCCGCTGCTTTACGGTGTCGGAAAAGGACACGGGAGCGGATCTGTACGCCGCAGACATCTGCCTTGCCGCCGACCATATCTCCCTGACGGCGGTCACAAAGGACGGCCGGACGCCGGTGCGTCTTGGCATACCCGGCGGTTTCAGCGCATATAATACCCTGTCCGTCCTGGGCGCTGCCATCCTGCTGGGCATCCGTCCGGCCGACGCGGCAGACGCCCTGGGGGACGCCAAAAGCGTCAAGGGCAGGGTAGAGGTTGTGCCGACCCCCGGTACGGACTATACGGTACTCATCGACTACGCCCATACGCCGGATGCGCTGGAAAATGTGCTGCGTTCCGTGCGGGGCTTCTGCAAGGGCAGGGTCATCGCCGTCTTTGGCTGCGGCGGCGACCGGGATCCCATGAAACGACCCATTATGGGCAGAATCGGCGTGGAGCTGTCCGATCTGGCGGTCATCACCTCCGATAATCCCAGAACGGAAGACCCCAATCAGATCATCGAGGACATTCTGGCGGGAGTCAAAGACCTGAACAAACCCTATGCGGTGGTGGAAAACCGCCGCGAGGCCATTCGCTGGGCCATGGATCATGCCCAAAAGGACGATATTATCGTCCTGTGCGGCAAGGGACATGAAACCTACCAGATTCTCGGCACAAAAAAGACACATCTGGATGAGCGGGAAGAAGTGGCCGCCCATCTGGAGGAACTTGCAAAGGAGTGAGCTGCAATGGGTAATCTGAGTCTGAAGCATGCGGCGGAGCTTTGCGGCGGTAGCATTGCCCCGGAAGCGGAACAGATCACCTTCTCCGGCGTCTGTAATGATACCCGGGAACTGGAACCGGGGGAGCTGTTTCTGGCGCTGAAAGATAAACGCGACGGGCATGCGTTTGCCCCGGCGGCCATGGAAAAGGGCGCTGCTGCCGTATTGGGAGAGCATCCCATCGACGGCATCCCCGTACTGGTGGCGGCCGAGCCACTGCGGGCGCTGGCGCAGATTGCCGCCGGCTGGCGCAGGATGCTCTCTGCCAAAGTCATTGGCATTACGGGCAGCGTAGGCAAGACCACCACCAAGGAAATGACGTCTGCTGTTTTGCAGACCACCTTCCGCACGGGAAAATCCCTTAAAAACTATAATAACGACATTGGCGTGCCCCGTTCCCTGCTGAAGCTGACTCCGGACTGTGAGGCGGCGGTTCTGGAAATGGGTATGAGCCATTTCGGAGATATGTCCCGGCTGACGGCCATGGTGCAGCCGGATATTGCGGTTATTACCAACATCGGCACCATGCACATTGAGCATCTGGGCAGCCGGGAGGGCATCTTAAAGGCCAAGCTGGAAATTCTGGAGGGGATGCAGCCCGACGGGCTGGTCATTGCCAACGGCGACGAGCCGCTGCTGCGCAATGCGGGCATTGACCGCAAGACCCTGTTTTTCGGCATCGACACGCCCTGCGATTTGCAGGCAACGCAGGTGCGTACCTATCCCGGCGGTGTGTCCTTCCGGGCGACGGGTCTGGGCTGCGACTTTGCGGTGCAGCTTCCGGCAGAGGGGCGGCATCATGTTTATGATGCCCTGGCGGCCATTGCCGTAGGCGCCGTGTGCGGCGTCAGTGAGGAGAACATGGCCAAAGCTCTGGCTGCGTTCCAGAATACCGGCGACCGGCAGAAAATTTTCCGCCGGAACGGGTTTACCATTATCGCGGACTGCTACAATGCCGGACCGGAATCTATGGATGCGGCGCTGGAGGTGCTGGGCGCGCGCCCGGAACCGGGCAGACGCATCGCCGTGCTGGGTGATATGCTGGAGCTGGGCGTCTGTGCTCAGGCTGCCCATTACCGGCTGGGACAGCACGCTGCAGATAAGGCGGACATGGTCTTTGCCTACGGCGAAAACAGCCGCCGGGTAGTGGCCGGGGCGGCGGACAACGGTATGCCTGCCGAGAACGCCCGCACCTATGACAGTCAGGAGCTTCTGGTGGCGGATCTGCGCCGCAACGCCAGAGCCGGAGACGTGCTGCTGTTTAAGGGAAGCCATGGAATGCACATGGAAAAAGCCATGGAGCGGTTCCTTGAGACAGAAAAAGAAAGTACGGAGGATGTGAAAGTATGATACGGGTTGTCATTTCCATTTTGGGCGCTTTTGTGCTGGCGCTGATTCTGGGCAGGGTCATCATTCCCTGGCTGCGCGCCCTGAAAGCGGGACAGTCCATTCGGGAGATCGGCCCTAAATGGCACAATTCCAAGGCCGGTACGCCCACCATGGGCGGGCTGGTGTTCATTTCCGCCTCCCTTTTGTGTATTTTTACGGGCATCGGCACCGGGGACTGGACGCATCTGCTGGTGCTGGCCTTTGCCCTGGCCTTTGGCCTGATCGGCTTTCTGGACGACTATATCGGCATCAAAAAGAAACGGAATCTGGGCTTGACTTCGTGGCAGAAGCTGCTTTTGCAGCTTGCGGTGTCGGCGGTCTATCTGTTTGTGCTCTACCGCATGGGACATCTGAGCTGTGACCTGTGGATTCCCTTCACGAGCCTGCATCCCACCATCAATCCGGTGCTGTATATCGCCTTTGCCGTGTTCGTCATTGTGGGCTGCGTCAACGCGGTGAACCTGACAGACGGCATCGACGGGCTGGCCACGGGCGTGACCATCCCGGTGATGATCTTCTTTACCGTCACTGCCGTGGTGGCACAGAAGTTTGCGCTGGCGCTGTTTCCTGCGGCGCTGCTGGGCGGCCTGTGCGGCTTTTTGTGCTATAACTTCCACCCGGCCAAGGCCTTTATGGGAGATACCGGCTCCCTGTTTCTGGGCGGCGCCGTATGCGGTCTGGCCTTTGCTCTGGATATGCCGCTGATTTTGATTCTCGTGGGGCTGGTCTACATCGTCGAGACCCTGTCCGTCATTTTGCAGGTGACCTACTTTAAGCTGACCCACGGAAAGCGCATCTTCAAAATGACCCCTATCCACCACCACTTTGAGCTGTGCGGCTGGAGCGAGGTCAAGATCTGGACGGTATTCGTCTCGGTGACGGTGGCAATGTGCGTGTTGGCGTGGTTTGCCATGCAGAAATTCGCCCTGCTGGCCTGATCGAATCGGCGGAAAAATCCGCCGCCAAAAAGGATTTCGTATTTCTGTATTTCAGCACATTAAAACACTTTCAGGAAGGGAGGCCGGCATATGTTTGAGCGCAAAAAGCAAGCAGCGACGTCTGCGGCAAGACCGCTGGACGAGCGCGTGCGCACGGTGACGGATGAGAGCGGTATGCTGGACATTCCCTTTCTGGTGCTGACGCTGCTGCTGGTGGCCATCGGCCTGATCATGCTCTTTTCCGCCAGCTATGCCAGCGCCTATCAGCGAGAGGGCAACCCGGCCTACTATTTTGTGCGGCAGGCGGGCTTTGCGGTTTTCGGCATTATTCTCATGCTGGTGGTCAGCCGCATGAACTACTTTATCTGGTATCGCACTTCCATGCTGATTCTCTGCGCGGCGGTGCTGCTGCTGGCGCTGGTGCCCATCATCGGCACAGAGGAAAAGGGCGCCAAGCGCTGGATCTATCTGGGCATCAGCTTCCAGCCGTCGGAGATTGCCAAACTGGCGGTGATTCTGTCCTTTGCCGCCATGATGTCCCTGTTTAAGGACAAAATGGATACGTTCAAATACGGCGTCATGCCCTATGTGGCCATTCTCGCCGTCATTGCGGGGCTTCTGTTTCTGGAACCCCATATGTCAGCCACCCTGATCATCATTGCCATCGGCGCCATGATGATGTTCCTGGGCGGCACCAAGGGACGCTGGTTCGTTCTGGGGGCAGTGCTGGTGGTGGGACTGGTGGCCGCCTATCTGGCGGTAAAGGGCTATGCCAGCCAGCGCATTACCGCCTGGCTCAACCCGGAGGCCGATCCCAGCGACAGCGGCTATCAGATCATCCAGTCCCGGTATGCCATTGGCTCCGGCGGCCTGCTGGGGCTGGGTTTCGGCAAGAGCCGCCAGAAATACCTGTATCTGCCCGAGGAACACAACGACTACATCTTCGCCATCGTCTGCGAGGAGCTGGGCTTTGTGGGGGCGCTGGGCGTGATTCTGCTGTTTGCCATGCTGATTATCCGGGGCTACTGGATTGCCATGCACGCCCGGGATCGTTTCGGCACCCTGACGGCGGCGGGATTGACCTCCCTGCTGGCGCTGCAGGTGTTTTTGAACATCGGCGTGGTTTCCAATATGCTCCCGGCCACGGGTATCTCCCTGCCGCTCTTCTCCTATGGCGGCACGGCGCTGATCCTGCAGCTTGTGGAGATGGGCATTATTCTGAGTATCTCCCGGTGGGGCACCAATCAGTTGACTTGGGGGAAAAAGAAGAAATGAGAGTGATTTTTACCTGCGGCGGAACCGGCGGTCATATCAATCCCGCCATTGCCGTGGCAAAGCTGCTGCTTTCCCAACGGCCGGACACGGAGATCCTCTTTGTGGGCGCGCAGGACGGCATGGAAAACAAGCTGGTTCCCCGGGAGGGCTTTCGGCTGGAGACCGTGAAGATCTCCAATTATCGCCGCAGCTTTACGCCCAAGGCCATCTGCCACAATGTCTCCACCATGGTACATATCGCAGGCTCCATGCGCAAGGCAGACCGTATCATCCGGGAGTTTTGCCCCGACGTCATTGTGGGCACCGGCGGCTATGCCAGCTATCCCGTGCTCAAGCAGGGCGCCAGACGGGGCATTCCCACGGCCGTGCATGAGGCAAACGCCGTGCCCGGGCTGACTACTCGTATGGTGGCGGACAAGGCCGACCGCATTCTGGTCTGCTTTGAGGAGAGCCGGGAGTATTACAAAAACCCGGAACGGGTCACGGTGGTGGGAATGCCGGTTCGGCAGGAATTTCTCTTTACCAAACGGGAACAGGCGCGCAAAGCCCTGGGGCTGGACGACAAGCCCCTGATCGTCTCTGCCTGGGGGTCTCTGGGCGCCCGGGAAATGAACAAAATGACCGCCGAATTGTTTCGGCTGGAGTGTGAAAACGGCACGCCGTGGCATCATATCCACGCCACCGGCTCCTACGGCTGGCGTTGGATGCCGGACTATGTGCGCCAGTTGGGCGTGGATCTGTCCCGGCATCCCCGGCTGGATATGCGGGAGTATATCTACGATATGCCCCAGCTTATGGCGGCCGCAGATCTGGTGATCAGCCGCGCCGGAGCGTCCTCTCTCAACGAGATTGCCGCCTCCGGGACGCCCTGCATCATCATTCCGTCGCCCAATGTGACGGATAACCATCAGGAAAAGAACGCACGGGTGCTGGAGCGTCGGGGCGCAGCCGTGGTGCTGCGGGAATCGGAGTGCAGCGCCCGGACGCTGTACGATACGGCGGCCAGTCTGCTGGCAGACACGGAGCGGTGCGCCCGCATGCGCAGCGCTTTGCAGAATTTAGCGGTGGTGGATTCCGCCGAGCGCATCTATCAGACCATTCTGGAGCTTGGCAAGGCACGGTGATTTTTTCCTGCGCATAGTATGGGGATGAATCCAACCCCTACTTTGCGGAGGCGAAGCTATGAAAGTCCTTTCGGTGCTGGGCGGCAGACCCCTGTACGGTCAGGTACAGATCCACGGCGCGAAAAATGCCGTGCTGCCCATCCTGGCGGCTACCGTTGCCACAAAGGAGACCTGCGTGATCCGCGGCTGCCCGGACATCCGGGACGTGGACACGGCACTGGAAATTCTGCGGTATCTGGGCTGCGGCGTAGATGCGGATGGCGGCGTGATCGCCGTAAACGCTGCCGGCCTGCGCCGGACGGAGATCCCGGCGGGGCTCATGGAAAAAATGCGCTCGTCCGTCCTCTTTCTGGGGGCGCTGCTGGCGGCGGAGGGGGAGGCTGTGATTTATCCTCCCGGCGGCTGTGTGCTGGGCGCGCGCCCCATTGACTTACATATTTCAGGTCTGCGCCAGTTGGGCGCGTCCCTGCTGGCACAGGGCGACAGGCTGCAGTTTCAGGCGGCGAAGCTTGCCGGCGGCGACGTGGTGCTGCCCTATCCCAGCGTGGGCGCGACGGAAAACCTCCTGTTGGCGGCCACGGCGGCCGACGATTCGGTGCGCATTGTGGGCGCGGCCAGAGAGCCGGAGATCAGCGACCTGGCGGGCTTTTTGAACGCCTGCGGCGCAGACATCCGGGGCGCGGGCACATCCGTGGTGACGGTGTACCCTGCCGCCCTGCACGGAGCGGATTACCGGGTGATGCCCGACCGCATGGAAGCCGCCACCTATCTGTCGGCGGTGGCCTGTGCCGGCGGGGAGCTGACCCTGCGGCAGATGCGCCCCTGCCATTTACAGGCTGTGACCGAGCGCTATGAGGCAGCCGGCTGCAGCATCCGTTCCTACGACGACGCCCTGTGCATCCGCGCCGGGGGACTGCACGCCGTCGCGCCTGTCATTACCGGCCCCTATCCGGCCTTTCCCACAGATGCCCAGGCCACGCTGATGGCGGCGCTGTTAAAGGCGGACGGGACGACGGTTATGGAAGAAACTGTCTTTGAAAACCGCTACCGCCATGTGCCCCAACTGCGGAAGCTGGGGGCGGACATTGAACTGGCGGGGAAGATCGCCCGCATCAGGGGCGTCAGAAGCCTGCACGGCGCCGCCATGGAGGCCACTGACCTGCGGGGCGGCGCGGCCATGCTGACGGCGGCTTTGGGCGCGGAGGGAGAAAGCACACTGTCCCACATATACCATATGGAGCGTGGGTATGATCATATGACACAGAATCTGTGCCGGCTCGGCGCCAAGCTCGAGCTGCACGGGACAGACGAGAGGTGAAAGCACTTGGACTACGAAAGAGAACGCCGCAGCGCCTCTGGACAGAGACGGCGCACGCCGGAAAGCAGAGAGGAGCCGCGCAGAACCCGGACGCGCCGTTCCGGCTCCCTCGGACGGGAGAGTAGCCGGCCTTCGGGCAATGCACGAAACGCGGCAAGCAGAAGCACCCGAAGAAATCCGGCGCAGCAGCCGGTGCGCCGTGACCCGGCACAGCAGCGGCGGCAGGCAGCCCAAACCGACCAGACCCGGCGGCCTGCGGCCAAAAAGAAGAAGCACCGCCGTGTGCCCAATTCCAACTTCCGGGTCAAATTCCTCACCATGCTGGCGGTGGTGGCTGCCGTGATCCTGGGCTTCACCATCTTTTTCAAGGTGCAGCACGTGCGCGTGGTGGGCAATCAGTACTACACGGAGGCTGAGGTGGCCGCCGCCTCGGGCATCGAGATGGGCGACAACCTCCTGACCATGGGAAAGGAAACCATCGCCGCGCGGATCATGGCGGAGCTGCCTTATATCAGCGAGATACAGGTCAAGCGCAGCCTGCCCAACACGGTGATCATTACAGTCTCGGAATTTGAAGTGACCTACGGCATCGCGGACAGCGCAGGAGGCTGGTGGCTCATGAACCGGGAGGGGCGCATCGTGGACGAGACCACGGAGGCGGAGGCCAAAGGCCACATCCTTATCACCGGCTTTACCATTGACCCGCCCAAGATTGGCGATTTCATTGTCCTTACCCAGACGGAGGGGACGGACACCTCCGAACTGGCGGCCAAGAAAAACGCCGTGACCGCCCTGCTGGGGCTGCTGGAGACGGAATCTTTTGTCAAGCAGATCGTCTCCGTGGACGTGAGCGCGTCCTACGACGTGTGCCTCTGGTACGGCACCCAGTACCAGATCAAGCTGGGTACGACGGAGGATCTGGAATATAAGCTGGCCTATCTGGAGGGCGTTCTGCAGGAGCTGGAGTCCTATCAGTCCGGGGTCATTGACCTGACCTTCACCGAGGAAAAGGCTGCAAGATTCCAGCCGTTTCACTAAAAAATGAAAACTTTTTTATAAAATCCAAGAAAATCCACAAAATGGTATTGACCATTTTGCGATTTCACGATAAAATAAAACAGTATAAATGCACATTTTTGTGTTAACAATGAAACACAGAACCAGATATATACATAGGAGGAACGTTAAATGGCTGATTATCCTGAAAAAGTTGTAAATATCAAGGTGATTGGCGTCGGCGGCGCCGGCAACAATGTTGTCAACCGAATGATCTCTTCCGGCGTAGACGGCGTGGACTTTTTGGTCATCAATACAGACCGGCAGGATCTGAACAAATCCGGCTGCCCCAACAAACTGCAGATCGGTGAGAAGCTCACCGGCGGCATGGGCGCAGGCTCCAAGCCCGAAATCGGCAAAAAGTCCGCCGAAGAGAGCAGAGCCGCCATTGCCAAGTGCCTGGAGGGCACCGACATGGTCTTCATCACCGCCGGCATGGGCGGCGGCACCGGCACCGGCGCGGCTCCCATTATTGCCGATCTGGCTCATGAGGCCGGTATCCTCACCGTGGGCGTGGTTACCCGTCCGTTCAAGTTTGAGGGCGCAAACCGTATGAAGCAGGCCGATGCGGGCATCGCCGCCCTGTCCGACAAGGTGGACTCCCTCATCGTCATTCCCAATGATCGTCTGAAATATGTCACCGATCAGAAGATCACCTTTGCCAACGCTTTCGGCATTGCCGACGACGTACTCAAGCAGGCCGTTACGTCCATCTCCGAACTGGTGGGCTACTCCGAGCGTGTGATCATCAATCTGGACTTTGCCGATGTTTCCTCCATCATGAAGAATGCGGGTCGCGCCCACATGGGCGTGGGCATCGCCTCCGGCCGCGAAAAGGCGGAGCAGGCTGCCATGACCGCAGTGGCCAGCCCCCTGTTGGAGACTTCCATCAACGGCGCAACGGGCGTTCTGATCAACGTCACCGGTTCCGCCGATCTGGGTCTGGACGATGTGGAAACGGCCGCCAACATTGTTATGGAAGCTGCTAATCCCGAGGCCAACATCATCTTCGGCGCGACGTTCTCCGAGGACTTTGAGGACGAAATGCGCGTCACCGTCATTGCCACCGGCTTTGACGACAAGAAGCCGGAGAAGAAGCCGGAGCGCAAGTCCTTCTCCAGCCTGAGCAGCGACTTTGGTGGCAAAAACACCGGCGCAGGCGGCGCTTCTTCCGCGTCTTCCAACGCAGCGGAGGGCGACATCAACGACATCGACGCCATCTTCTCCATTTTCAAGAAGTAAGAAAGGCAGACAAAAGGCTCGGGATGAAAATTCCGGGCCTTTTGCCATGAGCAGGTGATACTGTGGCTTACGAATTTCTGGCCGATTCCTATGACCGGCTGACCCGGGACATTCCCTACGGGGAAATTCTGGACTTTTATCAGAGGATTATGGCGCTGTACGGCAAGACGCCCCGGACGGTGCTGGATCTGGCCTGCGGCACCGGCTCCATGTCCGTGCTGCTGGCACAGGCAGGCTATCAGGTGCTGGGCGTGGATCGCTCGGAGCAGATGCTCACCGTGGCCTATGACAAGGCTATGGAGCTGGAGGAGAACCGCCCCTATTTTATCTGCCAGCCCATGGAGAAGCTGCGTCTGGCGCAGCCCGTGGACTGCTCGGTATGCTGTCTGGACAGCCTGAACTATGTGACGGATCCGGCGCTCTGCCAGCAGGCCATCCGGCGCATCTACAGCCAGCTCAAGCCCGGCGGTCTGCTGATTTTTGACGTTAATTCCGAGGAAAAGCTGCGCAGTCTGGACGGACAGATCTTTCTGGACGAGGATGACGACGTGTATTGCGTCTGGCGGGCGGATTTTGACGAGGCACGCCGGATCTGCACCTACGGCATGGACATTTTTACCCGTGCCGGCCGGCTCTGGCAGCGGGAGGGCGAGGCACATGAGGAATACGCCTATACCCGCCGGGAACTGACGGAATATTTGGAACAGGCGGGCTTTTCCCAGATCCGCTGCTTCGGCGACCGGAAGCTGACGCCGCCGGAGGAAAACGAACAAAGGCTGTATTTTGCAGCTACCAGGGAGTAAATATGACAGATCAGATTTTAAGAGCAATGACGAAAGACGGCTTTGTGAAAGCCGCAGCCATCCGCTCCACCGCGCTGGTGGAACGGGCGAGAACCATCCACGACACCACGCCCACGGCCACAGCGGCACTGGGCAGAGTTCTGACGGCCGCCTCCATGCTGGGCAATATGCAGAAATGTGAAAACGGCTCCGTCACGCTGCAGGTCAAGGGCGGCGGGCCGCTGGGCACAGTGCTGGCCGTGTCGGACGCGGAGGGAAACGTGCGCGGCTATGTGGACAATCCCCACATTTCCCTGTTGGAAAAATACGCGGGCAAGCTGGACGTGGGCGCCGCCGTGGGAACCCAGGGGACGCTGACGGTCATCCGCGATCTGCAGATGAAAGAGCCCTATGTGGGCAGCGTGGCGCTGGTCTCCGGGGAGATCGGCGACGACGTGACGGCCTATCTCATGCAGAGTGAGCAGACGCCCTCCGCCTGCGGCCTGGGGGTGCTGGTGGATACGGACTGCAGCGTGAAAGTGGCGGGCGGCTATCTGCTGCAGCTTTTGCCCGGCGCACCGGATACAGTCATCGACCGGCTGGAGGCCGGCATCCGGAAAGCGGGCGCCGTGACGGCCATGCTGGACGGAGGGATGACCCTGCCCCAGATGCTTCAGGCGGTGACCGACGGGATGGAGCTGGAGTTTTTCGAGCCGACGCCGGTGTCCTATCGGTGCTACTGCACCCGCCAGCGGGTGGAGTCCACCCTGATCAGTCTGGGCAGAGAAGAATTGGGGCAGATCGTGGACGAGGGCAAGGAGATTCAGATTCAGTGCCAGTTCTGCGATGCGGACTACCGCTTCACCCCGGCGGACGTGGCGGCACTCCTGAAAAAGCTGGACGAATAGAAAGACCACGGCGGAAAGTTTGCGGCAGCAGCTTTCCGCCTGCTTTTCTGCGCTGTGAGCGGGAGCGCCTGCCGATAAAAAGTGGGAGATTCTTCCGAAAAAGCGGAAAAATCCCTGATAAAGAGAGGCTGCGAGACGATTTTTGTC
Organism: Bacillota bacterium; assembly: GCA_029003235.1. GTDB lineage: Bacteria > Bacillota > Clostridia > Oscillospirales > Oscillospiraceae > JAFRPC01. The sequence goes on from JAQYBZ010000100.1 coordinate 19,700, forward strand.
TCTTTTGAAAAATATGAAATTTCTGCTTGACAAATAGGGTGGTGTCCTGTATAATAACAACCGTCGCCGGTGGAATACCGAGACAACAGGGCTGGAAGGTTAGCTCAGCTGGGAGAGCACTTGCCTTACAAGCAAGGGGTCACAGGTTCGAGCCCTGTACTTTCCACCATTATATGGCCCGGTGGTGCAGTCGGTTAGCACGCCAGCCTGTCACGCTGGAGGTCGACAGTTCGAGTCTGTTCCGGGTCGCCACATACATGAAGCCAAGCCGAGGGCTTGGCTTCATGTACCAAATGCCTCTGTAGCTCAGTAGGTAGAGCAGCGGACTGAAAATCCGCGTGTCGTTGGTTCAATTCCGACCGGAGGCACCAACTCAATGCGGGTGTAGCTCATCTGGTAGAGCGCCACCTTGCCAAGGTGGAGGTAGCGAGTTCGAGCCTCGTCACCCGCTCCAAACAAATAGGGAAGCGCTAGGTGCTTCCCTATTTTATAAGGTGACATAGCCAAGTGGTAAGGCAACGGTCTGCAAAACCGTCATTCCCCAGTTCAAATCTGGGTGTCACCTCCAGATCCCGGTATTCAGGTTTTCTGAGTACCGGGAATTTTTTTTGTTTTGTTTTGCCTTTCTGAAAGATCCCTGTGGACAGCTTCTTCCGCCTTTTCCGGCATACTCATACTAAAGCCTAATTAAACGCTTTAACAATTGCGTCCTGTAATGCTGAAAATGGTATCAGAGGTAAGCGGGCAAATGGTATCGCAGAGGCGATCAACGACTTTCTCTAAGGTCGCGAACACCTCGTTTCGAAAGCCGCGTTTGCGTATCTCCTTCCAAATCTGCT
>JAQYBZ010000101.1 GCA_029003235.1 Bacillota bacterium
GGACACGTTTCGGGCGGACGTGGCCAAAAAAATGACGGAAACGGAGGAAACGGAAATGCGCTATCATACGCTTGCGGATCTGAAAAAGGACGCTTCGGCGGAGAAATACTACCTGCCCACGGTGGAAAAGCTCATGGGCAAGGGAATCCTCAACGGCAAGGGCGGAGAGGGTGACAATACGATCCTCGATCTGGGTGAGGACGCCATTCGTGTGCTGGTCACGCTGGACAGGGCGGGCGTGTTCGGCCAATAGGCCAGACCCCCGGGACGCCGACCCCTGCGGAGAGAAGGGCGGTCGTGCGGGCGAACAGCATGATGAAAACAGCCCTGCGGAATGCCGGTTACTCGGCTTTCCGCAGGGCTATGTTCTCTTGAGACGGGCAGTGTTTTTATCATCCAGAAGCTCGGCAAAATCCCATCGACATTTTTATTGACGTGACGTTTTTCTTAGAAAGTACTGCCAATGATAGAAAAAATACGTCAAACATTTGACAAATTATTTGCATGAAATAACCGGTCAAAAAGTCTGCAAAGCCTTGAAAATACAGAAAAAATCCCGTGTCCCAAGGAACACGGGATTTTTGCAAAGTGGCGGAGTGAGAGAGATTTGAACTCTCGCGCGCTTTTTACACGCCTACTCCCTTAGCAGGGGAGCCCCTTCGGCCTCTTGGGTATCACTCCGAATAAAAGAAAACTCTATGTTGGAGAGAAATGGCGGAGAGAGTGGGATTCGAACCCACGGCCCATTGCTGGGTCACTGGTTTTCAAGACCAGCTCCTTAAACCGCTCGGACATCTCTCCGAATCTTTTTAGCGCAATTATAGTAACACACCGGTTTGCGTTTGTCAACAAAAAATCACCGGGTGGGATGGGAAATGTGTAGGGTTGCCAATAATGTTTAACACATCATTGACAAACCTGCAAATAACATATTTTACCCCTTCTTATTTCCGCTTTTGTGAAAAATGTTTCATTTTTCCGGCTTCGGCCGCTGTCCGGCAGATTCCGTTTTCGGCATAATGCCGCCCGAACAGCCCGGCGGCATATCCGCCGGATATGGAGCTTTCCGGACGCCGGTTTTTCCGCCGGGCAGGCGCTGTTTTGCTCCGGCTTGCAAACAGGCGGGTTTTTTCCGATTCTTTGCAGAAATAGCATTGACTTTAAGGGGCAAAAATGGTAAATTGTCAATAACTACAATGTTATCATGCGGAGTTTGGGCATTTGCCCGGCTGCGCCCAACTTTTTTACCGGAGGTAATTCACTATGTCTGAAAAAGCACTGGTCGGTTCTGCCATTATCGGGCAGTCCGGCGGCCCGTCGGCCGTCATTAACGCTTCCGCCTACGGTGTCATCAAAACCGCTCTGGAGAGCAAGAACATCACCACCGTCTACGGCGCGTACCACGGCATTGTGGGCGTTCTCAACGATCAGTTGATGATCATGGACGAGGAAGATCCCAAAGAGCTGGAAAAGCTACTGTATACGCCCTCCTCTGCCCTTGGTTCCTGCCGCTACAAGATCGCCGATCCCGACGAGGACGACACCGATTACAAGCGCATCCTTGAGGTCTTCCGCAAACACAACGTGCGCTACTTCTTCTACAACGGCGGCAACGACTCCATGGACACCTGCAACAAGATCAGCCGCTATTGCGCCAAGGTAGGCTATGAGTGCCGGGTCATCGGTGTGCCCAAGACCATCGACAACGACCTGTACGGCACCGACCACTGCCCCGGTTTTGCCTCGGCTGCCAAGTACATCGCCACCTCCATCATGGAAGTGTCCCGGGACAGTCAGGTCTACAGCACCGGCATGATCACCATCGTGGAATGTATGGGACGTCACGCCGGCTGGCTCACTGCCGCCGCTGCTCTGGCCGGGCTCAAGGGCGACGGCCCCGATCTGATCTATCTGCCCGAGCGGAGCTTTGACATGGATCAGTTCATTGCCGACGTCAAGCGGGTTTATGAGGAAAAGGGCGACTGCCTTGTCGCCGTCTCCGAGGGCATCCATTACGCCGACGGCAGCTTTGTCTCCGAAGCCAAGACCTCCGGCACCGACGGCTTCGGCCACGCCCAGTTGGGCGGTCTTGCCGCAAGGCTTGCTTCCGTAATCAAGGCTGCGCTCAACGTCAAGGTGCGCGGCATCGAGCTGAGCCTGCTGCAGCGCTGCGCCTCTCACTGCGCTTCCGCCACCGACATTGAAGAGTCCTTCCAGTCCGGCAAGCGCGCCGTGGAAGCCGCTCTTTCCGGCATTACCGGCAAGATGGTGGGCTTCCGCTGCCAGCGGGACGAAAACGGCTATCAGTGCAGCTATGAGCTGTTCAACCTGGCGGATGTGGCCAACACGGAAAAGAAGGTGCCGCTGGAATGGATCACTCCCGACGGCAACCATGTGACCGACGACTTCATCCGCTATTGCCTGCCCCTGATTCAGGGAGAGACCCGGCAGTCCAAGGTTGACGGTCTGCCCGACTTTGTACATCTGCGCCGCGTCTTTGCCAAATAATATCACTGCGTCTGAAAAAAGCAGGCTGTGCCGTAAGGTACAGCCTGCCTTTGATTGTCCCGCGCTTTTGCCCCGATCCCAGACAAACCCCCGTGCCGCCGGGTTTTCCCGGCAGACACGGGGTATTTTTCCAGGCGGCTTAATAAGCCACGCCCCAGAGAACCATTTTCTTCGCCGGCCTGCCGCAGACGGGGCAGACCGTGTCCAGATTCTCCTGTGCAAAGGGGATGCACCGGGAGGTCATTCCGGCGACCTCCTTCATCTTGACCTCGCAGGCCTCGTCGCCGCACCACATGGTCTTGATGAAGCCGCCGTTCTCCTCCTGCAGGCGCCTGGCCTCCTCCAGAGAGTGCGCCTCATAGATATGCTCGTCCAGATTCCCCTTGGCCTTGGCG
>JAQYBZ010000102.1 GCA_029003235.1 Bacillota bacterium
GTTTTCAGCGCAATCTGTTTGGTGACTCGCCGGAGATTCGAACTCCGGACCCACTGCTTAAAAGGCAGTTGCTCTGCCGGCTGAGCTAGCGAGTCAAATGGCTGGGATGGCAGGACTCGAACCTACGAATGCCAGAGTCAAAGTCTGGTGCCTTACCACTTGGCGACATCCCAATGTGGATTCCGGCCTGAGCGGAAGACAGCCAATAAGGTGCAAAAAAATGGGGTGAGTGAAGGGATTCGAACCCTTGGTCTTCAGAGCCACAATCTGACGCGTTAACCAACTACGCTACACCCACCATATATAATTCCATCTTTTCTGCCGATACCGCTGTATGGCGGAATGGTACGCCAGAAGGGACTCGAACCCCCGACCCACTGCTTAGAAGGCAGTTGCTCTATCCAACTGAGCTACTGGCGCATATGTGGAGCGAGTGATGGGAATCGAACCCACGCCCACAGCTTGGAAGGCTGTTGTACTAGCCGTTATACTACACCCGCAGCTTCCTGACACATCATCAGCCATACAATATTATCACAGCGGTATCCCGTTGTCAAGCTTTTTATTGCGCCTTTTCCCGGTTTTTGCCGGAATCTCCGCCGGAACTGCGAAACAGAAAAATTTGCAGGCGCAGAAATAATCTTCCGGCGGCTGCCAAAAGCCCTTTGCCCGAAAAATGGGGCTTGACAAGTAAACGAACGTTTACTATACTGGATGTAAACGATCGTTTACTTTTCAGGAGGGAGCAGTATGTCGGACACAAGAGAAAAAATTCTGTATGCCGCCCTGCGACTGTTCGCCCGGGACGGCTACGAGGCGGTGCCGGTCAGCCATATCGCCGGAGAGCTAGGCATGACCAAAGGGGCGCTGTACAGGCACTATCAGAGCAAACGGGATATTTTTGACCAGATTCTGGCGCGCATGGAGCAAATGGACTACGAGAGCGCCGTGGCCTGCCAGATGCCTGCCGGAACGATGGAGCAGGACGCGGAAGCCTACGGGCGCACGTCCGTGCAGGCGGTCAGAACCTACGCCAAGGCGCAGTTCCGTTATTGGACGGAGAACGAGTTTTCTGCCAATTTCCGAAAAATGCTGACACTGGAGCAGTATCGCGACGGGGAAATGGCGCAGCTCTACCAGCAGTATCTGGTAAGCGGCCCGCTGGGCTATATGGCCGACATTTTCAGCCGGATCACCGGCGACCCGGAGACGGGCATGGGCAAAGCCCTGGCCTTTTACGGCCCTTTTTTCCTCATGTACGGTGTCTATGACGGGGCGGAGGATAAGCAGAAGGTCAGGCAAACCATGGAGCGGTACATTGACGGCTTTATCGTTGCGCCGTAAGGGAAACTCTGCCCGGCGCCTGCCCGTCCAAATAACGCGCTGCCGCCGGAAACGGAACGAAACAGACACACAACAGGGCTCCCGGGGGAGCCGGAAAAGGAGGAACTGTCATGCGCTACCCGCGCAGTGAAAAGTACGATACGCCGGAATGGATGGCGAAGATCATGGGGCCGAATCCCCTGAAGCTGGAGGAAGAGCTGCTGCTGGACAGCAAGATCCCCTGCGGAGCTGTGGTATGTGACCTGGGCAGCGGACAGGGGTTGACGTCCGTGTTTCTGGTCAGGGAGTACGGCTTTCGGGTCTATGCCGCCGATCTTTGGAGCGACCCGGAGGACAACCGGAAATTCTTTGCGCAACTGGGGCTGACAGAGCAGCAGCTCTGCCCCGTCAAGGCCGATGCAGCCGACCTGCCCTTTGAGAAAGGTTTTTTTGACGCCGTCATCAGCACCGATTCCTATAATTATTTTGGCCGCGACCCGGCTTTTCTGGACGAAAAACTGCTTCCCTTTGTGAAGCCCGGCGGCTATGTCTACATCGCCGTGCCCGGCATGAAACAGGACTGCCACGACTGCCTGCCGCCGGAGCTGCTGCTGTCCTGGACGCCGGAACAGTTGGAGTATCTCCACGATGTGTCCTATTGGAAAACTATCGTGGCGCAATGCCGGGACGCCCAGGTACTCTGCGTCACGGAAATGGTCTCCAATGAGGAAGTCTGGGCGGACTGGCTGCGGCAGGACAACGAATATGCCGTCGGCGACCGCAAAGCCATGGAGGCCGGCGGCGGAAAGTACCTGAATTTCATTAAAATCGTCCTGCAAAAGCGGTAATTGCCCGCAGCTTATCAAAAACACCGCCCCGGGTCGTTCCCGGGGCGGTTAAATTTGGGGCGCGTGCCTTTTGGTACGCGCCCCGTTTCTTTCAGGAATCAGTCCTGATACATTTCTACCAGCTTCTGCAGATGCTCGTAGCGCTCCTTGGCGTTCTGCTCGTTGCGCTCAAACAGACCCTCAGCTCTGTCAGGGAACTCGCGGGTCAGGCGGCTGTAGCGCGCCTCGTTCATCAGGAATTCGCGGTAGCCGTCCTTGGGCTCCTTGGAATCCAGCACGAACTTCTTCTCTGCGGCGGGATTGAAGCGGAACATATTCCAGTAGCCGCAGTCCACAGCCTTCTTCATTTCCTCCTGGCAGTGGATCATGCCGCCCTTGATGGAGTGCATCTCGCAGGGGGCGTAGCCGATGATCAGGGACGGGCCGTGATAGGCTTCCGCCTCGGAAATGGCCTTGAGGGTTTGGGCGGGGTTGGCGCCCATGGCCACCTGCGCCACATAGATGTAGCCGTAGGACATGGCGATCTCCGCCAGGCTCTTCTTCTTGGTCTCCTTGCCGGCAGCGGCGAACTGCGCCACCTGACCGACGTTGGAAGCCTTGGAGGCCTGTCCGCCGGTGTTGGAGTAGACTTCGGTATCGAAGACGAAGATGTTGATGTCCTCGTTCTGTGCCAGAACGTGGTCAACGCCGCCGAAGCCGATGTCGTATGCCCAGCCGTCGCCGCCGAAGATCCAGACGGACTTCTTGGACAGGTATTCTTTCTTATCCAGAATTTCAGCAGCCAACTGGCAGGCTTCGCAGTCGCAGTGGGTCTTGCCCTTGGCCTTGAGCTGCTTCATGTGTGCCAGCATCTTGTCGGCCTCTTCTGCGCCGAACTTCTTCTTTGCGTCCTCCGTGGACAGGAAGGCAATGCCCTCATCCACACCCAGGATGCCGTTTTCCAGAGCGGCCACATAGGCGGCGGTGGCTTCCTTGTTGGCAGCGCTGTCCTCCATGGTGTCCAGCCACTTCTGACCGGCAGCCTTCAGCTCCTCCGTTGCCCACAGGGAAATGAGCTTGCGGGTCTTGGCAGCCAGCTCTTCGCGGAGGGTCTTCTGGGCGATATACATGCCGTAGCCGTGCTCTGCGTTGTCTTCAAACAGGGAGTTGGACCATGCCGGGCCGTGACCCTCTTTGTTGGTGCAGTAGGGAGATGTTGCGCCGGGGCCGCCCCAGATGGAGGAACAGCCGGTGGCGTTGGAGATGTACATTCTGTCGCCGAAAAGCTGGGTGACCAGACGGGCGTAGGAGGTCTCGGCACAGCCTGCGCAGGAGCCGGAGAACTCCAGCATGGGCTGCTTGAACTGGCTGCCCTTGACGGTCAGATCCTGCATATCCTTCTTCTCTGCCACCTTGCTGACGCAGTAGTTGAACACGTCCTGCTGCGCAAGCTGGGATTCCTGCGGCTGCATGGAGATGGCCTTGGTGGGGCACACGCCTACGCACACGCCGCAGCCCATGCAGTCCAGAGGCGAAACGGCCATGGTGTAGGAGTAGACGCCCTTGCCCTTACCGGCCTTGACAGGCACGGCGCGCATGGCGGCGGGCGCGGCTTTCACTTCTTCCTCCGTCAGAGCGAAGGGACGGATGGTGGCATGGGGGCAGACAAAGGCGCAGTTGTTGCACTGGATGCACTTGTCGGCGTCCCAGGCGGGAACGGTCACGGCTACGCCGCGCTTCTCATAGGCGGAAGCGCCCAGCTCGAACTGGCCGTCCACATGATCCACGAAAGCGGAGACGGGCAGGGAGTCGCCGTCCATCTTGTCCACGGGGACAAGGATGTCCCTGACCATCTTGACCAGCTCCGGCTTGCCCTCCAGAACTTCTTCCTTCGGCTCGTCCACGGCGTTGGCCCAGGCGGCGGGCACGTCGATTTTGACAAAGGCGGTGGCGCCGGCGTCGATGGCTCTGTGGTTGCAGTCCACCACGTCCTGACCTTTCTTCAGGTAGGAATGGGTGGCGGCGTCCTTCATGTAGCGAATGGCGTCTTCCTCGGGCATGACCTTGGCCAGCGTGAAGAAAGCGGACTGAAGAATGGTGTTGGTGCGCTTGCCCATGCCCACCTTGATGGCCAGATCAATGGCGTTGATGGTGTAGAGCTGAATCTTGTTTTTGGCGATGTAGCGCTTGGCCTCGGCGTTGAGGTGATGCTCCAGCTCCTCCGGCGTCCACTGACAGTTGATCATGAACACGCCGCCGGGCTTTACATCCTGCACCATTTTGTAGCCCTTGGTGATATAGGACGGGTTGTGGCAGGCCACAAAGTCCGCCTTGTTGATGTAGTACGGGCTCTTGATGGGCTGGTCGCCAAAGCGCAGGTGGGAGATGGTGACGCCGCCGGTCTTCTTGGAGTCGTACTGGAAATAGGCCTGTACATATTTGTCCGTATGGTCGCCGATGATCTTGATGGAGTTCTTGTTGGCGCCCACGGTGCCGTCGCCGCCCAGACCCCAGAACTTGCACTCGATGGTGCCCTTGGCAGCGGTGTTGGGAACGTTCTTGCGCTCTCTGAGAGACAGCTTGGTCACGTCGTCCACGATGCCGATGGTGAAGTGCTTCTTGGGAGAGGCCTTCTTCAGCTCGTCATAGACGGCAAACACGGAGGCGGGAGGCGTGTCCTTGGAGCCGAGGCCGTAGCGGCCGCCGGTGACCAGAACATCCGTCCGGCCGGCGTCTGCCAGCGCGGTGACAACGTCCATGTACAGAGGCTCGCCCTGCGCACCGGACTCCTTGTCCCGATCCAAGACAGCGATCTTCTTTACGGTGGCGGGGATGGCGGCCAGCAGCTTGTCCGGGCAGAAGGGCCGGAACAGGCGAACCTTGACCAGACCCACCTTCTGGCCGTGGGCGTTGAGGTAGTCGATGACTTCCTCGGCCACGTCGCAGATGGAGCCCATGGCCACGATGACCCGGTCGGCGTCAGGGGCGCCGTAGTAGTTAAAGAGCTGATAGTTGGTGCCCAGCTTCTTGTTGACCTTCTTCATGTAGGATTCCACAATGGCGGGCAGAGCGTCGTAATACTTGTTGCAGGCCTCGCGGTGCTGGAAGAAAATATCGCCGTTCTCGTGAGAGCCGCGCATGGCCGGACGCTCGGGGTTCAGGGAGTGCTTGCGGAAGGCTTCCACCGCATCCATGTCCACCATGTCCTTGAGATCCTTGTAGTCCCAAACGGCGATCTTCTGGATTTCGTGGGAGGTACGGAAGCCGTCGAAGAAGTTGATAAAGGGCACGCGGCCTTTAATGGCAGCCAGATGGGCGACAGCGCCCAGATCCATGACTTCCTGCGGGTTGGTCTCGCAGAGCATGGCAAAGCCGGTCTGACGGCAGGCGTAGACGTCGGAATGGTCGCCGAAGATGTTCAGCGCGTGGGTGGCGAGGGTTCTTGCCGAGACGTGGAACACGGCGGGAAGCAGCTCGCCGGCGATCTTGTACATATTGGGGATCATGAGCAGCAGACCCTGAGAGGCGGTGTAGGTGGTGGTCAGGGCGCCGGCGGCCAGAGAGCCGTGCACGGTGCCGGAAGCGCCGGCCTCGGACTGCATCTCCACGACCTTTACCCGGTTGCCGAAAATATTCTCACGACCCTGCGCAGACCACTGATCCACATAGTCCGCCATGGGGCTGGAGGGGGTAATGGGGTAGATACCAGCTACTTCCGTGAAAGCGTAGCTGACATGTGCGGCAGCGGTGTTGCCGTCCATGGTTTTCAGTTTTCTTTTCAACAAGTTGATTACCTCCAAATCAGAGAGGCAGACTGCCCCTCATATTTTGACAACAATATCATATCATCGAAAGGGTATTTTGTAAATCGGTAAAAAATCCATTCCGTCTATTTTTTTGAATTTTTCGCAAAAATGTGGGCTTTTGCCAAAAGAGCGTTTGTATTTTTCCGCCGAATGCGATATGATAGAGGGGCAGAGCGGAAAAACCATTTTCCGGCTGACAACGGAATTTTTCGGGAAAGGAGCGCTGCCTGTGACCAGTCATGTGGCATCCATGGGCATCAGCGGGATTTCCGGCTATCCGGTGGCTGTGGAGTGCCTGATCACCAACGGCCTGCCGGGCTTTGAGATCGTGGGGCTGCCGGACGCCGCCGTGAAAGAGGCGCGGGAGCGGGTGCGCGCCGCCATCAAAACGGCGGGCTTCAAGTTCCCCGTGAGCCGCATCACCGTCAATCTGGCGCCGGCCAACACAAAAAAGACGGGCACACTGTACGACCTTCCCATTTTGCTTTCCGTGCTGGCGGCCGCCGGACTGCTGCGCCTGCCCGAAGCGCCCAGCGCGTTTCTGGGAGAGCTGTCTCTGGAGGGACGGCTGCGGCCGGTGAACGGCGTGCTGTCCATGGCCATTGCCGCCGTGCAAAGCGGCATTACCACCCTGTATGTACCCAAAAGCAACGCCCCCGAGGCCACCCTTGCCGACGGGCTGACGGTTATCGGCGTGGAGGATGTGGGGCAGTTGGCCGCCCATCTGTCCGGCCAGCAGGTGCTGCCGCCGGAGCCGGTGTGGCGGCAGGAGGGCTTTGGCCGCTCCCTGCCCGATTTCCGGGACGTCAAAGGGCAGGAAAACGCCAAGCGGGCGCTGGAGATCGCCGCGGCGGGCGGCCACAATATTTTAATGGTAGGGCCTCCCGGTTCCGGCAAGAGTATGCTGGCCAAGCGCCTGCCCTCCATTTTGCCGGATATGACCAGACAGGAAGCGCTGGAGGTCACCCAGATCCACTCCATTATGGGGCTGGTAGATCCCCGTGCCCCCCTGATCACGGCGCGCCCTTTCCGCAGCCCCCACCACACCATCTATCCGGCGGGACTGGCCGGAGGCGGGGCGGTGCCCCATCCCGGAGAGATCACCCTTGCCCACCGGGGCGTTCTGTTTCTCGACGAGCTGCCGGAGTTCCGCACGGACACCATGGAGGTCATGCGCCAGCCGCTGGAGGACGGCAGCGTGACCATCACCCGTGCCGCCGGAAGCGAGACCTATCCCTGCGACTTTATGCTGGTGTGCGCCATGAACCCCTGCAAATGCGGCTGGTACGGAGACCCCAGCGGCCGCTGTACCTGCCGGCAGCACGACGTGGAGCGCTATGTGGGACGGATCTCCGGCCCTCTGCTGGATCGCATTGATCTGATCGTGGAGGTGCCCGCCGTGCCCTTTGAGGAGCTGCGCTCCCGTGCCCCGGCGGAGCCGTCGTGCGCCATCAAGGCGCGGGTCAACGCGGCCAGAGACTGCCAGCACCGGCGCTTTGCCGGCTCGGATACCCAGTGCAACGCCCGTATGGACGCGGCACAGCTACGGGAGCTGTGCCCGCTGGACGAGGCCTGTGCGGCGCTGATGAAAACGGCCTTTGACTCCATGGGATTGACCGCCCGGAGCTATGACCGGATCTTAAAGGTGGCGCGAACCATCGCCGATCTGGACGGCGCGAAAACCATAGAACCTACGCATCTGGCCGAGGCCATTCAATACAGAACCTTCCGGATCGGAAGAAGCTGAAGGAGAGCATATGAACGAGATTTTTCTGCTGAAACTGGGCGAGATCGTCCTCAAGGGGGCGAACCGCCGTCAATTTGAAAACCGCCTTTGCTCCAATGTCAAGCGCCGTATGCGCCCCTTTGGAGAATTTGACGTGACCATTCTCCAGTCCACCGTGTATGTGGAGCCAACGGACGACGCCTGCGACGTGGAGGGGGCGTGGGACGCCTGCCACTATATTTTCGGCGTGGTGTCTCTTTGCCGCTGCCGTCCGTGCGAAAAAACGCTGGACGCCATTTATGACGCCGTGATGGAATATCTGGCGGACGATCTGGCTGCGGCCGCCTCCTTTAAGGTGGAGTCCCGCCGCTCGGACAAGCGCTTCCCCCTCAATTCCATTGAGATTTCCCAGCAAATCGGCGGCAGGCTGGCTGAGCAGTTCCCCCATGTGACGGTAGACGTGCATCACCCCGCCTACACGGTCTATGTGGAGGTGCGCGACCACGCCGCCTATGTCCACGGCCCCGCCCAGCCGGGGGCGGGCGGTCTGCCAACGGGCGTGGGCGGCCGCGCAGCGGTGCTGCTCTCCGGCGGCATTGACTCTCCGGTGGCGGGCTATATGATCGCCAAGCGGGGCGTGGAGCTGGAGTGCATCCATTTCTTCTCCTACCCCTATACCTCGGAGCTGGCCAAGGACAAGGTGCTGGAGCTGGCGCGGCTCATGACCCGCTACTGCGGCCGCATGAGCGTCAATATCGTGGGCTTTACGGAGATTCAGGAGGCCATCCGGGATCACTGCCCCGAGGAATACTTCACGCTCATCATGCGCCGGTTTATGATGCGCATTTCCCAGCAAATCGCCAAAGAACACGGCTGCGGCTGTCTGGTGACCGGAGAAAATCTGGGACAGGTGGCCAGCCAGACCATGGAGGCCATGGCGGTAACCCATGCCGTGGTGGATCTGCCCGTGTTCCATCCCCTCATCGGCATGGATAAGGAGGAGATCGTCACCATCGCCCGGAGAATCGGCACCATGGAGACCTCCATTCTGCCCTATGAGGACTGCTGTACGGTCTTTACCCCCAAACACCCCCGCACCAAGCCCCGTCTCGGCCCCGTGGAAGAGGTGGAGCGCCGTCTGGATGTGGAAGGACTGGTCGCCCGGGCGCTGGAAAACACGGAAATGGTAAAGGTACGCTACCATGGATGAGGAAAAACGGGTCATTGCCTGCCTCACGGCGCAAAAAAAGACCCTTGCCACGGCGGAGAGCTGCACGGGCGGCCTGCTGGGCAAGCGCCTGACGGACGTGCCGGGCGCTTCGGCGGTGTATCTGGGCGGCGTGATCTCCTATGCCTACGCGGTCAAGGAAAAGCTGCTTGGAGTGGACGCCGCCCTTCTGAGAGAAAAGGGGGCGGTGTGCGAGGCGGTGGCGCTGCAGATGGCGCAGGGCGCAAGAGGGCGGCTGGGCGCGGATTTTGCGCTGTCCACCACCGGAAATGCCGGCCCCTCCGCAGAGCCCAACAATCCCAATGTGGGCGAGATCTATGTGGCGCTTGCCTGGGAGGGCGGAAGTCTGTGCAGGAAGCTCTCTCTGCACGGCAGCCGGGAGGAAAACCGCATG
>JAQYBZ010000103.1 GCA_029003235.1 Bacillota bacterium
CTCAATATTGTACTTGAAAGTTACTTGAAACTACTTGAAAGTGTTTTGTTTCATTTTGGATGGCAAGCACTATCGAGAGTATGTCCTTTCTGTCCTCATTGTCCCAGCGCATCAAAATCGAACCCACAAAATTATGCACCACGCTTTCAAAACATGGTGCATTGTATCCATGAGCGGTAGGTATGCCACAAAAGTCCGAAACCGTTAATACAATCGGTTTCGGACCTTTATTTTTTTCCTAACTGAAAAGCCTTGTAAATCAAAGAGTTCTGGCAACAGGGGGTTCAAATTTAGCCTCTTGCTGCCAGAACTTTTTTGCTTTCCGGGGAAAATCATATATTTTTATGATTTTCAAATGAACCCCCTCTCGAGGAAAAGTGTGATTGTTTGGGGGAAAATCTGAAAGTATAGCGGAATAATTTGAAAGTTTACTGTTTTTTCTCATCAGCGGAAAGCTGTTTGAGAGGGTCTGCCTTTTTGAGCATGGCTGCTAACTTATCTCCGGCTTCGGTAAATTCGCGCATTGCTTGCTCTTGAACCGCATCCAATTCCTCATCGGACATAGCCTGTAGTTCCTTGTCGGTGTATTTCTTCATGTAAATCCCCCTACTTGTGTATCCTCCGCACCACAAATGGAATGTGGAACGGAAGGCCAGTTGCCATGCCATCATATTTGGAGTCGTCCAAAATCAAGCCTTTCTTTTTAGCCAACTTATGAACCCTGGAATCAATCTCAAAGAAATCCTTAAATCCATACATCTCTCCATGAATTTCGTAATCCCCGCAGGTCAGATATTCGTGACCGTATAGTTGTTTAATAATATCGCTTGTGGCAAGTTCCGTTTCCTCCGGCAGGGACAGTAGAACATCAACAATTTCAGAAACGATTTTATTCATCGTCAACCTCCTCGTCCTCCTTATCATCATCCAGAGGGTCTATGCCAAGCAGCTCCAGAAATTTATTGAAGTTGTACGGATAAGAGTTGCTGCCGTAAATCTTCACAGTCTTGTGACCGTTGGAAAAGAATATCTCCAATTCCCACTGTGTGCCGTCCAAGACCACATATCCGAAACGGCGGGGATCATAGTTGCTGCGCCACTCTCCGATATGCAACTCCCGGAGGCCATCCAAAAAATCTTCCTTGCCTACAGGATAATCGGGAGGGATGCAGAAATTGGATGGTTTCAGAATAACAGAATGTTCCACATCCTTATGAAGATGTTCATCATCCAAGGTGATGGTATGTGTTGGTAAATCATCGTTGCCCAATAGCAACTCATAATACCTCAGATCATCGGTTGCAAGTGTCAAGCGATCAGTACCAGAACTCATCGTTTTAACGGTAGTAGTCTCCCCGGGGAAAACGAAGCCACATCTTTTCACCTTTGTGAGGAGTACATACGCCAGCAATTGGTGAGTGTCGGAGCGTGCAGATCTTACATGAGACTTATACTTTGCATCCATCACAAATACAGGGCAGAGATCTTCTTTTTTGCATATAAGAATGTCCGGAATGCAAAATGGAATTAGATGTATATTGCGTTCCGCTTCGGCTGCTCTTGTAACCCCACTCTGTAAAAAGATATGTTTGGAGTAGCTGTCAAGGTAATACTGACTTCCTTCCAGGGCGCGCTTAATTACAGTCCTGGCGTAAAATTCGAACAAACGCTCCATATTTATCATATACGGGTCTGTATAGACACTCTTCTACGACAGAAAAGTGCATAAACAGCGGGCGCGGTCCGATGGGACTGCTGCCCGCCCTCTAATTCAATGCAAAAAAGGCCGTGCGCCAAAAGAAAAGAGCGGGTTATTTTACCCTCTAAAAAAGTTAGAAAAACAGCCGGTTTTTCAATAAACCGGCTGTTTTTCTGGAGCTACTGGCCGGACTCGAACCGGCGACCTGCTGATTACGAATCAGCTGCTCTACCAACTGAGCCACAGTAGCGCATCGAACGGGCGTATTTTAACATAAAAAATGCGTTTCGTCAATCGTTTCCGGCAAATATTTTCTCTCTGTTTTTTCCACTCGTTCCCTTTTCATACTTTTTTACATCAAAAGCATCCAATCCGGTGGGGACGCAGCTTCCCGCCCCCTTTTTCCGTCGGCCGGGCGTCCCCTTCCCATTGGCAAATCCCGTCCGTTGCAGGCTCCGGCACATTCAGTTTGCAGCGACGCAAAAAGGCGCACCATGTTGTAATTTTGACCGAATTGATTCTTCATTTCGCCAGTTTAGTTGACATAAGAACAAGATTATCACTTTTATCCGCCCCCGGCAGGTTGACAGAAATCTGTTGAATATTCTGGGGTGAATGAAGTTATAAACACTTTCCACAACTTTTTCCACAGACCGTGAGTGGGGAGATTCTGGTTGTCTCCGGGATTATTTCCTTTTTCTGGGAATTGCCGCAAAGGAACCTCCCTTTCGTATGAATTCCGGGAAATAGTTTACATAATATAAATTCAGCGTTTTTACCACTTGACAAGCGCTCCCGGCGACAGTCTGCCGGGAGCTGCCGTCTTTTGGCAGTTTCCAATCCGGATGCCCCAGTCGCGCCCGGCAAAAAACGCAGAGCAGGACTTGCCTGCTCTGCGTTTTGTCAGGAGATCTTCTCTCCCAGAATCGATTTGGTGGCATAGGCGTTGAGGGTCATATCCGCCACGTTGCCCGCCAGATACTCGTAATACCCCTGGCTGGCAATCATGGCGCCATTGTCCCCGCACAGGGACAGGGGCGGCAGATACAGCTTCACGCCCGCCTCCTCCGCCCGTCTGGTCAGATCGCCGCGGATACGCGAATTGGCAGCCACGCCGCCGGCAATGGCCAGCTTATCATAGCCTGTCTGCGCCAGCGCCTGCATGGCTCTGGGTACCAGCATATCGCTGACCGCGGCGGAATAGCTGGCGCACAAAGACGGCACGTCCACTTCCTCCCCCCGCTGGGCGGATGTATGGATCAGATTGATGGCGGCGGTCTTCAGTCCGGAGAAAGACAGATCCAGCGGGTTGCCCTCCAGCTTGACCCGGGGCATGGGATAGCGCCGGTCGTCCCCGGCCTGCGCCGCCCTGTCCAGCGCCGCGCCGCCGGGATAGGGCATTCCCAGCACCCGTGCCACCTTATCAAAGCACTCCCCTGCCGCGTCATCCCGGGTGCCCCCGAGAATCTCCATATGGGTATAGTCCTTCACATCCACAAACAGGGTGTGGCCACCGGAAACCACCAGACACAAAAAGGGTGGCTCCAGTTCCGGAAAGGCCAGATAATTGGCAGCGATATGGCCGCGGATATGGTGTACCGGAATGAGCGGCACGCCCAGTGCGTAAGCGGCCGCCTTGGCAAAATTGACGCCCACCAGCACCGCGCCGATCAGCCCCGGCGCATAGGTCACGGCCACGGCGTCCAACTCCTTTCGGGTGACGCCCGCCCGCTCGATGGCCTGTTCGGCAAGGCCATAGATGGTCTCAATGTGCTTTCTTGACGCAATCTCCGGCACCACGCCGCCGTAGATCCTGTGAATATCCACCTGAGAAGCAATGCAGTCGGAGCGCACTTCCCGTCCGTCCCGCACCACCGCCACGGCAGTTTCGTCGCAGGAGGACTCAATTCCCAAAATATTCATTACAAATCCAGCCTTTTCTTTAAGATCAGCGCATCTTCCCGGGGTCTGGCATAATAGCCCGGGCGGCGCCCCGCCTGTTCAAACCCCAAGTTTTTGTACAACGCCTGTGCGGCCTCGTTGGAGGCGCGTACCTCCAACGCCAGCGTCCTGACGCCGACCTGCCGTAGCGCCGCCATCAACGCCAGCATCAGGCCTTTCCCGACGCCCTGCCGCCGGTACGCCGGGTCTACGGCCACATTCATCACATCGGCCTCGTCCAGCACGGTCTGACTGCCCACATACCCGACCACCGTGCCGCCTGCAAGCGCCACCAGCCAAAGGCTCAGAGGGTTGGTCAGCTCGCCCGCCACGGAGGCCTCGCTCCAGGGGTCAGAAAAGCACCGACGCTCCAGCAGGGCAATCTGGGACACATGGCACAGCTCCATGGGTACGATCACCGGTTCCATCACTTCGCCTCGTACCATGATTTTCCCATTTTGGCCTCGGCGATCAGGGGCACCGACAGTTCCGCTGCCCCCTGCATCTGCCGGGTGACGATCTGCATGACCTGCTCCGCCTCCTCCGGCGGGCACTCCACGATCAACTCGTCGTGTACCTGCAGCAGAAGCCGCGCCTGCAGGCCGTTTTCCTCCAACGCCTCACTGACCCGGAGCATGGCCAGCTTGATAATATCGGCGGCCGTTCCCTGAATGGGTGTATTCATGGCCATTCGTTCGGCGCTCTGGCGCACCATATATTTGGCGTCGTGCAGCTCCGGCAGATAGCGTCTGCGCCCAAAGAGGGTGGTCACAAAGCCGGTCTGTCTGGCCTGCTCCACTACGTCGTGCATATAGGTTCTGACGCCGGAATAACGGCGCAGATAGCTGTCGATAAAGTCCTTGGCCTCCCAGCGGGTAACGCCGATGTCCTCGGCCAGAGAAAACTCGGAAATGCCGTAGACGATGCCGAAATTGACGGCCTTGGCGCTTCTGCGCATCTGGGGGGTCACCTGCTCCACGGGCACGCCGTAGGCGTGGGAGGCCGTTACCGTGTGGAAGTCCTCACCGGAGCGGAACGCCTCCTGCATGGCGTGATCGTCGGCAATGTGTGCCAGCACCCGAAGCTCAATCTGGCTGTAGTCCGCGTCCACCAGCACCCAGCCGGGTCGGGGCACAAACATTTTGCGAATCTCGCTGCCCAGTTCCGTGCGCACAGGGATGTTCTGCAAATTGGGATCCGTGGAAGAAAGGCGGCCGGTGGCCGTCACCGTGTTCTGGAACGTGGTATGGATTCTGCCGTCGGGGGCAATGACCTTCAAAAGTCCGTCGGCATAGGTGGACTGCAGCTTGGTCAGAGTGCGGTAGTCCATGATGCAGCCGATAATGGGATGGCGGTCTTTCAGCTTCTCCAGTACCTCTACGTTGGTGGAGTAGCCGGTCTTGGTCTTTTTCACCGCAGGCAGCTCCAGCTTTTCAAACAGGATCTGTCCCAGCTTTTTGGTGGAATTTATGTTGAATTCCTCTCCGGCATAGCGGTAGATCTCCGCCTGACAGTCGGCGATGCGCGTCTTGAGCATTTCGCCGAAACGATGCAGCGCCTCCCGATCCACACACACGCCCGCCGTCTCCATCTGCGCCAGCACCCGGCACAACGGCAGCTCCATGTCAAAATAGAGCTTCTCGCTCCCCTGCCGGCGAAGCTGTTCCAGCAGCGGTTCATAGAGCGCGCCCACCGCGGCCGCCGCGCTGCACAGGGCGCACGCCGGCGTAGTATCCCCGGACGCGGGCAAAGACAGCCCCGCATACCGCTCCGCCACCGCTGCAAGCTCGTATTTCCCTCGGCTGGCGTCCAGCAGATAGGCCGCCAGCGCCGTGTCAAACGTGAATCCGTCCACCGGCAGCGATTGTTCCATAAGCGTCCGCATCAGGGGCTTGAGATCGTGGGTCACTTTTCTGCCACACCGGGTCAGAAGCGTCCGCACCGCAGGAAGGTAGTCTTCTTTCAATGCTTCATGGGTCAAATAATACAGTCTGTCTCCATCCTGCACGGCGCAGGCATCCAGGTTCCGGGAAAACACGATGGGCACGAACCCCCGTCCGGCAAGACGCTCCGCCAGCGCTTCCGCCTGTGCCCCGGAGGTCACGGTTTCGCCGCTGCACGTTCCGGCGGTCTCCGGCTGAGCGTCGGACGTCTGCTCCATTGCGGCGGCGCGCAGGCCGTAGCGGTCGATGAGTTTGGAAAATTCCAGCCTGTGGAACAGGTCGTACAACTCCTTCTGCTTGGGCGGCTTGCGCAGACAGTCCTCAGGGGCAAAGTCGAGGGGCGCATCACACCGGATGGTAGCCAGTTCATAGGACAGATAGGCCGACTGCCTGCCGTTTTGAAGCTTCTCAAAGAGCTTGCCCTTCATATTTTCCGGACTCAGGTTGGTATAGACCCCGTCCAGAGAGCCAAACCGGTGCAGCAGCTCTGAGGCGGTCTTGGGACCCACGCCCGCCACACCGGGAATGTTGTCGGAGCTGTCGCCCATAAGGCTCTTCAGGTCGATCAGCCTTTCCGGGGCAAAGCCGTACTCCGCCTGAAATTTTTCCGTATCATACAGGGTGGCCGTGGTCTGCCCACCCTTGGAAACTACCAGTTTCACCTTTACGTGGCTGTCAATAAGCTGCAGGCTGTCCCGGTCGCCGGTGACAATCACGCAGTCCCAGCCGGCCTGTCCGCAGCGCTTGCCCACGGTGCCGATCACATCGTCGGCCTCCCAGCCCTGACAGGCATAAATGGGGATATTCATGGCGCTGAGCACCTGCTTCATCACCGGCATCTGCATGGCCAGTTCCTCCGGCATGGGGTGGCGCGTGGCCTTATAGCCGTCGTAGCGCAAATGCCGGAAGGTGGGGCCGTGGAGGTCAAAGGCCACGCACAGGGCGTCAGGCTGCTCCTCATGCTCCATCTTCTGCAGGATATTCAAAAAACCGTAAATGGCGTTGGTGTACATACCATCCTTTGTGGACAGCAGCCGCACCCCGTAAAAGGCGCGGTTAATGACGCTGTTGCCGTCAAGGATCATCAGTTTCATAGCTACACTCCCCCATCAGGCGGCATCACCGCTCTGCAAAGTAGTTGTATTTCAGGCAAGCGCTGGAGACGGCCAGCTTTTCCTTGACCTGCGCGCAGCAGTCCGCCTGCGCCTGTGTCAGGCTCCGGCCGGCGGCGGGATCGTAGTAGAAGCTGCCGTCGTACCAGCTCCCGTCCCGCCAGTAGACCACACCGCCCAGCTCACCAAAGGCGTCGTCCCCCACAAAGCGGGTCAAATCGGCGTCCAGCCCGAACAGATTGCACACCGTGGGGAAAATATCCACGCTGGAGGTGTATTTTTCCACCGTCCGGGGCGCAAGGTCGGTACTGTAAAGCATCATCGGCGTGTTGCACAGAAGGTTCCGCTGATCCACTCCCTTAAGCTCCATCAGGAAGTCCGTGTCCGTCATATACTTTCCGTAATGGTCGGCAAAGAGAAGAATCACCGTGTCCTCCAGCAGGCCGGAATCCGTCAGTTCGTCCATCAAAAGCCCGATAAAGGCATCCGTCTCCATCATGTGCGCCACGGCTAGGGTGTATTCTTTCATGTTTTTCTCTGAGCCGGTGACGCCGGAGGCCGCCACTGCCGCCTCCGCAGCCGCCAGATGGGGGTCGGAGATGTTGGCCATGGTGTCATCATAGGGGCCGTGCCCGGAATAGGTGATGACAAAGCTGTAAAAGGGGGCGTCCGCCGTCATCCGGTCAAAGCCCCGTATCAACTGGCTGTCCAGCATATAGTCGTCCATGCCCATTTCCGTGTGGCTGTAATAGGCCTCAAAGCCCAGATTCTTATGAATCTGCCCCCGGTTATAGATGGTGGGACTGGCAGAATGGAAGGAATTGGCCGTATAGCCCTGCGCCCGGAAGAGATTGGCCAGAGACTGGGAAAAGTCGTTTTCCACATAGGTGTCGGTGGAAATGCCGCTCTGGGGCGGAATCATCCCCGTCTGGGAGACAAACTCCGT
Organism: Bacillota bacterium; assembly: GCA_029003235.1. Lineage (GTDB taxonomy): Bacteria > Bacillota > Clostridia > Oscillospirales > Oscillospiraceae > JAFRPC01. The sequence continues at coordinate 7,642 of JAQYBZ010000103.1, forward strand.
GCTGAAGGTTCCGGCGCTCAAATACAGAGGTGTATAGTTGTGGACGAAATTGACGCTGTTCTGCTGCAGCGCATAGATGTTTGGCGTGTACTCCGGCGAAATAAAACACCCGTCCAGAGACTCCGCCATAATCATGATCAGGTTCTTTCCCTTGAGGCAGCCGGTCATCCCGTTCTCGCCGGAGACCTGCCGCCGGGCAAAATAGTCGTTCATCTGTTCCTTTTCCTGTCGGTTCTGGCCAAAGTTCAGATTCAGCGTCCGCAGCAGATTCCGGCAGGTGTATTGATACAGGCCGGACAGGGGCAGGCACATATTGGGGTTCTGGTTCTCCGTATACAGCAGTTTTTCGTGGGCAGCAGCGTCCTCCTCCATGGCCACGGACCAGGTCATGGTCTGGCCGGTCTCCAGATCTGTCAACCGGGTGGCATGGACAATGCACACCAGCGCCACCCCGGCCGCCAGCGCCGTGCCGGCCGCAACAAAGCGCCGGGAGCGGCATTTGTGCCGGGGCAGAAGGAGAATCGCCGCCACCGTGGCAGCCACGGCCAACAGCACACATACCACCAGCAGCTTGCGCACCTGAAGATAGGTCATGCTGAAAAACTTCGCGCCGTCTCCGGCATATTGCATATCGCTGAAGGAAAAGAAGCTGCCGAACAGATTGTACATGACGGCATGGGTCACGGCCAGAACGCCATTGAGGACGGTCAGAACCGCCATAAAGATTCTCGCGGCCAAACGGGGCAGCAGCGCCGCCACCGCCGTGAGGATCAACGCCCAGCCCAGCGTAAACAGCAGGGGCACCGTGTCAAAAGCGCCCTTGCCGCCGATATAGCCGTACATCCCTCGCAGTGCCAGATCGATGCCCACCAGAGACAGGAAAAACAGGGGGTAGGCAGCCAGGTGCAGCCATTGAGGAAGTCTGCTGTCAGAGGCTCGGTTTTCTTTCATTTTTGATTCACACTTCCCCTTACCGTAGTGGCTGATGATGCCGGCTCAGAGGCGTTTCCATCTGGCGCCCTGGGGCGTGTCGATGATCTCGATACCCTGGGCTTTCAGCTCGTCGCGGATGCGGTCGGCCTCCGCCCAGTTTTTCTCCTTCTTGGCGGCAGCGCGCTGCGCCAGCAGTTCTTCAATATAAGGATCGTGTTCTTCATTCTCCTGCGGCTTCTGCCGGCGCTTTTTGTCGGCAGCGGACAGGAGGTTCAGCCCCAGCACCGTGTCAAAGTCCGCCAGAGCCGCCAGCTTGGTGGCGTCGTTTGTTTTGGCCTTGAGTACGTCGTACAGTGCCGTGACGGCCAGAGACGTATTCAGATCCGCGTCCAGTGCCTTGGTAAAGCGCGCCTTGAGCTGCTCCATGATTCCGGCGTCCACAGCGGACGGGTCATCAGGATCCAGGGCAGCAATCTTGTCAACGAGTTTGTTATAGGCCGCCGCCGCATTGTCCAGATTTTCATAGCTGAAGATCAGGTTCTTGCGGTAGTGGGACTGGAGACAGAAAAAGCGGTAGGCAATGGGGTCATAGCCCTTTTCTTCCAGCAGGGAGACCGTCAAAAATTCTCCCGTGGACTTGGACATTTTGCCGCTGTTGGTGTTCAGATGGTGGACATGGAACCAGTAGTTGCACCACTTGTGTCCCAGATAGCTCTCAGACTGGGCGATCTCATTGGTATGGTGGGGGAAGGCGTTGTCAATGCCGCCGCAGTGGATGTCCAGATCCTCTCCCAGATGCTTCATGGAGATGCCGGAGCATTCGATGTGCCAGCCGGGATAGCCCACGCCCCAGGGAGAGTCCCATTTGAGCGCCTGATCTTCAAACTTGGACTTGGTAAACCAGAGGACGAAGTCGTTCTTGTTGCGCTTGTTGGCGTCCTCCTCCACGCTCTCGCGGACGCCCACCGCCAGGTCTTCCTCGTTAAAGTCGTTGAAGACATAGTACCGATCCAGCTTGGAGGTATCGAAATAGATGTTGCCGCCGGCCTCGTAGGCATAGCCCCTTTCCAGCAGCCGCTGGATGATCCTGATAAACTCTCCGATGCAGTGGGTCGCCGGTTCCACCACGTCCGGGCGCTTGATATTCAGCTTCCGGCAGTCGTCAAAAAAGGCGTCGGTATAGAACTGGGCAATGTCCATGACGGACTTGTGCTCCCGCTTGGCGCCCTTGAGCATTTTGTCCTCCCCCGTATCGCCGTCGGAGGTCAGATGCCCCACGTCGGTGATGTTCATGACACGCTTGACCGCATAGCCCGCATAACGCAGGTACTTCTCCAGCACGTCCTCCATGATATAGGAGCGCAGGTTGCCGATGTGGGCATAGTGATAGACCGTGGGGCCGCAGGTGTACATCTTCACCTCCCCCGGACGGTTGGGTACGAACAGTTCTTTTTTGTGGCTCAGAGAATTATACAGGTACATGGTCATTTCTCCTTTAATTGTTGTTCCAGCGCTTGGATTTTCTCGTACAGCTCGTTGATCTGAAGCTGAATGGGGTCGGGTGTATGGATTTGATCCAGCTTTTCGCCGTTGACCTTCACGATGTGTCCGGGGATGCCCACCACGGTGCAGTTGTCCGGCACATCCCGCAGCACCACGGAATTGGCGGCGATCTTGGCGTTGTCTCCCACGCGGATGGGCCCAAGCACCTTGGCGCCGCTGCCCACCATTACATTATTGCCCAAAGTGGGGTGTCTTTTTCCCCGGTCTTTGCCCGTGCCGCCCAGCGTCACGCCCTGATAGAGCAGGCAGTCGTCTCCGATCTGGGCAGTTTCGCCGATGACGATGCCGGTGCCGTGGTCGATCACCAGCCGCCGTCCGATCTTTGCCGCCGGGTGAATCTCAATGCCCGTGCGCCGCTTGGCGTGCTGGGAGATCCATCGGGCAAGGAAGATCATACCGTGGCGGTAGAACCAGTTGGCGATGCGGTAGGATATGGTGGCATGCAGGCCGTTGTAGAGCAGCAGGATGGACAGGCCATTTCGCGCCGCCGGATCGTTGGCCTGATAGGCTTTTATGGTTTCAGTCAGTCGCAGCATTGCTCCTCCAATCATAAACCCGCCTCCTGAAGATCTCAAGAGGCGGGTTAAAAAACTCGCGGTTCCACTCTGATTTGTCTCTTTGGCACTGACGCGGCCTCACGGGGTCTCCCCTCGCTCACGAACGCACTTCACGGTGCCCTTGCCGCTCCCGCTTTCAGCCGGTGACGGAAGCTCTCTGCTGCAACTGGCCGCGCCGCTACTCTTTTCGGTCAACGCGATATACGCTTACTATCAGTATAATAACAGATTTGCAAAAAGGTGTCAATCCTTGTTTTTCAGCCCCAGTACGTCCCAGTTTTTGATGAAATATTCCACGCCGGAATAGATGGTGGGAAGCAGGATGACCGCAATGATGATCCAGTCAAAAACAGCGCTCATGCCGACAAAGACGATCCAGCAGCACAGGGCGACCATGGTGGAAAAGGTCTTGACCTTTCCGGACCAGCCTGCGGCAATGACCCGGCCGTTGCCTGCGGCCACCAGACGCAGCCCTGTCACGGCAAACTCTCTGGTCAGGACAATCATCAGCGCCCAGGCCGGGAAATAACCCCACTGAGTAAACATGGACATGGCGGAAATGACCAGCAGCTTATCCGCAAGCGGGTCAAGGAATTTTCCAAAATCGGAGACCTGATGGCAGCGCCGGGCGATCTGCCCGTCCACAAAATCCGTTACGCTGGCCAGAATGAAGATGCCCAGCGCCAGATAGCGGCACCACGGGGTGCTCAGACTCAGGTACATGGCCACCATAAAGGCCGGAATCATAAAAACCCGCACAAGGGTGATCTTACTTGCTGTCGTCATTGCTCTGCCTCCCCGGCCATCCGGCCTGTTAAATCGCCATCTACAGCGCCCGTAACCTGTACATTTACAAAATCGCCGGTCTCTATGGCGGATTCGCTGGTAAAACGGATGGTTCCGTCAATATCCGGCGAATCGGCGTAAGTCCTGCCAAAATAGACGTTCTGCTCAGGGTCGTAGCCCTCACAAAGCACTTCCACGGTTCTGCCCTGCATATGGGCGTTGTATTCGTCCATAATGCGGGACTGTAGCTGGGCGATCAGTTCCGCCCGTCTGGCGGCGGTCTCCGCGTCCGGATAGTCCATCCGGGCGGCCGGCGTCCCCTCTTCGGGGGAAAAGGCGAAAGCGCCCACCCGCTCCAGCTTCTGACGCCGGAGAAAATCGCACAGCTCTTCAAATTCTGGCTCTCCCTCGCCGGGAAGTCCGGCGATCAGGCTGGTACGCAGCACCAGACCCGGGATCCGGGCGCGCAGGCGGGGAAACAGCTCCTCCAGATACTGCTTGTTGCCCCGGCGGTTCATTTTCCGCAGAATATTGTCATTGACGTGCTGAATGGGGATGTCCAGATACTTGACCACCTTGGGCTCCGTGGCAAAGACATCGATCAGCTCGTCGGTGATCTCGTCCGGGTAGCAGTAGTGGACGCGGATCCAGTGCAGGCCGTCAATGCGGCACAGGCGCCGCAGCAGCTCCGGCAGCATCCGTTTGTGGTAGTTGTCCAGCCCGTAACGGCTGGTATCCTGCGCCACCACGATCAGTTCCCTGACGCCGCCGTCGGCCAGCGTCTGCGCCTCCCGCAGGCAATCGTCCAGCGTCCTGCTGCGGTATTTTCCCCGCAGAGACGGAATCACGCAGTAGGCGCAGTGGTTGTCGCAGCCCTCGGCAATTTTCAGATAGGCATACTGCCGGGGCGTTGTGAGGATCCGGCCACACTCCAGAGCCGAACCGCTGATGTCGTCGTACCGGCTCACCGTCTCGCCCTGAAGAACGGACTTTACCGCGTGGACGATGTCATAATAGCTGCCTGTGCCCAGCACGCCGTCTACTTCGGGCATTTCCTGCAGAATCTCCTGCTGATACCGCTGGGCAAGGCAGCCGGTCACCAGAATCTTCCGGGTCAGTCCCTGCTCCTTCAGCGAGCCCGCCATGAGAATGTTGTCGATAGCCTCGCTCTTGGCCGAATCGATAAAACCGCAGGTGTTGATGACGATGACGTCCGTGTTTTCCAGCGTCGGGGAAATCACAAATCCCGCCTGCTGCAGCAGGAACATCATCTGCTCACAGTCCACCTGATTTTTTGCACAACCAAGGGAAATAAACCCCACGGTATTTGCCATAGTTAGTCCTCCGATATGTTTCCTGTCTCCTCCAGCACGTCGCTGTAGCGGCGCAGCCCGGCCTGTATTTCCGGCCAGCCGTAGCCCCGCCGTGCCAGCGCGTCCACGGTACGCTTGAGTTCCTTCTGATCCGGATCGCGCCCCTGCAGCCGCTGCTGCAAAAAACGGTCGATCTCGCCGTCCATGGCCGGGATCTGGGCAAGGGCATCCTGCCAGTATTCCTTTGGCACCCTTTTTTCATAGAGCATTTGCTCAATGCGCCGTCTGCCATAGCCCCGGCTCACGCCCCGCTGAACAGTCTGCTGCGCCACCTGGGCGTCGTCCAGCAGCCGCAGTTCGGTCAGCCACTGCACCGCGTCTGCGGCGTCGTCCTCCGACTCGCCTTTATGCACCAGACGTGCGTACAGGTCGTCTTTTGTAACGGCAGAAGCGGAAATGATCCGAACTGCCCGCTCTCTGGCAGAGGCTCTGCCCCCAGCGGCGCGGAGGGCTTTCATGTCCTGCTCGTCCAGCTCCTGTCCGGTATACAGTCCCTGCTCCGCCGCCACGGAAGCCACAAGGCGCAGTCTGGTGCCGTCGTCAAAGAGCACCGTTACCCTGCCCTGGGGCTGCACCGGCAGACGCAGTTCCTTAATTTTCATCGTTAAAGTCTTCGGCAGACACGTCTACCGCCTTACCGGCGGGTTTGGCCGCGGTCTTGGCAGCCCGTTCGGGGCTGCTGTAGAGCTTCTGGCGTACCTTCTGCTCCAGATCGTCGGCAATGTCGGGATGCTCCATAAGGAATTTCTTCGTATTTTCGCGCCCCTGGGCGATGCGCTCGCCGTTGAGGGAATACCAGCTTCCGGCTTTCTGGATCAGGTCGAAATCCACCGCCATATCCACCAGTTCGCCCCACTTGGAGATGCCTTCGCCGTAGAGGATGTCGAAATAGGCCTCCTTAAAGGGAGGCGCCACTTTATTCTTCACGATCTTTACGCGGGTACGGTTGCCGATCACCTCGCTGCCGTTTTTAATGGCTTCCACCCGGCGCACGTCCAGCCGCACGGAGGCGTAGAATTTCAGTGCATTGCCGCCGGTGGTAGTCTCGGGATTGCCGTACATGACGCCAATCTTCATACGAAGCTGGTTGATGAAAATAACCACACAGTTGGTCTTGGAGATGGTGCCCGCCAGCTTGCGCAGCGCCTGAGACATGAGTCTGGCCTGCAAGCCCACAAACTGGTCGCCCATTTCTCCCTCGATCTCCTGCCGGGGCGTCAGCGCCGCCACGGAGTCCACTACCACGGCATCCACCGCGCCGGAACGCACCAGCGCGTCGGTGATCTCCAGCGCCTGATCGCCCGTATCCGGCTGAGAGACCAGCATGGAGTCGATGTCCACGCCGATGGCCTCGGCATAGGTGGGATCCAGAGCGTGTTCCGCGTCCACAAAAGCGACTTCGCCGCCCTTTTTCTGTACCTGCGCCAGAATGTGCAGGGCAAGGGTGGTCTTGCCGGAGGACTCCGGTCCGTAAATCTCAATAATTCTTCCCTTGGGCACACCGCCGATGCCCAGTGCGGCATCCAGTGCCAGAGAGCCTGTGGGAACAGCGTCCACCTTCATCTCCGGCCGGTCGCCCAGACGCATGACGGCGCCCTTGCCGTAGTTTTGTTCGATCTGCCGCAGAGCAGTCTCCAGCGCTTTCTTTTTGTCGCTGGCGGGAGCCGGTGCTTCATATGCCGTTTTCTTAGCCATAATTACCCTTCCTCTCTTTTGTTCTGGGCAATGACTGCCCGGGTGATGCCGGAATTATCTTTTTTCAGTTCAATGACAGTATAGCCGTGTTCCCGGAGGATTCGGCACACGTCGTCTTCCTGTCCCATGCCGAATTCAAAGCAGATATACCCCTCCGGGTGCAGCGCCGCCGTAAAGTTGTCCAGAATCTGCCGGTAAAAATACAGGCCGTCCTCCCCGCCATACAGGGCAATATGCGGCTCATAGTCCCGCACAGACGGATCAAGGCGCTGCATCTCCGCGCCGGTGACATAGGGCGGATTGGCCACAATCAGGTCAAACTTCCCCAGAAACGCGCTGGCAGGCTTTCTGGCGTCCATCTGCACACAGGTGACCCGGGCGGAAAGCTGCTGGGCGGCCACGTTGGCCTTTGCCACCTTCAGTGCCGCATTGGACACGTCCCCCAGAGTCACACGGGCGTCCAGCACCCGCTTGGCAATGGCAAGGCCGATACAGCCGCAGCCGGTACACAAATCAAGGATGCGGGGATTCTGATTGAGAAACAGCGCCCGCTTGATGGCAAGCTCCGTCACCGCCATGGTGTCGTCCCGGGGGATGAGCACATCATGGTTGACCTTTAAGGTCATGCCGGCAAAATCCCATTCTCCGATAATATAGGCCACGGGCTCCCCCGCCACCCGGCGCTTGACATAGTCCTCTACCCGGGCGCAGATTTCCTCTGAGGCGTACAGATCCCGGTCGGCAATAATGGCCTCCGGCGTCTTGCCCGAAGCGGCACAAAGCAGCTCCCTTGCCATATTGGCGGCATACATGTCGTCACTGGCCAGCAGCGCCTTGCGGGCGTCCAGATAGAGCTCGCTGTATTTTTTTACCATAAATCGGTGCCCTCCTGTTCCGGAATGACCAGTTCCAGCGCCCGAATGGCCGTCTCGATCATGGAATCATCCGGCTCATTGGTGGTAAAATGCTGGAACCACATACCCGGCGCCGTCAGAGCGCGGGTAAACCAGTTGTCATGTCTGCCCACAAAGCGGTTGATCTCGTAGCTGATGGACACCACCAGCGGCAGCATAACAAAAATTTTAATCACCATCATGAGCAGGTTATAGACGACCTTATTGGTGCTTTGCAGTTGGGCAAGGGCGGGAATCCACGCATTGAGGGCGTAGGAGACCACTGTAAAGAGCAGAATGGACAGGATCATCACCACAAACAGGAAGCTGGTACCGCAGCGGGGATGGAGTCTGGTCTGTCTGCGCACGTTTTCCACTGTCAGGGGGAGCTTGGCTTCATAGCAGCGGATGGTCTTATGCTCCGCGCCGTGATAGGAAAACACCCGCTTCATATCCTTCATCCGGGAGATGAGGAACATATACAGTACAAAGATGACAATGCGCAGTACGCCCTCGAACAGATGCTGCACCACAAGGCCGCAGTCCGTCAGGCGCTGGAACAGATTCCCCAGTTCAATGGGCAGCAGGAAAAACAGCGCCACGGCAAACACAAAGCCCATGGCCACGGCCACATAGATGGCCGCCTGCATGAATTTCTCCGAGCCCAGCTTTTTCTCCAGCCATGCGTCCAGCTTGGACTGGGGCTCCTCCGTCAGCTCCTCCTCGTCGGCGGAGACCTCCGCAGAATACATGAGGGCTTTCACGCCGCTGATCATGGAAGCGCCGAAATTGACCACGCCCCGGATCAGAGGCCAGCGCAGAATCGCCTTTCTGTCCTTGGCAGAGGGAATGTCTTCCACCTTTTCCACCAGTTCGCCTTTGGAGCGCACCACTATGGACTGCTTGTCCGGGCCGCGCATCATGATGCCCTCAATCAGCGCCTGTCCGCCGATCATGGTTTTGAATTTTTCCTGCGTGTTCTTTTTTTCTTTCATTGCATCAGGTCTCCTCAGGGATGGGCAGTTTTATGGTCACCAGCGTGCCGCCCCCATCGGCATTTTCCAGCGTCAGGGTGCCGCCGTGCATGGTGACGATTTCCTCGCAGACCGCAAGGCCGATACCGCTGCCCCGTGCCTTGGAGCTGCCCTTATAGAATTTCTTTTTTACATGGGGAAGTTCTTCTTCCGGGATGCCGGGGCCGAAGTCCCGGATACGCACCACCACCTGATCCTGTTCCCGGGTCATGGCGGCGGTGATTTTTTTGCCCTCGCCGCCGTGTTTGGCGGCATTGTCCAGAATGTTCAGGAACACCTGCCGCATTCTTGCCGGGTCACAGGGGATCTCCGGGATCTCTTCAGGGCTGTCGATGTACTCCAGCTCAATGCCCTCCTGCCTGAGACGGCTCCCATACATGAAAACCGTGTCCTCAAAGTCGGCGCGGATGTCGCAGGGCTGGACATTCAGGGTAAAGCGGCCATCCTGCATCCGGGTAAATTCCAACAGTTCCTCCACCATGGAGGTCAGCCGTTTGGTTTCCCGCAGGATGATGGTCACGCCCCGTTTGGTCTCCACCGGATCCATTTCCTCGTCGGAAAGGATTGTCTCGCCCCAGCCCGTAATGGCCGTCAGGGGCGTGCGCAGCTCATGGGAGACAGAGGACATGAACTCGGACTGCGTTTTTTCGCTCTGGCTGATTTTGTTGGACATATCGTTGATGGTATCTGCCAATTCTCCGATCTCGTCGTCAAACTTGCGCTGGATCTGTACGCCATAGCTGCCGCCGGCAATGCGCTTGGCCGTCTCGGTGATTTCCGATACCGGCTCCAGAATGGATTTGATGAAGTAGCGGCTGCTGACGATCACCACCAGCAGCACCGTCATGCCCACCAGCAGAATCAGAACGGTGTAGATCAGGATCTGCCGGTCCACCAGCCGGGTGCTGGACACAAAGCGCAGCACCCCTACCGTCCGCCCGTCGGTGTACACCATGGGCGCGGAGACCGCAATGATACGTTCTCCCGTGACGGGATCCTTCCCCGTAAAGGAGACCTGCTTGCCTGTTTCCAACGCCTGCGTCACATCCTGGGTGGTGATCTGCCCCACGCTGAGCTGGCCGTAGGAGGAGGTGATCAGGCTGCCTGTGCTGCTGATAAATTGCAGCTCCACGGAGTTTTTGTCCTCATAGCGCTCGGCCAGGCGGCTGCAGGCCTGATTGTATTCCCGGTAGGTCAGGCTCAGATGATTGTTCAAAAATGCCACGGTGGTCTTGGCCTTGGTCTCCAGCCCCGTGCGCATGGTTGTATAGTAGTACAGCGCGTTCACAATGGAAAACGCCGCCGTGGCCAGCACCACAATCCCGGTGATGATACTCAGAATATTTTTGAGCCACCGGCGCTGCAGGCCTCCGGTCTTTCCTCTGTTCTTACGCCACTGCATCCGTTTCATTTGCAGCGTTTCTCCCTTCGTCCGGGCAGTTATGCGCCCCACTTATATCCAAAGCCCCAGACTGTTGTAATGAAGGTGGGATTGGAGGTATCGTTTTCGATTTTGATACGCAGGCGGCGAATATTCACGTCCACGATCTTCAGTTCGCCGTCATAGTCCCTGCCCCACACGCTGGTGAGAATGTCCTCCCGGGACAGGGCGCGTCCCGGATTCTGCATGAACAGCTTCATGATGGCGTATTCCACCTGGGTCAGCTTAATGCGATTGCCGTCCTTTTCCAGTGTGCGGTTGCGGATGTTCAGAATGAAGGGCCCCTGGCTCAGCACCTCGGCATCGGCGCCGTTGTCGCCGCCGATGCGGCGGTACAAAGCGTCGATGCGCGCCGTCAGTTCCGCCGGAGAGAAGGGCTTGGTCACATAGTCGTCGGCGCCGGTCATCAGGCCGGTGACCTTGTCCATCTCCTGGGTGCGCGCCGTGAGCATAATGATGCCGATGACCTTGTTGGTGGCACGGATGTTGCGGCACACCTCAAAGCCGTCGATGTCCGGCAGCATAATGTCCAGAATTGCCACGCCGATGTCCGGATTCTCCTTCAGCTTTTCCAGCGCTTCCATGCCGGTGCCGGCCTCAATGGCCTCATAGCCGGCGCGCTTGAGGTTGATGACCACAAAGCTGCGGATACTGACCTCGTCCTCCAGAATTAAAACCTTTTTCATAATGCCACTCCTCTTTAGCCGTCGTTAATCAGCAGATCCGTGCTGATAAATCGGAACATCGACCGCAGCGTTCTGTCGTCCAGACTTTTGCTCAGCAGATCGGTGCCGATCTGGGCGCTGTAGTAGACCTCGCCTTTTTGGGCAAGCAGGATCCTGCCGTCCGCCGCCGCCCGGCTGGCCGCCAGTTCGTCGTCAAAGGCGTAGACCGTCAGGATGGGAGATACCATGCCGTCTTCCCGCAGTCTGCCAAAGCAGCAGCCGGAATCGTCTCCCAAAAACTTTTTTGTCACCGTAAGCTGCTCCAGCCACTGCTCCGGCAGCACCAGATACCAGCCCTCGGCGAAATTGTGGTAGGTACACAGTTTGGACGTGGAGCCGCCTTCCAGATTCAGATTGTACCAGTTGATGCGGTACTGGCTGGCGGAAAACTCGTCGTCCGGCACCGCCGTCAGGGGCAGGGTGCTGGGAAGCTCGACCAGGCCGTCGCCGTCAATGTCCGTGCCGTAGACATAATAGTTTCGCACGGTCTGCGTGCTGGTGCCGCTTTCATCGGAGACGGAGATATTGCGCAGCGCCCCGTTATAGACAGCAAACACGTCGGTAATCAGATTCTTTTCGTCATAGGTACTGGCCACGAACACCGCCGGAACATTTTCCGCCATATTGCCCGTAATGATGCGCTTGATACTGTCGGCGCCGGTGGACAGATTGGCCTCCGTGTCCCGCGCCAGTTCGCCGTTCTGCCAGCGGTACAGCTCCGCCACAGCGTTGCGCTGCTCGCTGTCCGGCCGCAGCAGAAAAATATCCGTGGTACCGTCACGGTCAAGGTCGGTGGTGGTATAGGCGGAATAGCCAGCGTTCATCAGTTCGGAAACGGTGTCCTCGCGCATGGAATAGACGCTCAGAGACTGAAGCACCTGATCGCTCACCTGCCTGCCGACGATCAGTTCCATCCCCGGCGCACCGTCCACCTGGGCGTACTGGACGCTTTCAAAGGCCGTGCCGTCGCCCTCGATGGTGCTGCACAGCGCATATTCTCCGTCTCTGCGGCGAAAGACCAGCACCCGCAGGGGCTTATCTCCATCCACCTTGGCAAAGGTGAGAATCTCGTCCTCCCCGTCGCCGTTCAGGTCGGCGCGCTGCACCGCCTGCTGGTTGTCGCCGGAGACGGGAGCGCAGTAGACGCCCCCGGTGCCCATGGCCGACTCCACCGCCTTTTGCAGATCGTAGTATTCTTCGGAGCGCTTGGGCAGACTGTACAATTCATCCGCAGATTTCATCAGACAGCCGGAAAACAAAACTGCCATACACAAAATCATTCCTGCCGCAGCAGCACGCTTGCAAAAATGCACGCCGGCCTCAGCTCCTTTCGCAAAATCAAAGCTATTATACCACACAGATGGCGAAATGTGTAGTCACAAATGGGACAAAGCCCAATATTTTGTTATTTTGTCACAACGCTGTCCTCGCCCAGCAGGCGCTTCAGCTCCTGAAGCATACACATCTGGGGCATACATCTTGTACCCCGGCGAATCTTCGTGTCGGCAAAATACAGAACCGTCTCCACTGTGCCGGGGAACATCATCAGAATGGCTCTGGTCTTGGCATATTCCAGAGAATCTTCCGACGGCAGGCGCAGATACAGCTTGTTCACCGCGCCGGTCTCGGGCGCCGTGTCTGCCTGCGGCGCTTCCAACTCCGACAGAGGTCTTGCCCGGTTGAGGATGATCTGGGGGTCTTTCTCGTCCCGGACGGAGATCTTGCCCGTCACCACAACGGCCATATTCTCCTTGAGGTATCCGCCGTACTGGTTCAGGGCGTTGGAGAACACCAGCATTTCTATGTCCGCAGTATCGTCTTCCAGCACCACATAGGCCATCATGGAATTGTTGCGGGTGGTCTTCACGCGCACGGACTGCACCACACCGGCCACAGAGACGATCTGCTCGTCGGCATAGCGGCCGTCGCCGTTCTCCTGTGCCTGCAAAATATCCGTAATGGGCGCCACATGGGTATGCTTGAGTAAAGCACGGTATTCATCCATGGGATGGCCGGAGAGATACAGTCCCGTGGTCTCCTTTTCCATGAGCATCCTGTCCTGTCGGGACAGTTCCGGCAGGTCGGGCACCGGCACCTGGGGCGCCGGGTCATCCTGAGAGAGCAGATCGAACATTCCTATCTGCCCGGAGACGTTTCTGCGGTTGCTGTCTGCCACGGTCTGCATCACCGTGTCATAGATCTGCAGAAGCTGGCTGCGCTTCAGGCCGAAGCAGTCCATGGCGCCGCATTTGATCAGGTTTTCCACCGCCCGTTTGTTCAGATCGGTGGCAAACATCCGGCGGCACAGGTCTTCCAGCGACGGAAACAGTCCGTTTTTCTTCCGCTCCGCCACCATCTGGCGGATCAGCCCCTTGCCGATGTTTTTTACCGCCGCCAGGCCAAACCGGATGCCCTCAGGCTCCACGGTAAACTTGTCCTCGGACTTGTTCACGTCCGGGGCAAGCAGGGCGATGCCCAGCTCCCGGCACTCGGAGATATAGCCGGAAATCTTGGTTGCACTGTCCAGCACCGAGGTCATGAGCGCCGCCATATACTGGCGGGGATAGTGACACTTCAGGTAGGCCGTATCGTAGGACACCTTGGCATAGCAGACGGCATGGGCTTTGTTAAAGGCATAGTTGGCAAAATCGAGGATCTCGTCGTAAATTTGCTGAGCGGCCTGCTCCGAAACGCCGTTTCGGATGGCGCCGGGGATGCCCCGGCTTTCGTCGCCGTAGACAAATGCCTTGCGTTCCGCCACAATCACCTGCTGCTTTTTCTTGGAGATGGCACGGCGCATATTGTCCGCCTGCCCCAGCGTATAGCCGCCCAGCTTGCGGAAGATCTCAATGACCTGCTCCTGATAGACGATGCAGCCATAGGTCACGTCCAGAATGGGCTTGAGCTGGGGCGTTGTGTAGGTGATGGTCTCCGGGTGGAGTTTGCTGTTGATGAATTTGGGAATGGAATCCATAGGTCCCGGGCGGTAGAGCGCCACAATGGCCGTCATGTCTTCAATGGACTGGGGCTTCATCTGGACGCACACGCCGGTGATCCCGGCAGACTCCAACTGGAACACGCCGGAGGTACGTCCCTCCCCCAGCATGGCGAAGGTCTCCGGGTCGTCGTCCGGGATCTGCTTCATGGAAAAGCCCGGCACGGTCTTGGCAATCTCCTTTTCCGCGTCGTCAATGACCGTCAGGTTCCGCAGCCCCAGAAAATCCATCTTGAGCAGACCCAGTTCCTCGATGGTGGTCATGGTGTACTGGGTCACAATGGTGTCGTCGTTGCGCGCCAGAGGCACATATTCGCTCACCGGCAGCTTGGTAATGACCACACCGGCAGCATGAGTGGAGGTATTGCGGGGCATTCCCTCGATGGCCATGGCCGTGTCGATGAGCTTTTTCACCCGCTCGTCGCCATCGTACATCTCCCGAAGCTGCGGCGACACCTTTAAGGCTTCCTCCAGCGTAATATGCAGGGTATTGGGGATGGCCTTGGCCACCTGATCCGTCTCGGCATAGGTGAAATTCAGCGCCCGTCCCACATCGCGCACGGCGCCTCTTGCCGCCATGGTGCCGAAGGTGACGATCTGCGCCACATGATCCTTGCCGTATTTTTCCATGACGTAGTCGATGACTTCGCCCCGGCGCTCCTGACAGAAATCCGTGTCGAAATCCGGCATGCTCACCCGCTCCGGGTTGAGGAAGCGCTCAAAGATCAGGCTGTATTTCATGGGATCCATTTCGGTAATGTGCATACAGTAGGCCGCAATGGAGCCAGCACCGGAGCCTCTGCCCGGTCCGACGGGGATGCCCTGCTTTTTTGCCCAGAGAATAAAATCCGCCACGATGAGATAGTAGTCCACATATCCCATCTTTTCGACCACCTGCATCTCATATTCCAGCCGCTGGCGGTAGGCGTCCGGCGCGTCGGGATAGCGCTCCCGGAAGCCCTCATTGCACAGCCTGTGGAAATAGTCCACAGAGGACGAGCCGTCGGGGGCGCGGTATTCCGGCAGATGATAGTGGTTGAACTCAAATTCCACATTGCAGCGCTCGGCAATCTTCACCGTGTTTTCAAAGGCCTCGGGCACATCGGGGAACAGTTGGCGCATCTCCTGCTCGGACTTGAGGTAAAACTGGTCGGTTTCAAAGCGCATCCGTCCGGGGTCGTCCACGGTCTTGCCCATCTGGATGCACATGAGCACATCCTGTACCCGGCTGTCCTCCCGGGTCAGGTAGTGGGCGTCGTTGGTGGCCACCAGCGGCAGTCCCGTCTCCCGGGCAAGGCGCAGAATCAGGGGATTGACCTCTCTCTGCTCCGGCAGGCCGTGATCCTGCAGCTCCAGATAAAAATTGTCTTCGCCAAAGATCTGGCTGTATTCCAGCGCAAGACGCTTTGCCCCCTCGTAATCCCCTGCGCGCAGATACCGGGGGATGCCGCCAGCCAGACAGGCGGAAAGGGCGATCAGCCCCTCGGCGTGCTGGCGCAGCAGCGCCATATCGATGCGGGGCTTGCCGTAAAAGCCGTCGAGAAAGGCGCGGGAGACCATGTAGCTCAAATTCCGGTAGCCCGTCTCGTTTTTGCACAGCAGCACCAAATGTCTGCCCTCGTTGTCCACCCCGTGCACCTTGTCCTGCATGGTTCTGGGGGCGACATAGACCTCGCAGCCGATAATGGGCTTGATGCCCTCTGCCTTGGCCGCCTTATAAAAATCGATGACGCCATACATGACGCCGTGGTCTGTAATGGCCACCGCCGTCTGTCCCAGCGCTTTGGCCTGTTTGACCAGCGCGCCGATACGGCAGGCGCCGTCCAGCAGGCTGTATTCACTGTGGACATGTAAATGGACAAATCCCATAGCTTACTCCTTTGCCAGCTCCATGAGCTTGCGCATCCGGTGGTTCATGGCGGACTTGGTGATGGGCGGCTGGACGAGCTGCGCCAGCTCCGACAGCTTGGCGTCCGGGTTGTCCAGCCGCAGCAGCGCCGTCTGCTTCAGCTTGTCCGGCAGCGTTTCCAGCCGTCCCTGCTCCCGCAGTCTGTGGATGGCGCTGATCTGCGCCTGCGCCGCGTCCACCACCTTGGACATATTGGCGGTGTCACAGTTGACAATGCGGTTGATCTTGTTTTTCATATCCTTTTCCACCTTGGCCTCCATCACGCCCATGGCGCACACGGGCGCGCCGAGAAAGGTGAGAAAATCTTCGATGTAGTCGCTCTGCTTAAAATAGAGGATGCTGCTGCCGTTGCGTACCGTATCCTTAGGGGAAAAGCCCAGCTCCAGCAGCAGACTGTAGGCCTCCCGGCTGACATTGAAGTGGGTGGTGGCCAGCTCCAGATGATAGCGCTTTTCCGGGTCGGTCACGGAACCGCCCGCCAGAAACGCTCCCCGCAGAAAGGATGCCTGACAGCAGGGATTTTCCAGAATCCCATAGTTGATGTGTAACGCCAGACTATCCCCCGGCGCACAGCCGAAGGCCTGAAAGATCCTGCGGATCTTCTCCCCGTCGGTGATCTGAAAGGCGTTCTTCCCCCGGCTTCCGGCCTCCGGCAGCAGGTCAAAGTCCAGATTAAAGGCCTTGCGGAACAGGCGGGGAAGCCGCTCGGAAAAGTCCGGGCTTTCCGTCACAATGCGAATCAGCTCCGGGGAAAAGGTGTTGCAGTACAAAAGCACGCCGCAGCTCTCCGCCACCGCGCAGCAGCGTTTGGTGATGGCAGTCTTGCAAATCTCCGCTTTTGCGTTGGATGAAAACGACATATTTGCCGCCTCCTCAGTCGATTTGTCTGTGGCGTACCGTCACCCGCCAGCCTCCGGCCTCCAGCCGCTGCGCCATGGCCAGCACCATGGCCACGGAACGGTGTCTGCCGCCGGTGCAGCCCACGGCAATGCGCACAGTGGGATAGTGGCCTTTTTCCCATAGCTGCAAATGCAGTTCCACCAGCGCCATGGCCTTTTCCAGATAGTCCCGGCTCTCAGGAAAGGCGAAAATATAGTCCTGTACCGCCTTGTCCCTGCCGGTCAGCGCCTTGAGCCGGGGCTCGTAAAAGGGGTTTTTCAGCCCCCGCACATCCAGCACCATATCTGCCTGCTCCGGCAGACCGTAGAGGTAGCCGAAGGACAAAAGCTCCACTTCTTTTTCTTTTTTATCCATGTTTTTTATACTTCCGGGTTCGTTAAAATCCGCACCTCCGGCTCCAGCCGGATGCCGCTGTGGTCATAGACTCGCTGCTGCACCTGTTCCATAAGGGACAGCACATCCTGCGCCGTAGCGCCGCCGCAGTTGACCACGAAGCCCGCATGCTTTTCAGAGATCGCCGCGCCGCCCACGCGGAACCCTTTCAGTCCCGCCTGCTGAATCAGCGCCGCCGCATAGCCGCCCACCGGCCGCTTGAAGGTGCTGCCTGCCGAGGGCAGCTCCAGCGGCTGGGAGGCGCAGCGTCTGTCCGCCAGCTCTTTCATTCTGGCCTTTATAGCCGTCCGGTCTCCCGGCGTCAGGCGAAAGACGGTCCGGGTGATGACGCAGTCCGTCTCCATAAAGGCGCTGTGGCGATAGGAAAAAGCCTGCGCCTCTGCGGCAAAGGTCTTTTCCGTGCCGTCGGGCAACAGCACCGTGGTGCTGACCGCCACCTGACGGATCTCGCCGCCATAGGCACCCGCGTTCATATATACCCCGCCGCCCACAGTGCCGGGGATGCCCTGGGCAAATTCCAGCCCGGTCAGCCCCAGCTCATAGGCGTACATGGCCGCTTTGGCCAGCGTCACGCCGCTTTTCACGGCGATCTCCGTCTCGCCGCGCCGCTCCATGCCCGTCAGGCAGTCCCGGGTGCAGACCACCGCGCCCCGCAGACCCTCGTCTGGGGCAAGGACGTTGGTGCCCGCGCCCAAAATCACCGGCTTCAGTTCCAGCCGTTGGCAGGCGCGAAGAATTTGCGCCAGTTCTTCCTCAGAGGGCGGAAACAGCATCAGATCCGCAGGGCCGCCGATACGGAAGGAGGTATGCTCCGCCAACGGCTCCTGACAGCGCATTTTTACGCCGGAACAGGCCTGCTGCAGTCGCTCCAATTTGCCAGTCATGTTCATAAACGCCTCCGGGTGTATAGTTAAATTCAGTATATCATACTTTAGAAGTATATGCAAATCTTTTCCGCTTTTCTCTCCCCTTTTCCGCCCGCCCCCACAGGAAGCCGCAAATGGCTCGCAGCGCGCAAAAGGCGCGGCACAAAACTGTGCCGCGCCCTGGCTGGATGAAATTACAACTGCTCGTTGTCGATCATATCCTGCGTGACCTCGGATTCCGGCCACTCGGTGGGATTGAAGTCCCGGTAAGCCGTCAGGCCGGAGCCTGCGGGAATGAGTTTGCCGATGATCACGTTCTCCTTCAGACCCACCAGATGGTCGACCTTGCCCTTGATGGCGGCTTCGGTCAGCACCTTGGTGGTCTCCTGGAAGGAGGCCGCAGACAGGAAGGACTCGGTGGCAAGAGAGGCCTTGGTGATGCCCATGAGCATCTGGGTGGCCTCGGCAGGCCGCTTCAGCGTCAGGTCGGTCTCGCCTGCGTCGATTCTTGCCTGAATCTCGGCGTTTTCCCTGGCGATCTTGTCGTTGGCGTCGTTGAACTCGCCCACGTCCACCACGGTTTCGCTCAGCAGATCGGTGTCACCGCCGTCGTTGATCTTTACCTTGCGCATCATCTGGCGGATAATGACTTCGATATGCTTTTCGTTGATGTCAACGCCCTGCTGGCGGTACACGGCCAGAACCTCCTGGGTCAGGTAGTCCTGCACCTTTTCCTCGCCGCGGATGCGCAGCACATCATGGGGGCTGAGCGCGCCGTCGGTGATCCGGTCGCCCTTGTTGATCTGCTGGCCGTTCTCCACCCGCAGCCCCACGGAGTAGGGCACCTGATATTCCTTGACCTCGCCGTCATCCGCAGTAACGGTGATGCTGCGCAGGGCGGTACGGTGGGAATCGTCCACCGCCACCTTGCCGGAGATTTCGGAGATGGTGGCCATCTTCTTGGGGCGTCTGGCCTCGAACAGCTCTTCCACTCGGGGAAGACCCTGGGTGATGTCGTCGCCGGCAACGCCGCCGGTGTGGAAGGTTCGCATGGTAAGCTGGGTGCCGGGTTCGCCGATGGACTGGGCGGCAATAATGCCGACCGCTTCGCCGGGATCCACCAGCTTGGAGGTGGCAAGGTTCATGCCGTAGCACTTGGCGCACACGCCGTTTCTGGCGCGGCAGCCCAGCACGCTGCGCACATAGACGCCGGTAATGCCATGGGCAAGGAAGCGTTTTGCATCGTCCTCGTGGAGCATAACGTCCTTGGAATGGAGCAGCTCGCCGGTCTTGGGATCCACCACGTCCTCCACGGGATAGCGGCCGTGAATCCGGTTGCCGAAGGTGTCGATGACCTGACCCTTTTCCACAATTTCGGTCTTCCAGCTTCCCTTGGTGGTGCCGCAGTCAAATTCGCGGATAATGACCTCCTGAGATACGTCCACCAGACGTCTGGTCAGATAACCGGAGTCGGCAGTACGCAGTGCCGTATCCGTCAGACCCTTTCTGGCGCCTCTGGAGGAAATGAAGTACTCCAGAACGCTCAGACCTTCACGGAAGTTGGCCTTGACGGGGATCTCAATGGTGCGGCCGGAGGTATCGGCCATCAGACCACGCATACCGGCCAACTGACGGATCTGGTTCATGGA
>JAQYBZ010000104.1 GCA_029003235.1 Bacillota bacterium
CCGGGCAGCTCGGAAGCGGTGCAGACACTGCGCCCCTGCCCAAAGCCCTTTCAGCAAACGGGCTTCTCTCTGTGAGCCGGCGCAGGCTGTTCTTCGTCATCGCCTTATCCGTCCCTGCCGTGCAGGCCGGGACAATCAAAACCGGAAGCGCCGGACGATTCCGGTGCTACTACTGGGAATTATAGCACCTTCTTTTTTTTCTGTCAAGCCGCTGTCTCCCCACATTTCCGCCGTTTTTTTGTGCTTTTTGGGGTATGATACAGAAAAACCCAGCAAAACCTGGCACATAGGAGGAAAGGGTATGGCAATCAAGCGGCTTTTGCCGGTGCTGCTGCCGGGGCTGCTGGCGCTGACCGCGGCAGTGGCGCTGAAGTTCACGGTTTTTGGTCAGGAGGTCTATTATATCTATGACGCCGGCCGGACGATATGCTGTGAAAGCGCCGATTCCGTGCAGGCAGCGCTGCGTCAGGCAGGCGTTACCCTTGGAGCGGATGACGGCTGCACCGTCTCCCGGACACAGGATGGCGTCACTGTCCGCGTTCAGCGCCGGCAGACCGTGACGGTGATGCTGGCGGACAGGCAGGTGACCTGTCACAGCCGGGGTGAGCCGGTGGGCACTCTGCTGGCGCGCTACGGTCTGTCGCCCACGGACGGCCAGCGGCTGGACTGTCCGGAAAACGCCATGACCTACGACGGTATGTGCATCCACATTATTGAGGTCACCCACCGGCTTCAGACCCGGCGCCTCACCGTTCCGGCAGGCGTCCGCCGCTATGAGAGCGACGATCTGCCGCCGGGAGAAGAGCTGGTGGCGCAGGAGGGCTGCGACGGCTGCGTGGAGCTCGTGGGCAGCGTCACGCTGGAGGACGGGGTTCCCGTCTGCAGTCAGGTGGTATCCCGGCGGGTGGTGCGGTGTGCCAAAGACCGGGTGATTCTGTACGGCGTGGATCGGGCAGTCACCCAGCCGCCTGCCTCAGCCGCCGGGAGCGCCGCTGGCAGCGGTTCCGGCCAGGGTGTGCTGACCACCGCCGGAGGAGACGTCCTCCACTACGCCTACGCCCTGTCAGTCATCGCCACGGCCTATAGCTGCGAGGGCTACACAGGCATTACGGCCACAGGCACCGTGGCGCGCTACGGCGCCATCGCTGTGGATCCCTCCGTCATCCCCTACGGCACCCGGATGTACATTGTCTCCGACGACGGCCAGTATATTTACGGATACGCCACGGCGGAGGACTGCGGCGGCGGCATCAAGGGCAACCGCATCGACCTGTACTTTAACACCGTCAGCGAGTGCTGGGTTTTCGGCCGGCGAAGCTGTACCGTATACATACTGGATTAGCGTTGCAAAATTGCTTCCCGTCTGTTAGAATGGATGGGAAGCAATTTACTATATTATATTGATACCGGGAGGAAATCCCATGATAAACGTCTGCGATGTCCATGAGATCCGGGCGCTGCTGGAGAAATACGGCTTTCACTTCTCCAAAGCCAAGGGGCAGAATTTTCTTGCTCAGAGCTGGGTGCCCAGCCAGATCGCTCTGCGTGCCGGCATCGACCGGTCGTGCGGCGTGCTGGAGGTGGGGCCGGGCTTCGGCTCTCTGACCCAGCAGCTCTGCCTTTGTGCCGGCAAGGTGGTGGCGGTGGAGCTGGACGAAAGCCTGCGCCCAGTATTGGCAGAGACCATGGCGGATTTTGACAATCTGGAGCTGGTCTTCGACAATGTGATGAAGCTTGATCTGGCCGGGCTGGTGCAGGAGCGTCTGGCCGGACTGCGGCCGGTGGCCTGTGCCAATCTGCCCTACTATATCACCTCCCCCATTCTGACCCTGCTGCTGGAAAGCCGCCTGTTTGAGACGGTGACGGTCATGGTGCAGAAAGAGGTCGCCCAGCGCATCTGCGCCCGGGCAGGCACGGCCAACTACAGCGCCTTTACGGTGTTCTGCAACTATTACGCCGTGCCGGAGCTGCTCTTTGACGTGCCCCCCGACTGCTTTGTCCCCAGACCCAAGGTCACCTCCAGCGTTCTGACCCTGCGCCGCCGGGAGGTGCCGGTGTGTGAGATTTTGGACGAGGCGCTGTTTTTCCGGGTGGTACGCGCCAGCTTTGCCATGCGCCGCAAGACCCTGACCAACGGTCTGAGCGCAGCTTTCCCCCGGTTTTCCAAGCAGGAGCTGGCGCAGCTTCTGACGGACTGCGGCTTTTCCCCCAATCTGCGGGGCGAAACTCTGGAGATTCCCGGCTTCGCCGCCATTGCCAACGAACTTTTCAGGAGAGGCTGCCATGTATAAGTTTCTTTTTCTGGATCTGGACGACACCCTGCTGGATTTCGGTGCGGCAGAGGACGTGGCCATCCGCCGCACCTTCCGGGAGGTGGGCATCGAACCCACGGAAAAGCTCATTGCCCGCTACAAGCAGATCAACGCCGCCCAGTGGGAGCGCTATGAGCGGGGAGAAATCCCCCGCGCTCAGGTATTGACCGAGCGCTACGATCTGCTCTTCGCCGAGTTCGGCATCCATATGCCGGGCTGGAAGTGCGAGGACGTGTACCGCAAATACCTGGGCATCGGCCACTATTTCGTGCCCGGCGCCGTGGAGCTGCTGGACTATCTGCGCGGCCGGGGCTACCGGCTGTTTCTGGCCTCCAACGGCGTGGCGGCCACGCAGAACTCCCGGCTGGACAGCGCTGGCATCCGGCCGTACTTTGAGGACATTTTTATCTCCGAGACCACCGGCTCCCACAAACCCGATCGGCGGTATTTTGACTATTGCTTTTCCCATATTTCCGGTTTTGAAAAGGACGCCGCCCTGCTCATCGGAGACAGTCTCAGCTCCGACATTCGGGGCGGCAAAAACGCCGGGATCCATACCTGCTGGTTCAATCCCGGCGGCAGGACGGCACCGCCGGAGCTGCAGCCGGATTACCAGATTTCCTCTCTGGACGAGCTGCGCAGGATCCTGTAAAATGTATCTGCGCGGATGGGGCAAGCCGCATCCGCGCAGCAGGTCTGGGGATTTACTCCATATTCGCCAACAACAGTTCCGCCAGCGCATTGCCCAGATATTGGGCGGCGGTCAGCGCCTCCGGCAGGGTATTGCCCGTGCTGCCCACCTCCACCAGAAGAGAGGCGGGTGTCTCGTGCTGGTTGAAGCGCTCCGCCCGCAGGGACAGATCCCGGCACAGGCCGGGATATTCCCGGTTCAGGAGGGCTTGCAGCTTCAGGGCACAGGACAGGTTTTCCTGCCAATAGGGATGATACAGCCCGCCCTCGTCGGTGCCCACCACCAGCATCAGCGCCGCGCAGGTCTGGCCGCCAATCTGCGCTGTCTGACGCACCTGGGTGCCGTCGGCGTTTTCCGCCGCGTCCCGGTGGACATCCACCACCATGACAATGGACGGGTACTGGTTCAGATACTCCTCAATGGCTGTTTTGGACGAGGCATAGGAATCATTATAAGACGGATAATCGTGGAGCTGGGTATCGTGGAGCACCGAAATGCCATTTTCTTCCAGACACTCGGCCAGGGCGTCACCCACGGCCACCACGCTTCTGTCCGCCTGCTGGGTACGGTAGTTGCCCGAGGCAGTGTACTCATAGCCCTCGCTGGGGGTATAGGCCTCGGAGGTATGGGTGTGAATAATGAGCACCTGGGGTCCCCGTGAGGGCGTGCGCCAGCACAGAGGCGCCGTCAGCAGGGCGGCCTTGTCCACCGTGTAGGTACAGTTGCCCCGGATGGCGATGGCCTGCGCCTCCTGCTGGGTAAATTCCGGCAGGGAAATCTGCACCTGCTCCGTTTCCTGCGGCTGGGTGTCCGTCGGAGTCTCCGTTTCCGTCGGAGCCGGCCGGGTCTCCTGCGCCGTGTCCTGCGCAGGCGCTTCCACCGTGGCGGAGAGGCTGCCGCTTTCCACGGACATCCCGCTCTGGGACAGCATGACAAACCGGAACAGTCCCTCGCTGCCGGCAAAACGGCGCAGGGTCTGCCACAGCTTTTCCGTCAACGACGGCGCGGCCGCCAGCCGCAGGGCTGCGGCAAACAGCAAAATTCCGACACAGAAGCCTGTCCGGTACCGTTTTTGATAAATTCGCGGCAGCATCGCTCACCCTCCCCTATGTATCTCTATGCGCGCAGGGGTGCGGCCATGCGCATTTTTCCTCAGAAAAAGGAGACAAGAACATGCAGAAAATTCTTACGGCCATGTCCGGCGGCGTGGACAGCGCCATTGCCTGTCTGCTTTTACGGCAGCAGGGCTATACCGTAGGCGGCGCCACCATGCTTTTGCGCGACGGCGGCAAAGGGGAAGCACAGGATGCCCGGCGCAGCGCCCTGCAGTTGGGGCTGCCTTTTCATCTGTTTTCTTTTCAGGAGGAATTTGACCGGAACGTCATCTGCCCCTTTGCCCAAAGCTACCGCCGGGGCGAGACCCCAAATCCCTGTATTTTCTGCAACAAGACCATGAAATTCGGTCTGTTTCTCCAGCAGGCGCTGGCTCTGGGCTATGACGGCATGGCCACCGGCCACTATGCCCGCGTCCGTCTGGACAGGGGCAGCGGCAGATATTTGCTTCTCACCGCCGCAGACGCGGCAAAAGATCAGACCTATATGCTCAGCGTTCTGACCCAGCAGCAGCTTGCCCATACGGTGCTGCCCCTTGGGGCGTACACCAAGCAGCAGGTGCGGGAGCTGGCAGCACAGGCCGGGCTTTCCATTGCCCAAAAGCACGACAGTCAGGACATCTGCTTTGTCCCCGACGGAGACTACATGGCCTATCTGCGCAGCCGGGGCTTTGTGCCCCAGCCCGGACATTTTCGCGGCACGGACGGCGCGGACTACGGCTCCCATGAGGGCATGGAGGCCTACACCGTCGGCCAGCGCCGGGGGCTGGGGCTTGCCTTCGGCAGCCGTATGTATGTGGTGGGCAAGCAGGGCGCGGACGTGGTTCTGGGCACGTCGGAGCAGCTCTACACCGACACCGTCTTCGTCCGGGACATGAACTGGATCCCCTTTGCCCGGCTTACTGCCCCCCTGCGGGCGCAGGCCAAGCTGCGCTACACCACCCGCACCGCGCCCTGTACGGTAACGCCTGTGCAGGACGGGTGTCTGCTCCGCTTCGACCAGCCCCAGAGAGCGCCCACCCCCGGCCAGACCGCCGTACTGTATGACGGGGAAGTGGTTCTTGGCGGCGGAACCATCTGCCAAAATTCAATGGAAACACCACAAAAAGAAATATCTCCTTGATTTTTTCCTGTAAGTCCATTATACTGTCTTTTATGTATGTGCAAATATAAAACGCCGGGGGATCCCGGAAGCAGGAGTGATTACATAATCATGGCAACCAAAGCGATCGTATTGGCCGCCGGAAAAGGCACCAGAATGATGTCGGAAGCAAACCATATGCCCAAGGTGCTGCGGCAGGCCTGCGGCAAGCCTCTGCTGCACTATGTGCTGCAGGCCTTGCAGTTTATTCCCGTAGAAGACACGGTTCTCGTGGCCGGCTACCAGAAAGAGCTGGTCTTTGAGGCCTTTCCCGCCTATCCCCGCGCCGTACAGGAGCCCCAGTTGGGCACCGGCCACGCGGTCATGTGCGCCCGGGAGCATCTGGAACACTTTGACGGCACCGTGCTGGTGTGCTACGGCGATATGCCCCTGCTGAAGCAGGAGGTTTACCAGGGGCTTCTGGACTTCCACGCCAAGTCCGGCGCAAGCTGCACCATGCTCTCCGGTACCTGCGAGGAATATCTTCCCTATGGCCGGGTACTGCGGGACGAAAACGGCGATTTTCTGCGGATCGTGGAAGACCGGGACTGCACCCAGGAGCAGAAAGCTATTCGGGAGCTGAACGTGGGCATTTACGCCTTTGACTGTCAGCAGCTTCTGGAAAGTCTCAACAGCCTGCGCAACAACAACGCCCAAAGCGAATATTATCTCACCGACGTGCCGGAGATACTGCGCAACAAGGGGCAGCGGGTCGCCGTTTACACCGCCGCCCTCAACGAGCAGATCATCGGCGTCAACACGCCGGAACAGCTCGCCATGACCGAACGGTTCCTGCGCGGCGAGAATTAAAGCTTTTTTCCGCAGAGCGAAATGGTCGCCATTTTGCCCTGCGGAATTTTTTTATTTTCTTTTTCCGGAAAATCATGTAAAATGAAAGAAATAGCCAAGAAGGGGGCTTTCCAATGGAGATTCAGCGCGCTTCCCGGATCCTGCGCGATCTGAAAGAAAATATCGGCAAGGTGATCGTAGGCAAGCAGGAGACGGTGGAATACCTGCTCACCGCGCTGGTGGCAGGCGGCCATGTGCTGCTGGAGGATGTGCCCGGCACGGGCAAGACCATGCTGGCCAAGTCTCTGGCAAAATCCCTCAGCGCCAGCTTCAGCCGCATCCAGTTTACCCCCGATCTGCTGCCGTCGGATGTGACGGGGCTGAACTATTTCGATCAGAAGCAAAGCGAATTTGTCTTCCGCGCCGGGCCGGTCTTCTGCAACATCCTGCTGGCCGACGAGATCAACCGCGCCACTGCCCGCACCCAGTCCAGTCTGCTGGAGTGCATGGAGGAACGGCAGATTACCGTAGACGGCGTGACACGGCAGCTTGCCCCTCCCTTTTTCGTCATCGCCACCCAGAACCCCATTGAGACCGCCGGCACTTTCCCCCTGCCCGAGGCGCAGTTGGATCGGTTCATCATGATGCTTTCCATGGGTCTGCCCACCCGGCAGGAGGAAGTGGGAATTCTGGAGCGGTTTTTGCGGCAAAGCCCTCTGGCGCAGCTTGCCCCCGTCTGCACCGGACAGGAGCTGCTCTGTCTCAATGCCGCCAGCCGGGAGGTCTATGTCCACCCCAGTCTTCTGGCCTATCTGGCAGATCTGGCCGCAGCCACCCGCGCCAGCACCGCCTCTGTTTTGGGCGTCAGCCCCAGAGGCACCCTGGCACTGCTCAACTGTGTGCGCGCCTATGCTCTGCTCCACGGCCGCGCCTATGCGGTGCCGGAG
This sequence comes from Bacillota bacterium, assembly GCA_029003235.1. GTDB lineage: Bacteria > Bacillota > Clostridia > Oscillospirales > Oscillospiraceae > JAFRPC01. The sequence goes on from JAQYBZ010000104.1 coordinate 6,993, forward strand.
GACATCAAGGCTCTGGCCGTCCCCGTTTGGTCCCACCGCGTGACCTTGCAGCACGGCGTTTTTGACCGCAAAAACGGAGAGAAGCTCATCCGCTCCGTGCTGGAGCAGGTGCCCGTGCCCACGGAGCAGTGGGAAAAGTAAAAACTCCGGTTTCGGTTTTGGAAAGGAAGCAAGCCCATGGTGATTCTATGGTTTCTTTTGGGCGCGGCGGCGCTCTGCCTTTTACAGCGGAGCCTGTTTCAGCGTCTCTGGTTCCGGCGGCTGTCGGTACAGGTGCGCTTTGACGTCAAATCCGTCGCCGCAGGCGAGCCGGTCACCCTGACAGAACGTCTGGAAAACAGAAAGCCCATGTCCCTGCCGGTGGTAAGCTATGAATACGGCCTGAACCGGAATTTCCGTCCCTACAGCCAAAAGGGAAACGGCGCGCCGCTTGCCGTGCGCTACCGGCTGGCGCTGCCGGCCAACCGCGCCGTCACGGGAAAAGCGGAGCTGCCCGGCCTGCCCCGTGGAATCTACAGTCTTTCCACCGTGACTCTGCAGGCGCAGGATCTCTTTTCCCGCCAGCCCTGCGTCCGGACCTTTCCCAGCCCTTCCACCCTGACCGTCTGTCCCAAAAAACTGCCTGCGGCGCAGATTCAGCTTCCCTTTCGTCTGATCCTCGGCTCCATCCTCACCCGGCGCTATTCTCTGGAGGATCCCTTTGAGATCCGCAGCGTCCGCCCCTATGAGAGCTATGACAGTATGCGCTCCATCAACTGGAACGCCAGCGCCAAAACCGGAGCGTGGAAGGTCAATCAGCACGACTATACCACCGATGAGGCTCTGTGTCTGGTGCTGGATCTGGAAAACGGTACGCCGGAGCAGCGGGAGGCGGCCATCTGTCTTGCCTCGTCCCTGTGCCAGCTCTTTTTAAGCCGCGGCGTAGCCGTGAACCTGCGCACCAACGCCCGGAGCTGTATCAACGGCCGTCCCATCGAGCTGCCCCTTGGCTCCGGCATTTCCCATCTGTCCGTCATCGACGAAAATCTGGCGCAGATCACCGTGGGCGCCGCCGTAAAGCCCTTTGCCGCCTATCTGGACGGTCTTGCCAACGCAAAGGGCGGCAGGCAGCGCTATACCGCCGTCTCTGCATCCAATGATCCGCAGGTTCTGCGCGCCTTTGACGCGCTGTGTGCCGACGGCGGCGGCTATTATCTCTATGTGCAGGGCACTGCGCCCGCTCCGGCCGGGAGCCGCCGCTTTACGGTGCTGCCCTGGCAGCCGGAGGACAATCTGAACACCCGGGAGGCGGTCTGATGAACAACACGCGCACAGTACAGCGCCTCTGCGCCGTGCTGGAGCTGGGAACGCTCTGGCAGTGGGTGTGCTGTCTGTCTCTGCCCTTGTTTCTGGTCTTTACCGAGACGCCCACGGCGGCCACCTGCTTTTGGGCGGTGGGGGCGGCGCTCCCCGTCACCGCCGTATGTCTGCTTTGCAAAAAGCTGAAAAAACATTCCCGGCAGCTTTTGGCCTCCGTCGCCGTGGGCGCCCTGGCAGTTTTGTGCTGCCGTACGCCCCTGCAGCGCGTGTTTTACGCCATCTGCACCGGCCTTTATATCGTTCCCGCCGTCTTTTTTCCCCGTCCCCGGGGAAACATGCCCCTGACAACGCCCCGGGTCTTCTGCCCTGTGTTCCATTTCATGGATTACGCGCTTGGGATGGCGGTGAAAAGCGCTCTGCTGCAAAAAGCCTCCGTTTTTCTGGCCTTTTTCTATCTTCTGCTGTATCTGCTGTACCGGAATCTGTCCCGTCTGCGCAGCGCCCTGCACGACAGCGGCGCAAAGGTCTCCTCTGCATCCATGATTCAGGTCAACCGCCGCATGATCAGTTGGTTTCTGGCGCTGGTGGCAGTCGCCGTCATCGCCGTGCCCTGGATTCTCCGGAAAATGCCCACCCCCACGGCGGAGTCCAGCCAGGTGGAGCCGGGCAGCTTTTATGTGACGGACACCCAGAGCTACGCCCAGCCGGAGGAGGACAGCGAACGCACCGTACAGACGGAGCATCCCTTTGACCTCTCCTTTGTGGATGATCTCAGTACGGTGCTGGGGATCGCGCTGGCTGCGGCGGCGCTGGCCTGCGCCGTGTTGGCCGTGGTGAGCGTTCTGCGCCAGACCGATAGCCAGCGCCAGCACGATGACACCGCAGGAAAAGAGCGTATGACCATCCAGCGTCTGGACGACCGCCAGCCCCCGTCCGGCAGTGCGCCGGAGCCGAAACCCACCGGCTACGACCGCAGAATCCGGCGACTGTATGCAAAACTCATCGCCTCCCGGACGAACCAACGGCTATCCCCTCTGACACCCCGGGAGCTGGAAGCGGCGGCAGGCATCCCGGCGACCGCGCACGGCCAGACGCTCCACCGGCTGTATGAAAAGGCACGGTATGCCTCTGACGAATGTACCAGAGACGATTATCTGCGCCTGAAGGATGCCGTCAAGGCCATTCGCGCCGACGACGGAAGGAAAAATTCAGAATTTGGCACATAACGACTTGTAAAGGCCGGTAAAATATGCTAAAATGGCCTTCGTTTGATGAAATTTGCAGGAGGAAACCATGCCTACCTTACAAGAAGAGATCAGCCGGCGGCGCACCTTTGCCATTATTTCCCACCCCGACGCCGGCAAGACTACACTGACTGAAAAATTTCTGCTCTATGGCGGCGCCATTGCTCAGGCCGGCGCTGTCAAAGGCAAAAAGAATTCCCGTGCCGCCGTCTCCGACTGGATGGAGATCGAAAAGCAGCGCGGCATTTCCGTCACGTCCTCGGTGATGCAGTTCCAGTACAACGGCTTCTGCATCAACATTCTGGACACACCGGGACATCAGGACTTTTCCGAAGACACCTACCGCACCCTTATGGCCGCCGATTCTGCCGTCATGGTCATCGACGGCAGCAAGGGCGTGGAGGCGCAGACGCGCAAGCTGTTTAAGGTCTGCGCCATGCGCCATATCCCCATTTTTACCTTTATCAACAAGATGGATCGGGAATCCAAAGACCCCTTTGACCTGCTGGACGAGCTGGAGCATGAGCTGGGCATCGAGACCTACGCCATGAACTGGCCCATCGGCTCCGGCAGGGAATTTCAGGGTGTCTATGACCGGCAGAAAGGGCAGCTTCTGTTCTTCTCCGGCGTTTCCGGCAAAAACCGTGCGGGGAAAGAGGCTGTGGAGCTGGGTTCTCCCCGGGTCAGTGAGCTGATCGGGGAAAAGCGCCACGCCCAGCTTCAGGAGGATGTGGAGCTTTTGTCCGCAGGCCGGGACTTTTCCATGGACGAGGTACGCGCCGGAACGCTCAGCCCCGTGTTTTTCGGCTCCGCTCTGACCAATTTCGGCGTGGAGCCGTTTCTGGAGGAATTTCTGCGCATGACCCCGCCACCCCTGTCCCGCACGTCGGATGCCGGTGTGGTGGATGCGTTCAGCCCGGACTTTTCCGCTTTTGTCTTTAAGATTCAGGCCAACATGAACAAAGCCCACCGGGATCGGCTGGCATTTCTGCGCATCTGCTCCGGCAAATTTGAGCGGGATGCGGAATATTACCATGTACAGGGAAACAAAAAAATGCGGCTGTCCCAACCGCAGCAGCTCATGGCGCAGGAACGGGAGATCGTGGACGAGGCCTACGCGGGAGATATTATCGGCGTGTTCGACCCGGGCATTTTCTCCATCGGCGACACGGTCACCGTGCCCAGCAAGAAATTCCGCTTTGCCGGAATTCCCACTTTCGCGCCGGAGCATTTCTGCCGCGTCAGCCCCAAGGACACCATGAAGCGCAAGCAGTTCATCAAGGGCACGGAGCAGATCGCCCAGGAGGGTGCCATTCAAATCTTCAAGGTGCCCAACACGGGCATGGAAGAAGTCATCGTGGGCGTGGTGGGTACGCTCCAGTTCGATGTGTTCCGCTTCCGTATGCAGAGCGAATACGGCGTGGAGCTGCGCATGGAGAGCCTGCCCTATGAGGAGCTGCGTTTTATCCAGGCCAGTCCCGTACCGGAGGCCGATCTGAACCTGTCGTCGGACGTGGAGCTGTTGGAGGACTATCGGGGCAGACTGCTGCTGGTGTTTTCCTCTTTCTGGGCCATCGATTTCACCGTCCGGAAGAACCCCGGTCTGGTTCTGTCCGAGACCGCAAACGGGTAATAAACCGGCAGCGGGCCGGCACACTTCCGCCCGCTGCCTCCCCGCCTGCGCCGGGCACATGTGTGCTTGACGCAGGCCGGGTCGCGTGATAAAATAATTTGTACCGGGCAAAGCCGCCCGGTACGCATGGAATTAAAAATCGCCGCTGTGTTGGAACAGGTAGACAAAGCAGACTTAAAATCTGCCGGAAGCAATTCCGTACCGGTTCGAGTCCGGTCAGCGGCACCATTTCGGGTGTTCATAACGGATTTGTTATGAACACCCGTTTTTTTCTGCCTTGATGCGGGTTTTGCAGGCTTTTGCCTGCTGTTTTTATGCCAATTTGGGGATGTACTTCACCGCAACGCCCTGGCGGGTATCGGCGGTGTAGGGTTCATCGTCCGGGG
>JAQYBZ010000105.1 GCA_029003235.1 Bacillota bacterium
ATTTCCTGTGCCGCAATCGTGAAAGATGCACCGGGGACATACCCCGGGCAAGGAGGAATAAACAATGGCAAGTATTACATTCAAAAATGTGGTTAAGACCTATGATAATAACGTGACGGTCGTTCCGGATCTGAATCTGGAGATCCGGGACAAGGAATTCATTGTTCTGGTCGGCCCCTCCGGCTGCGGCAAGTCCACCACCCTGCGGATGATCGCGGGGCTGGAGGACGTCACCGATGGGGAACTGTACATTGGCGACCGGCTGGTCAACGATGTGCCGCCCAAGGATCGGGACATTGCCATGGTCTTCCAGAGCTATGCCCTGTATCCCCATATGACCGTCTATAAGAACATGGCGTTCGGTCTGGAACGCCGCAAGGTGCCTAAGAGTATCATCGATGAGAAGGTGAAGGAGGCCGCCCGGATCCTGGAGCTGACGCCCTACCTCAACCGGAAGCCCAAGGCGCTCTCCGGCGGCCAGCGCCAGCGCGTGGCGCTGGGCAGAGCCATGGTGCGCAACCCTGCCGTCTTTTTGCTGGACGAGCCCCTGTCCAATCTGGACGCCAAGCTGCGCACGGAAATGCGCAGCCAGATCGCCGCGCTTCATAAGCGCCTGCAGACTACCTTTGTCTACGTTACCCACGACCAGACCGAGGCCATGACTATGGGCGACCGTATTGTGGTCATGAAAGACGGTATCATCCAGCAGGTGGACACGCCGCAGAATCTGTACAATTCCCCCTGCAATATGTTCGTGGCCGGCTTTATCGGCTCGCCCCAGATGAACTTTGTGGACGTGACGGTGGAGCAGGGGACAAAGGGGTACGAACTGGCCTTTGGCAGCAGCCGTATTCCCGTGGGCGCTGATCTTTCAGACTATGTGGGCAAACAGATCGTTATGGGCGTGCGCCCGGAGGATCTGCACGCCCAGGAGCCGTTCCTGTCTGCCAATCCCGGTGCCAATCTTCAGGTCAATGTGGATTTGGCGGAAATGATGGGCAATGAGATTTATCTCTACTTCAACTGCAACGATCAGAAGATGGTAGCGCGGGTGCCCTCCCGTATCAGCGTCAAGGCGGACGATGCGGTCACTCTGGCCATCGACACGGGCAGAGTGCATCTGTTTGACAAGCAGACGCAGATGGTCATTGGCCGTTGAGCCTGCGGGCTGCCTTACAGGGCAGCCCAGACCTGTAAAGAGAGGGTGAACAATATTGAGAAGCAGCGGTGTATTGATGCATCTGTCCTCTTTGCCGTCTGACTACGGCATAGGGAGCATGGGGCGCACCGCCCGGGAATTTGTAGACTTTCTGGCCGATGCGGGACAGAGCTATTGGCAGCTTCTGCCCATCTGTCCCACCAGCTACGGCGACTCTCCCTACCAGTCCTTTTCCACCTTTGCCGGCAACCCCTATTTTATCGATCTGGATGAGTTGTGCCGTGACGGCCTGCTTCTGCGGAAGGAATACGCCGACGTGGACTGGGAATCCGAGCCGGACTGCGTCAACTACGGCGCGCTGTACCAAAAGCGCTATGCCATTCTCCGGCTTGCGGCGGCGCGGTTTGCCCAGAAGCCCGATCCGCACTTTTCCGATTTCTGCAGCCGAAACGGCGACTGGCTGGAGGACTTTGCCCTGTTTATGGCACTCAAGGACGCCCACGGCGGCGCGGCCTGGAGTCATTGGGAGCCGAAATTAAGGACCCGGCAGCCGGTGGCTCTGGCGGCGGCACGACAGCAGTATGCCGGGGATGTTGAATTCTGGAAAATCGTCCAGTTCCTGTTTTTCCGCCAGTGGGACGCCCTTCGAGCCTACGCCAATGAAAAGGGCGTATCCATCATCGGGGATATGCCGATTTATGTCTCCTTGGACAGTGCGGACGTTTGGGCGGAGCCGAAACTGTTTCAACTGGATGGGGATTTGTCTCCAAGGGAAGTCTCCGGCTGCCCGGCAGACGGCTTCTCCGCTGACGGCCAACTCTGGGGCAACCCTCTGTTTGACTGGGATTACATGGCCGCAGACGGCTACAGGTGGTGGGTGCGCCGGATCGGCTACCTGTGCGGTGTATATAACGTGCTGCGCATTGACCATTTCCGGGGGTTCGATTCCTATTATGCCATTCCCAACGGCGCCCAAAGCGCAAAGGACGGTCATTGGCGGAAGGGTCCTGGCATGGCGCTGTTCCGCGCCGTAGAGCAAGCCATTGGCAAGCAGCAAATCATTGCGGAAGACCTGGGCTTTCTCACGGATTCCGTGCGCAAGCTGCTGCGGGACAGTGGCTTCCCCGGCATGAAAGTGCTGCTGCTGGCCTTTGACGGCCGGGACGACAGCGGCCACGATTATCTGCCCCACAACCTGAACGCCTGCTGCGTGGCCTACATTGGCACTCATGACAACGACACGGTGCAGGGCTGGATGGCCAGCGCCAATCCGGTGGATGCCGCCTTTGCCAAAGAATACCTCCACCTGACCCAAGAGGAAGGTTACCACTGGGGCATGATGCGCGGCCTGTGGAGCAGCGCCGCCGGACTGACGGTGGTGCAGGCACAGGATCTGCTGGGACTGGGCAGCGAAAGCCGCATGAACGTGCCCTCGTCCGTGGGCAGCAACTGGCGCTGGCGGGCACTGCCCGGCGCTTTCACGCCGGAGCTGGCCGGACGTCTGCACAGAGCTATGGAGGTCTATGACCGCCTGCCCCAGAAATGAAATTACGAAAACGCGCGCGGCAAACCCCGTTTGCAGCGCGCATTCGTATCTTTGGCGGAATCCTGCAAGAGCAGGAAAAACGCCGTCAGATCTGATACAGTTTGGTAAATTTTTCTTCCAGATAGTCCAGATAATAATTGACATTGAGACTTTCGCCGGTGACGGCGCGGATCCACTCGTCGGGGTCTGTCATGGCGGCTACGTTGAAGACGTGCCCCATGAGCCAGTCGCGCACTTTGAAAAGTTCACCTTGGCGCACAGCCTCGAAGACGTCGAAATCCATCTCCATCCGGCGCAGAATCTGCACGCCGTAGGCGGAACCCAGAGCGTAGGAGGGGAAGTAGCCGAAGCTACTGGTCCAGTGAACATCCTGCAGGCAGCCCTGGGTGTCATCAGGAACCTGAACGCCCAGATATTGCGCGTACTTCTGATTCCACAGGGCCGGGATCTCGTCTACAGTGATTTCGCCGTTGATAAAGGCTTTTTCCAGCTCGTAACGGATGAGGATATGCAGGCAGTAGGTCAGCTCGTCGGCCTCCGTGCGGATGAGACTGGGCTCGGCAATATTCACAGCCTCGTACAGCTCCCGCTCGCTGACATCGGCAAAGGTATCACCGCTGATCTGCTTCAGCTTGGGATAGATAAAGTGGATAAAGGCCTCGCTGCGGCCGATAAGGTTCTCGTAGAACCGGGAAATGCACTCGTGCATGGCGTTGGACATGCGCTCGTCGATGAAGTTGTCGTAAAACTCCTTGGGCTGATACTGCATAAACAGGGCGTGACCGCCCTCGTGGAGGGTGGAGAAGACATTGGAAATGAAATTATCCTCAAAATAGTGGGTGGTGACCCGCACGTCGCAGGGGCCAAAATTGGTGGTAAAGGGATGCTCCGTGGGCATAAGCACCAAAGCGCTTTCCCGCAGACCCTCCAGCTTCAGCAGATACCGGGAGAAGGCTTCCTGCTGCGCCACCGGGCAGGGACGGTTCATGAAATCCCGGCGGATGGGCTTGCCGTCTTTTTGAATCCTTGCGATAAGGGGCACGATGCGCTGGCGCAGAGCATCAAAGAACGCGTCAAGCTGGGTCTGGTCGTTGCCCTTCTCGTAGTCGTCCAGACAGGCATTGTAGTAAGTGGCGGGCTTGTCATCCCGCAGATCGATGGCTCTGCGGGTATAGTCGATCAACTGTCCCAGAGCGTCCCGAAACAGGGAGAAGTCGTTGGCCTTTTTGGCGGCCAGCCACTGGCCGTAGGCCTTGTTCATGGCAAGATCCCACTCATAGGCAAAGCCGGCGGAAATATTCTTTTGCTTGCAGTAGTCGTCGTAGAGATATTCCACCAGACGCTTCTGCACCGGGGTCAGACCCTCGCTGTCCGCGTGGAGCGCCTCTACCAGCGAAATGTACTTTTTACAATGGGTCAGCTTGTGGATGCGCTGTCCCAGCACTGCCATGTCTTCTCCGGCGGAGTCCATGCCGTCTTCCGGAGCGCAGCACTGTATATCAAATTCCAGCTTGCCCACGGCGTGACCGTAGGAGCGCACCTCACTGAGAATTTTATAAAGCTGCCGAAGCCGTTGCTCGTTTGTCATAAGATCGCCTCCAATCTTTCGATTCCTTACCATAGTATCACACTTTCCGCCCGTATGCAAGGACGGCGCACGGGGACACTTGCAAAATCCGCCCGGAGAGGATATACTGATAAGGAACAGGAGAGATGACAATGCATCTGATCAAGCATTTCAGAACCATCACCAAACACAGACATCTGGTGATGCGCGGCTGTTTCCGGGTGGGGCTGTACTGGCAGGGGCTTTTCCACGATCTGAGCAAGTATTCACCTTCGGAATTCTGGCAGGGAGCAAAATACTGGCAGGGCACCCGCAGCCCCAACGCCGGCGCCAGAGAGGATGTGGGCTATTCCACCGCGTGGATGCACCACAAGGGCAGAAACAAGCACCACTACGAGTACTGGACGGATCTGAACCCCGAAACCAAACAGTATGAAGCCGTGCCCATGCCCACCCGGTATATGGTGGAGTCTGTCATGGATCGCATTGCCGCCTGCAAGACCTATCACGGCAGCACATACCGGGACAGCGACCCGCTGGAATACCTCCTGCGGGCGCAGGAGACGCCCCTGCTGCACAAGACCACCTATGAGCAGTTGAAATTTCTGTTGACCAAGCTGCAAAAGGAAGGGGAAAAGGCCACGTTCCGGTACATCCGTCAGGTGGTACTCAGGGGCGTTCCTATGGAGCAGTGGAAATAAGACAGAAAAAGACGTACCGCAGGCGTTTGTGCCCGGGTACGTCTGATTCTATTCGCCCTGAAAGAAGCGGCAGTAGGGCGCCAGCGTACAGGCAGCGCAGTTGGGCTTCCGGGCGGTGCAGACGGCTCTGCCGTGGAGTACAATGCGGTGACAGAAATCGCTGCTCTCTTCCGGTGGCAGGATCCGGCGAAGCTGCTGCTCCGCCTTGGCGGGATCTTTGGTTCCGTCGGTCAGCCCCAGCTTGCCGCAGATGCGGATGCAGTGGGTGTCGCAGACCACGGAGCCGGGCACGCGGTACAGGTCGCCCAGTAGCAGATTGGCGGTCTTGCGCCCAACGCCGGGGATCTTCAGCAGCTCCTCCATGGTGTCGGGCACCCTCCCGCCGTAGTCCCGCAGAAGGGTCTGGCAGGCCAGCACAATGTCCCGCGCCTTATGCTTATAGAAGCCGCAGGAGCGCACATATTCCTCCACCACCGCCACATCGGCCTGAGCAAAGGCTTCCAGCGTGGGAAAGCGGGCAAACAGAGCGGGTGTGATCTGGTTAACGCGCTCGTCGGTGCATTGGGCAGACAGGCGCACGCTGATCATCAGCTCATAGTCCTTTTCCGCGCGGAGCGCGCACACGGCGTCGGGGTAGGCCAGACGCAGCGCTTCGATAATATGGGCGGTACGGGTGGCAATCTCCATTTTTATCACCTCCCGGCTATTGTAGCATAAAATTCCCCGGCAGGGAAGTGCAGACAGTTGCCTTTTTTGCCAATTTGCGCTAGAATACAATGGGAAAGGGGGCAGAAATATGTATCAGCCTTTGGCGGATGAGATTCGCCCGACAGAGTTGGATGAGGTCTACGGGCAGGAGCATATTCTTGGCAAGGACGGGATGCTGCGGCGGATTATCGCGTCGGGAAACGTGCCCAACCTGATTTTCTATGGTCCTTCCGGCACCGGCAAGACCACAGTAGCCAACATTATCGCCGACAAGACCCAGCGCCGCCTGTTCAAGCTCAATGCCACCACGGCCTCCACCGCCGACATCAAGGCCATTGTTTCCGAGCTGGACACGCTGCTGGCGCCCAACGGAGTGCTCCTGTATCTGGATGAGATTCAGTCCTTTAACAAAAAGCAGCAGCAGACGCTGTTGGAATTTATAGAAAACGGAAAGATCACCCTCATTGCCTCCACCACGGAGAACCCTTATTTTTACGTCTTTAACGCCATCCTCAGCCGTTCCACAGTCTTTGAATTCAAGCAGATCACGCCCCAGGCGGCGCTGCAGGCGGTGGAGCGGGCGGTGCGCTATATGGAGCACAAGCTTCAGGTCAAGGTGCAGGCGGAACCGGGAGCGCTGCAGCACATTGCCACAGCCTGCGGCGGCGACATCCGCAAGGCCATCAACGCGGTGGAGGTGCTGTTTGCCGCCACACCGGCCAGAGACGGTACGGTGTGCCTGTCTGTGCAGGACGCGGCGGCGGTGACCCAGCGCTCGGCCATGCGCTATGACCGGGACGGGGACGCCCATTTCGACTGCCTGTCGGCCTTTATGAAATCCCTGCGCGGCTCCGACCCGGATGCGGCGCTGCACTATCTGGCGAGACTGCTGGAGGCGGGAGATCTGCCCGGCGCCTGCAGGCGACTGCTGTGCTCCGCCAGCGAGGACATCGGCCTTGCCTATCCTCAGGCGGTGCCCATTGTCAAGGCCTGCGTGGATTCCGCCCTGCAGTTGGGGCTGCCGGAGGCCAGACTGCCGCTGGCGGAAGCGGCGATCTTTCTTGCCACCTGTCCCAAGTCCAACAGCGGCGTGATGGCCATTGACGCCGCGCTGAAGGATGTGCGGGCGGGAAAAGCAGGGGAGTTCCCCAGACACCTGCAAAACGTCCACGCAGACGGCACGGGCTTCGAGCGGGAGCAGGGCTATCTCTATCCCCACGATTTCCCCGGCCATTGGGTGTCACAGCAGTATTTGCCTGACAATTTGAAGGATGTCACATACTATTACTACGGGGATAATAAGTACGAGCAGGCGTGCAGGCAGTTCTGGGACGCCGTAAAGAAGCCGTGAGGAGACAGCCATGGATGTGAGAGTCAACGATATTCTGACCATGAAAAAGCCCCATCCCTGCGGCAGCAGCCAGTGGAAGGTGCTGCGCAGCGGCATGGATTTCCGCCTGAAGTGTCTGGGCTGCGGCCATGAGGTGCTTGTCGCCCGTGCCAAGGCGGAAAAGAATATCCGCCAGATCCAGCGCCCGGAATAATGCTTCGACCCGATGGACGGCGTATCGGCGCAAAACCCAAAAGATCTTTTGGCTCCCGGGCGGGGGAAAAAGCAAAACAGAGCGAATCCGGCGCACTGGCCGGATAAGAGGGCAGAAAACAGGTCACGGTTCCTTTCGGAATTGCGACCTGTTTTTTTGCGCCTGTGGGGCTATACTTTGTCCGGAAGCCTTGGCCGGGAGGTGAGACGGTGACAGTCTATGTAGATGAAGTTTTTGTTCTGAATTTTCTGCTCAACTGGCTGCTGCTGAAGGCCTCGGTAAAAATGACCGGGGCGGCGGCGCACCGTCTGCGCCTGCTGCTGGCGGCGGCGCTGGGAGGCGTCTACGCGGTGCTGGTGCTGCTGCCGGGCATGGAGAAAGCGTCCGGCCTGCTGGGCAGGGCGGTTTCCTTTGCCCTGCTGTGCGGCTGTGCTTTTGGCTTTCGTGGGCAGGCCGTAAAGCCCAGCGCGTGGTTCTTTACCGTATGCTGCGCCTTTTGCGGGCTGGTGCTGACGGTGAATGCCCTGCTGGGACGGCAGATGGTGGTGCTGGGGGGCGCGGCGTTTTACGCCGTCAGCTTCCGCATGCTGGTGCTGCTGGCGGGTCTGGTCTATGCCATCTGCGCCGTGCTGTTCCCCCGTTTGGGGCTGCACAGCGGGGGAGAGCTGACCCGGCTGACGTTGACGGCGGGGGCGAGGAGCGTGACCCTGAACGCCCTGCGGGACACGGGCAATACTCTGAAAGACCCGGTCACCGGGGAGGACGTGGTGGTGGCCGACTGGCAGATCGCCGCACGGCTGCTGCCGGAGTGCGCCATGGATGCCAGCCTTGCCAGGAGTCCGGCGCAGGCCGTACAGCGCATTCAACTGCTCCACCCGGAGTTGAAGCCCCGGCTGCTGCCCTATCGGGCAGTGGGGACACGTCAGGGACTTCTGGCGGCGGTACGGGTGCAGTGCAGCCGCCCGGACGGACAGAAAAGAAGCAGAATTGTGGCATTTTCCCCCACGGCGGTGTCCGACGGGGGACTGTATCAGGCGTTGACAGGAGGTAGCGATGCTGAAACTCACATTGGAACGTGTTTTAAGAAAACTGGGGCTGTCATCGGGAAAGGTCATGTACATTGGCGGAAGCGACATCCTGCCTCCGCCCCTGCCGGCAGAGGAGGAGCGGCAGATGCTGGAGCGGCTGGCGCAGGGGGACGAGGAGGCCAAGCAGAAGCTCATTGAACGCAATCTGCGGCTGGTGGCCTATATTGCCCGCCGCTTTGAAAATACAGGCGTCAATATTGAGGATCTGATCTCCATTGGCACCATTGGGCTGATCAAAGCCATACAGACCTTCCGCACGGACAAAAATATCAAGCTGGCCACTTATTCCTCCCGGTGTATCGAGAACGAAATTCTGATGCACATTCGCAAAATTTCCGCCCAGCGGACGGAAATCTCATTGGATGAGCCCATCAACACCGACTGGGACGGCAACGAACTGCTGCTGTCCGATGTTTTGGGAACCGACGAGGACACGGTGCTGCGCCCCATTGAGGAAACGGTGGAGCATCAACTGCTGCGTCAGGCGCTGGCGCGGCTGCCCCAGCGGGACAAATCCATCGTGGCCATGCGCTTCGGGCTCAGCGGCAAGCCGGAAAAGACCCAGAAGGAGGTGGCGGACACCATGGGCATCTCCCAATCTTATATTTCCCGTCTGGAAAAGCGCATTATGCTGCGCCTGCGCCGGGAGATTTCCCGGCAGCTTTCCGCCTAGAATACGGCGTGCCGCAGAACGACAGGTTCTGCGGCACGTTTGTATGCGGGCTTCTTATTCTGCGGAGATCAGGTAATAATACACGGGCTGGCCGCCGTTGATCAGGCTGATCTCGGCGTCGGGACAGGCTTTTTCAAAGATGGACAGAGCTTTTCTCGCCTTTTTCTCGTCAATATCAGCGCCATAGAAGATGGTGATAAATTCTTTCTCTTCCCCACGAACCTTCTCAGCCAGACCCTTGAGCAGGGTGTTGATGTCTTTGCCCGTGCCAAACAGGGCGCTGCCAAACAGGGCAAGATAGTCGCCCTGACGGATCTTGTAGCCGTCGTATTCCGAATCCCGGGCGGCGTAGGTGATCTGCATGGTATCCACGGCCTGCATGGCTTCGGTCATGGCCTGGGTGTTGTCCTCCGTCTCCGCGTCCGGGTCGAAAGCCAGAATGGCGGAAATGCCCTGGGGGATGGTCTTGGAGGGGATCACAATGACCTGCTTTTCCGTCAGCGGAACGGCCTGTTCCGCCGCCATGATAATGTTCTTGTTGTTGGGGAAGACATAGACAATCTCCGAGGGAGTCTTGTTGATCTGTACCAGAATGTCCTGTGTGGAGGGATTCATAGTCTGGCCGCCCTCAATGACGCCGTCTACGCCCAGATCCTGAAACACTGCGGCGATGCCGGCGCCTGCGCAGACAGCCACCATGCCGTATTTCTTTTCTGCAGGAGCCACCTGCTGCTCCATCTCGGCCTCGCTGAGCACCTTTTCCGTGTGCTGCAGGCGCATGTTTTCAATCTTGACCGTAATCAGCGCACCGTAGGTCAGAGCCTTTTCAATGACCACGCCGGGGTTATTGGTGTGAACGTGTACCTTAATGATCTCATCGTCGTCCACCAGCACCAGACTGTCGCCCATGCCGTTGAGGAATTCCCGCAGCGCTTCCGGGTCGCCGTCGGTGTCCCGGGAGACGATAAATTCGGTGCAATAGCCGAATTTGATGTCTTCGGTGGCAAAGTCGGAAAAATCCGCCTTTTCTTTGGGAGCTTCCGTGCCGCTCTCCGGCGCCACGATGTCCTCGCCCCGCAGGGCGCTGAGCATGGCTTCCAGAACGGTAATCCAGCCCATGCCGCCTGCGTCGATCACGCCGGCCTTTTGCAGCACGGGGTTCTGGTTGACGGTCTGTGCCAGCGCGGTCTTGCCGGCGGAGATAGACTGCTCCAGAACGAACTCTGCATAGTCGTTCTCCTTGGCGGCGTCTACCGCCGCTCCGGCGGCCAGACGGGAGACGGTGAGGATGGTGCCCTCGGCGGGCTTCATGACAGCCTTATAGGCGGCGTCCACGCCCTCCTGCATGGCCTGAGCAAAGCGGGTACCGGTGCAGCTCTCCGCGCCTTTCAGCCCTTTGGCCATGCCCCTGAACAGCAGGGAGAGAATGACGCCGGAATTGCCTCTGGCGCCGCGCAGCAGGGCGGAGGCGGTGATGTCCGCAGCCTTGGTCAGGGTGGGATTGTCGGCCTTTTTCAGATCGGCGACGGCGTTGTTGAGGGTCATGCTCATGTTGGTTCCCGTGTCGCCGTCAGGCACCGGGAAGACGTTTAACTCGTTAATCTGTTGTTTGTGAATCTCTATTGAGGCTGCAGCGCTGATCATCATGCGGCGAAAGGCTGCTCCATCTATGGTCTGTCTCAAAGAACTACACCTCCGTAATGGCGAAGCCTCGCCTTAATCAATCATCATGGAGTCAACGAACACGTTGACGGATTTGACCCGCGTGTTGGTCGTCTTGGTGACGACGTAGCGCACCTCGGAAATAATGGAGCTGGCCACAGCCGGAAGGTTCACGCCATTGTCAACAATGATGTGCAGGTCTATGGTAATGGAATTATCATCATTAAAGGTGACAAGTACGCCTTTGCTCATCGCTTCCTTGCGCAGCAGATGCACAAGGCCGTCTGTCATAGAGCGCACTGCCATACCCTTGACACCAAAGCAGTTGGAAGCGGCAACACCGGCAATGTTGGTGTAAACATTGCTGTTGATGACGATCTTGCCCTGCTCTGTTGTGACTTTCACCATGATATAACCTCCTTATCGCGTATCGTGCCTGAATACGTTCATTACATTGTAACCGATTTTATGGAAAAGCACAAGTAAAACTTTTGCCGCAGCCGCTTCTGGGCGGAGCTGTGAGCGAAACGGGAGGGTGGTCAGATCATGCTCTCCTGCCAGCAGGCGGGGGCTTCCAGACCCATCATTTTCACCAGAGTGGGAGCCACGTTGGACAGACCAAAGCTGCCCTGTTTCAGCTCGTACCGGGTGTCCGGATCGTAGATGATAAAGGGCACCGGGTTCAGGCTGTGCGCTGTGCGGATGGAGGTTTTGCCCTTCTTGGTCTCGGTCATCTGGTCGGCGTTGCCGTGGTCGGCGGTGACGCAGACGGTGTAGCCGTACTTGTCGGCGGCCTCCAGAATCTGGCGCACGCCGTCGTCCACGGCCTCCATGGCCGTAATGACCGCGTCAATGACGCCCGTATGACCTACCATGTCGCCGTTGGGGTAGTTGCAGCGCAGGAACTCGAATTTGTGAGATGCCATGGCATCGACCATGTGTTGGGTGATTTCCGCCGCCTTCATTTTGGGCGCCTGTTCAAAGGGAATTACATCGGAGGGGATCTCCTCGTAGACTTCCAGATTCTCGTCCACCTTGCCGGAACGGTTGCCGTTCCAGAAATAGGTGACATGGCCGAATTTCTGCGTCTCGGACAGGGCGTATTCATGGATGCCTGCCTTGCAGAGGACTTCCGTCAGGGTGTTGCGGATGACCGGCGGCTCCACCAGATAGTTCTGGGGAATCTTCAGGTCGCCGTCATATTCCAGCATCCCGGCAAACTTCACACCGGTATAATCGCCCCGGTCAAATTTGTCAAAGTCCCTGCGGTCAAAGGCCTGAGAGATCTCCAGCGCCCGGTCGCCCCGGAAGTTGAACAGCACCACACTGTCGCCGTTGGCGATTCTGGCCACAGGCTGGCCATTTTCGGCAATGACAAAGGCGGGCAGATCCTGATCGATGCAGCCCAGCTCCTGCCGGTAGGTCTCAATGGCCTCTTTGGCAGTGGCGAACTGCCGACCGATGCCCTGCACATGGGTGCGCCAGCCCTCTTCCACCATGGCCCAGTTGGCCTCATAGCGATCCATGGTGATCTTCATTCTGCCGCCGCCGGAGGCAATGCGGTAATCGTAGCCGTCGCCGGAAAGCTCGGCCAGAACGGTCTCCAACTGCGCCACATATTCCAGTGCGGAGGTGGCGGGTACGTCGCGGCCGTCGAGAAGAATGTGGCAGTACACCCGCCGGACGCCCTCGGAACGGGCATGGCGCAGCAGGGCGATCAGATGGCTGATGTTGGAATGAACGTTGCCGTCGGACAGCAGGCCGAGAAAATGAAAGGCCTTGTCGTTCTCCTTGCAGTTGGCCACGAGAGACTGCCAGGTTTTGGAGGCGAACAGCGCGCCGTTTTCAATGGATTCTCCCACCAGCTTGGCACCCTGCGAGTAGATCTGTCCACAGCCCAGGGCGTTGTGACCCACCTCGGAGTTGCCCATATCATCATCCGTGGGCAGACCTACGGCAGTCCCATGGGCTTTGAGCCAGGTATAGGGACAGGTTGCAAAGAGCTTGTCCAGCGTTGGGGTCTTGGCCTGAGCAACGCAATCGCCGCTGCCGCCGTCGCCCTTGCCAACGCCGTCCATAATGACCAGTACAATCGGTTTTTTCATAGATATTGCCTCCATAATTTACAATTCTCTTTATTCTACAACATTTTATTCCCTGTGACAACAGTTTTTTGCCCGGCTAATTCAGCGCCGTGTCTTCGTCGGAAAACAGGGCGCGGATACGCGCCAGCAGGGGAGCGTATTCCGGCAGGCGCTGTATATCCTGAGACCGCACCAGCTCCGCCGCTGCGCTCTGGGCGTTTTTCAGCGTGGCCAGATCCATGGTCAGATTGCCTGCCTTGAACGCGGGAAGGCCGCTCTGCCGGGAGCCGAAAAAGTCCCCCGGCCCCCGCAGGGACAGATCGGCTTCGGAAATCCGGAAGCCGTCGTTGGTCTTGCACAGCGCCTTGAGCCGGGCGTTGGTCTCCGGATTTTGGCTGGAGGAAAACAGGATACAGTAGGACTTGTCCCTGCCCCTGCCCACTCGGCCCCGAAGCTGATGGAGCTGGCTCAGGCCGAAACGGTCGGCGTTTTCCACCACCATCAGGGTGGCATTGGGGACGTCCACGCCCACTTCAATGACCGTTGTGGCCACCAGAATGTCGTACTCGCCTGCGGCAAAGGCGCGCATGAGCGCGTCTTTTTCCGCGCCTTTCATACGGCCGTGAAGCAGAGCCACCCGCAGCTCCGGGAAGACGGTTCGCTGCAGGGTATCTGCCCATTCCTGCGCCGCGTGGACGGAGCCGGTTTCGGTCTCCTCAATGGCGGGACAGACGATATAGCACTGATGCCCCAGCGACACCTGTTTGCGGATAAAGGCATTGATCCGGGCGCGGAACGACTCATCCACCAGAAAGGTGTCGATACGCTGCCGCCCCGGCGGCAGCTCGTCAATAACGGAAATGTCCAGATCACCGTAAAGAATCAGCGCCAGCGTTCTCGGAATGGGGGTGGCGGACATGACCAACAGATGGGGATTGCTGCCCTTGGCCGCCAGTGCCGCGCGCTGTGCCACGCCAAAGCGGTGCTGCTCGTCGGCAATGACCAGCCCCAGCCTGGCAAATTGGGTGGATTCAGAGATCAGGGCGTGGGTGCCGATGATCAGATCCACCTCATGGCGAGCCAGCGCCTCACGCACTTCCTTTTTTCGGGCGGGGGTCATGGAGCCGGTGAGCAGGGCGCAGCGAACGCCCAGCGCCGATAAAAGAGGCGTCA
>JAQYBZ010000106.1 GCA_029003235.1 Bacillota bacterium
CTGCTCTCTGGTGCAGGGGCTTTGGGGTGCAAAGTGGGTCTCGTCGTCGCCGTAGGTGATGGCGTTGTCCAGCGCCCACGCCACGGGAGCGCGGAAATAGTCGGTGTCTTTCACATCCACAAAGGGCAGCGCCAGCGCCGGAATCTCTTCGGTTTTGGTCTCGCCGCACTTGCCGCAGGTGTAGGTCATGACGCCGGGGGCGGAATAGGTGGCTGCCGTGGTGACAGAGCCCGTGCCCCAGTCGTGGCTGCATACGCTAATTTCTTCCCCGCAGCGGTCGCACTTGCCGTCGGTATTTTCATCCACATGCCCCAGAGGCGCGATTTCTTAGGTCTTGGTCTCGTTGCACTTGGAACAGGTGTAGGTTTTCACACCGGCCTGGGTACAGGTGGGCTGGGTGGTGACCACGCCTTCGCCCCACGCATGGTCGCAGGGACGGGGCGTCGCGCTCTCCAGCGTCAGATAATGGGTAACGGCGGAGCCGCCGTCCTTACGGTACAGGCAGATGGGCTGCTGATTGGCGAAAGAGGTAGACTTGTAGTAGCGGAAGCGCATTTGGCTGCTGGAATTATTAAAACGCAGATGCGCCCCGGCACTGCCGATGATCTCGGCATAGCCGTCGGTAAATTCCAGCGTATTGACATAGGCTTCCGTATTCGATTCGGCAATGCCGTTATCTGCCGTTCCCATGCCCATGTATACGCCGCTGGCGCTTTGGATGCTGTAACCGCCGGAAACGGCACGGACGGTGAACCGATAGGGATCGCCTGCCGCAGCGGCCACCGTGTTATTGGTGACAGTGACGGTCTGGGTATTATTGGCCGCGTCCAGCTTGGCCAGACTGCCGTCCATAATGGTGCTGGTGCCAGCGTAGCCAATGAGGTATTCGCCGCTCCAGTCGCTGGGGGCGGCAGTGAGCTTGACATAGTCTCCCGTGCCGGAGACGCTGCCTTCCTCGGAGTAGGAATAGACAGCGTAGAGGGTGGTATCGGCCTGGAGGGTGTATCTGCTCCCGGCGGTCAGCAGGGTGGGCCTGGTCACCGTATCCGCCACAGCGTCGGAAGCCCAGCCGGCAAAGGTGTATTTGTGTGTCGTATCTGTGGGCGTACCCGTGGGAGCGCCCAAAGTAATGAATTCTCCTGCATAGCCGACCTGGCTTGCCATGGTAACGCCGTCAGGTACCGTAAAGGACACGGTCACCATTTCTTTTTTGGCAAAAAGAATGGTAATCTCACAGTCACTGGCAGGGGAGACGGTGAATACATTTCCATTTTGGGAAACGGTGGCGGAGCCGGAGGTGATCTCGTAGCCCTTGGCGTAGTAGCCTGCCGCCGGGGAGGCCGTAATGACGTAGCCGTTCACGCTGACGGTGCCGTAGTCCGGATTGTTGGACGTGGCCGTGACCTGATAGGAAACGGTACTGCCGCTGTTGCTGGGCGTGCAGTAGCCGCTGGGAACGCTTTGGCCGAACAGAAGCCAGGCGTATTCGGGATAGTCTACAAAGGCGTTGCGAACACCGGTAATGGACTGTACGGCGTCGTTTCTGCCCATTTCCCAGGTATCTACGGGGTCTTCCTCCATCCACCTGAGCAGGACGTTCATGTTCTCCATCACGCCGCTGGTGCCCCACATATTGCCCGTGTTGCCCCAACGGGTGTAAACATAAAGGACGATTCTGGCACAGTCGCCGCGGACGGATTCACCCGGGTCAAAATATCCGGAGCTTTCGCCGTAGGCGGTATTGCCCCGGGAGCTGTTTTCGCTGATAATGGTGGGACGGAGCATCATAATGTCGTTTTCGTCATTTCCGTTGAGTCCCTTGCTGTTGGGCCAGGTGTGCTCCCGGTTCCACACGGAGGGATCCCAGTCGCTGTCAAACAGCGCGCCGGAGTAGAAAGACGAGATCTTCGTCGTGTCGTTTTTCAGGCAGTCCGTGTACTTGTACAGCTCTTTTGTGCCGTTGTAGCTGGTCGTGCTGGTGGATTTGGCGTTCATCATGCTTTTCAGAGCGCTGTACAGGGCGCTGGAGGGCGCATTGCTCTGGCCGGTGCCGCCGGACAGGGCGGAGAGGGTCTCATAGGTATAACTGCCGGTGTAGTATTGCTGCGCCTTGTTGGAGAGGAATTTGCAGGCTTCTCCTCTGGCGCCCCAGTTGGCAATGTAACTGCCGGTGGTTTTGTATACCACCTGAGAAGCGTTGGTGTAGCCTGTGGGATCGGTGACAATCTGGGTGGCGTCTGCCGTCAGGGAAAGCCCGGAAAAGGCGGTGACGAGCATGACGAGGGCAAGCAGTGCCGATAGAAGTTTCTTTCTCATAGCTGACCTCCGAAATGGATGCTTTCATTGATGCTTTTTACATTTTACCATATTCCGACAAAAAAACAAGGGAGAAAACAGGGAAAGGGCGCGTTTCTTACGAACCGCGCCCTTGGTGTACATATTCTTGTTCGCCGGTTATCTGTCCCGGTACAGGAAGGTGACCACCTGTTCCCGCAGACAGGGGGCGTCGGGGGAGA
>JAQYBZ010000107.1 GCA_029003235.1 Bacillota bacterium
GCATCCAGCAGACCCCGGCGCTTTTTCAGCAGGGCAAAAAAATCCTGCTGGCGCACGGCGTCCTGCCCGCCCACCACCAGCGGCGTGTTGTGGCAAAAGGGGCAGCGAAAATTGCAGCCCTGCAAAAAAACGGTACAGGCCACCCTGCCCGGAAAATCCAGCAGGGTCAGTTTTTGAAGTCCGCCGATCTGCACTTCTGAACCCCCAGTAAAAACTTTATCTTGTGAAAAAATTCAGATACAGGCACAAGATGTTGTGTCCGTACTAAGCATACCCGCAAATTGTCTGTTTGTCAACCGTCAAAAGGAAAAAAGGAAAAAAGTTTTTTCTCCGCCCCGTCCGGCAGACTTTGGCAGGGGCGGACGCGGGCTGGGGCAGGCGGCGCATTTGCCGGAAAGCCGGGTATTTCCCGGCGGGGGCGATTTTCCCCGGGGCAGGCGCGGTTTTTCCATATTTTTGTTGTCACGGCCTTTTTTCCATGGTATAATTATCATAATATGGCTTTTTGTTGGCTGTTGCCGGCAAGCCGCCGGCTTGTCCATTACAGGAAACAGTCCTGATATTTTCGCTTTTGTACCGGCGTATCCCCCATTTTGGAGAAAAGAGGTTGAAGCAATGGAGTGGCTCAATCGGCTGTTGGACAAACCTGCAGGCTGTCTGACAAAGGACGCCAAGGCGCGCAGTGTCTATCTGCTGGCGTTTTTTATCCCCTTTCTCATTGTAGGGATTCTGTGGGCGTTCCACGGGGTCTGGCCCTTTGGCGATCAGATGATTCTGGCGCACGACCAGTGGCACCAGTATTATCCCTTCTATCTGGATCTGCACCGGAAGCTGCAAAACGGCAATTCCCTGCTGTTCTCCTGGACGGGCGGCATGGGCACCAACTACCTGTCGCTCATGGCCTATTATCTGGCCAGTCCCTTTAATTTCCTGGCGGCATTGCTGCCGGAGTCCTGGCTGCTGCCGTTTTATACCCTGTCCGTGCTGGTGCGCATCGGCTGCGCCGGATTGTTCTTCGCCATCATGCTGCGCAGTCTCTTTGGCCGCAAGGAGCGGGTGGTGGCCTTTTTCTCCACGGCCTATGCCCTGTGCGCTTTTTTCATGGGCTACTACTGGAACGCCATCTGGCTGGATACGGTGGCCATTCTGCCGCTGGTGGTGCTGGGCACGCTGCGGCTACTGCGGGAGCGCAAGTACATTCTGTACACGGCCACGCTGGCACTGTCCATCCTCATGAGCTATTACATCGGCCTGTTCACCTGCATTTTTGTGCTGCTGATCTTTATCGGCGAGTGCATCTGCAACCGGGAAGAGGGCGGCGGCTTCTGGAGCCGGTTCTTCCGCATCGCCTTTTTCACCCTGCTAGCCATCGGTATGACGGCTCTGCTGTCCATTCCGGCCTATCTGGGGCTGAAGAGTACCTCGTCCTCCGTCAACCGCTTCCCCACCAAATTCGCCATCAACATGGGCGAGGAAGCCACCCTCCTCGGCGTTTTGGATGCCGTGCGCCAGGTCTTCTCCAATCTGGGCGCCATGATCGCCCCCACCACCATGGAGGGTCTGCCCAATATCTACTGCGGCGTGGTGATTTTTGCGCTGGCCATGCTGTATTTCTGCTGCAAAAAAGTACCCCTGCGGGAAAAGATCTACTGCGCATTCCTGCTGGTATTTTTCACCATGAGCTTTATCATCCGCCAACTGGACTACATTCTCCACGGCGGACACTTCCCCAATATGCTGCCCTACCGCTTCAGCTTTTTGTTCAGCTTTGTGCTGATCTATATGGCCTACCGCGCCTTTACCCAGCTTGACCGTTTCCGCTGGTATCACGCCCTGTGCATCCTGCCCCTGTTGGGCGGCATGCTGTACTGCGTCATTACCCAGCATGGCGCCCGTGCCATTGTGGCCACCGCTTTCGTGCTGGCCGCCGTGGTGACGCTGCTGCTGCTCTACGGAACAAAGCAGATCACCAAAAATGTTTTGACCCTGCTGCTGTGCGCCGGACTTCTGTGCGAGCTGACCGCCGGGGCGCTGCTGGGCGTCAACAAGGTGGGCACCACCACAAAGTCTGTCTATCCCACCGCCGGGGAGGATGTGGAGGCCGTGGTGGAGCAGATGAACCAGCGGGAGGCAAATACCACAGACCGCTGGCGCGCCGAGATGACCCTGAAGCAGACGCTCAACGACAACGCCCTCAACGGCTACAACGGCATCTCCGTGTTCTCCTCCGCCGCCAACAGCAACGTTTCGGCGCTGCTGAAAACCCTGGGCATGGCCTCCTCCGTGGCCGGAAACCGCTATTGCTATCAGGAGGCCGACGCCTTTACCAATCTGATCCTCAACCTCAAGTATCTCATCGATCGGGAGGGCTATTACACCGATCCCACCTACTTTACCCAGGTGGGCAGCTCCGGCGACGTGCTGCTGCTGGAAAATGACGTCTATCTGCCCATGGGCTTTATGGTGGACGACGATCTGGTGAACTACGACGTGGACGAGGCATCCACCACCAACTATTACGACAACCTCAACGAATTCTACCAGCGTCTGTCTGGCAGCTCCGATCTGCTCTACCGGGAGCTGCCGCTGACCTCCAGCCAGACCATTTCCGGACCGGAGATGAGTTCTTCCTCGGGGCAGTATTCCTATTCCCTCAAACAGGACGACACCGACGGGGAGCGGGAATACAGCTTCACCTACCGGATGCCCTATGACTGCCACCTGTGCCTGTATATCCGCACCTCAAGATGCAAGAGCGTTACCCTCTATGTCAACGAGGTGGAGCAGTACAGCTACGATTGCGGCTACGGCTACAACCGCTATCTGGGGCAGTTCTCCGCCGGAGACGAAGTGACCGTCCATGTTTTCCCCAAGGCGGGCAAGGACGGCCAGGTGGCCATTGAAGCGGCGGCGTTCCAGACCGACGTGTTCGACGCGCTGTACGACAGGCTCTCCCAGCAGACCCTGCAGGCCGATACCGTCACCGACACGGAG
>JAQYBZ010000108.1 GCA_029003235.1 Bacillota bacterium
AGTGCAACCACAAATTCGAAGGCGAGGAAAAATGCGAAACCCCGCACCTCCGGGAAAGCGTCATCAAGTACCGCTTCCAGGAGGCCCTGGGACAGTACATGGCTGATCCGGAGGAACGGATCGAGGGCCTGCGCTATGCGAAGAAAGCCTTATCCGATACGGATTTCATCGATGCCGATATCGCACAGGCGGAGCGTGATCTGGAACTGCTCTCCGGCATGATCCGCAACTGTATCATGATGAACGCCACCGCCACCCTGACCGAAGCGGAATACTGGCAGCAGTACACCGAACTAACCCGACAGTATGAAAGCAAGAAAGCGGAACATGACGCACTCCTGTCCAAAAAGGAATCCATGGAATCGCTGGATGTTGTCTTCAGTGGAATCCTGTTCCAGCTCACGGAATTGCAGAACATCCCGGCAGAATTCAACGAGTCCCTCTGGAACACCCTGGTGGACCATGTGACCGTTTACAGCGATGAACGGATCGTGTTTACATTCAAAGACGGAGCAGAAATCATAACAATGTTATGAAAATATACAAAAAGGACTCAGGCTGGCAGAGGGGATTCTGCTATAGCCTGAGTCAAAATCTACACATTGCTTTCAAAAATATCTACCGGAGAAATGCTTTCCGGATCTTCACTTGCAAGTTCCAGTTCTGCCCCAAGGCGCTCCAATTCTGGGTATATTGGTTTCCCGGTAGCATCACAATCAAAATATTTGTATATTACTGCTGTAATAGCTTGTTCAATATCAAGTTGCAATTGGGTGCGCTTACTCGCACTTAAGCTTTTAAACTGCGCTATTGATATATTATGCATCATTAGGACACTTTTGAAATAGTCCCTATATTTTAGGCTCTCCTGTTCTTTTACAAAGTAAGGATGATCTTCCACGCAGATTTGAGATTTTATCACCCTACGGACAGTCTCGTCTTCTATATGTTCCACCGGTCTATCATAAGTGCCTGAAAGAAAATCTGGGTGAACATCAAGATACTTACCTATACGATCTAAAAGAGCAGGCGGTATTTCTCCGTCATGTAAATATCGACGTATTGTTTTCTCATCGCGTTCTATTTCCGGGACATTTCCCAATTTTCTAATGCTACTATTTCTATAGTTCAGCGCTTGCATAAAGCGTTCTCGACTAAATGGGACTTTCTCCACTTTTTTATTTGCCATATACTTTCCTCTTTGTGCGGACATTATTGCCTAATCTTGAGTAATTGGCGCGGACATTAATAACCACTATAATAATATCAAAGCAAAATACAAAAATCAATATAAGGAGGACAATTTCTATGAGTAAAACACGCGAAGAACGCATCTTGCTTGAAAAGCTGGCCAGCGGTGCGCTGGATGGACCGGTTGGCCAGGAGAAGGTATATCCCGGTTACAAGAATGTGTACTGCGGTAAGTACATTAAGGACGGAGAGCCGATCTCTTACCGGGAAGGGGAATCCAGTCGGTTCTTCAACGGGAGGGAGAACGAAAGAATCCCCGGCAAGCGTGAGGAAGATCACTACAACACCGATGATCGGAAGTTGGAATTCCTCCAGCGGTATGGGTGGCTGATGGATGACGAGGATGTAAGAGCCTACAGTGCAAAATTCAAACCGTAAATACCATCCCACTTACGAAATGCCCCATATCTCCAGATCAGTACTGGTGATATGGGGCTAAGTTATTCCAATAATTCGTCATTTTAGTGTAATTCCTACCTTCGTTTTCTCCACAAAGCCTGCCTTTTCATGCTCCTGTCAGAGAATGCAGACCGCGTTGACGATTCAATCCATTCCCGCAGGGGCATATCGTTCATCCGATGATATAGATCCAAACAGGAACCTTGGCAACTGACTCATTCATCCCCGACTCCATCTCTCATCACTTCCAGCATCATTCTGCCGCCCAGGCGGAAGCTGTTTTGGAACAGCAAGCACTCTGCCATTGCCTGATGCTCCCGGACGCAGTCTGTATATCGGGAGAATAATTCCTTTTGCGCATCGGTCATGGTTGCCAGCAGTTTCTCTTCATTCCGGCTGATCAATTTCAGGAGTTCCTTATATTCCTTCGTTGTGCAGGAATCGTATTCTGCCGGGTCGAGATTTCCATACCAGAATTCTTCCAAGATGTTCATAACATCACCCTCCATCAAAAAGTGTGTGTGATGTTACCTCCGCTGCCTGGAAATCACAAGTCTCTAATGTGCCAGAAATTTCTAACCAGGTTTTGGTGGTATTGATTGTCTGAACGATAGTCAGTAGTTGAACGATAGGATTGCCCCTTTGGGCATCCTGGCCGATGTAAATTGCCGCATTATCCCCGGATAAGAAAACAGGTCAAACGCAGAAGTTGGAATTACCGCCGATTCCGGCAGTAATTCCAACTTTTTGACGCTATAAAAGAAAATTACCAGACTTGAAATTGTATCAAGTCTGGTAACTGTTTTGGTTGCGGGAGAGGGATTTGAACCCCCGACCTCCGGGTTATGAGCCCGACGAGCTACCGAACTGCTCTATCCCGCGATATTGCACTTCTCTGAAAGCCTTTAGAGTATACCACCCATTTTATAGTTTGTCAAGTGCTTTTTCGTGGATTTCACGAAAAAATTGGGAGTGCTGATTTTGCCGCAAGGCATAGCCATTTCACATTTCTTCTTCAATGCGGTAGCTCCATGCTATGGGGGTGCAGTACAGGCGCTGTTATGGGGCGCAGCACAGGCGGCAGATGGATTTCTTCGTGCTGACGTGATTGAATGGCACCAGTATATAATGGCTCCAGTGTTTTTCGCGGACAAAGACGCTGCGCTTTTGTGAAAAAGCGGGGTTGCTGCTCCCGGCAGAGGTGGACGGTCAGTCCGGGTATCGCTTTTTTGCGACAACGCAGTTGGAAACTGCGGCTACCATCAAAGCCCTGCGCCAACTGGGCTGTTCTGTGGAGGAAATTTGGACGGCATGCCCCTGCGGGAACTCCTGCAGGCCAAGGAAACGGAGCTGAAGCAAAGACAGACCGCGCTGTCCATCCAGCGCTCCATTTTAGACTATCTGACGCAGGACAGGTTTTGTCCTGGGGGGCAGTCCTGTACAGGTTCTTCTGGTTCTTTGGCCGTAAAGACGGCGCTGACGGTCACGTCCTCATGGGGCTTCCGGAAAAAGTATCTGCTCTGGTTCACCTGGGTAACGAAAACGTCGCCCGCTTCGGCGGCAGTAACTGCCAACGCATCCAGCTCCCAGCCGCTGACCGGCAGGTCGAGATAGACCAGGATGCGGTTATAGTCCTTGCCCTGCAATTGCTTTCTGGCGCTTTCCATCATGGTCTTGGCCCGCGACAACTGCTGGGTCTGATCCGCACTGAACGTAACCACCCCGGAATCGATCTGCTCACAGGCAAACAGGAGCATATCAATGAGAGGCACGCTGTAGGTAGACAGACTGGTGACAATTTCACCGTAGTCCTTGTTTTTGGCTGCATAGGCCGCGTAAATCATCTGCGCCGCCGGGCACCACAAGCGCCACATAGTTTTCCGTGCCGAAGGTATCCTCTATCAGGTTTTCCACAATCTGCGTATCGTTCAGCTTCGGTGTGTCCAGGATGCTGTAGCCATAAGCATAAGGGCAATTGCCAGACAAATTAAATGCCAGAACCAACACGGCGAGGAATAGCGGCGGCACGATAAATCTTGTAGTGCAGGCGAACTTCCCTACAAAGGGGATTTCGGAATAAAGCTGCGGTGTGCTGCCTTTTCCATCAGCGGGCCAAAGAGCATCAGAAGTCCCGGCATGACCACGAATACGGACAAAAGAGCGTGAAAATGGATTTGATCAGACAAATGGCCATGTCCGGGCCGATTCGGAACTGCATGAACATCATGGCAACCAGACCGCCGATGGTGGTCAGGCTGCTGGCGCAGATTTCGGGGATGCCTTTGCGCAGGGCGGCAATGACCGCTTCCCGCAGGGGCAGCGTCTGATGCTCTTCCTTAAAGCGGCTGCAAAAATGACCACGTAATCCAGAGACAGCGCCAGCTGCAAAATGCTGGTCACGGAATTAGACTCACAAGAGATCGCCCCCAGCAAGAAGTTCGTCCCCAGATTCAGGAGCATTGCAGTAACGAAGGTCAGAAGCAGTACCTGCTGGACAGCTTTTCGGAAAATATCATGTACGACGTACTGGGGGTGCTGCGTCAGATGCACGCATCAAAGCAGCTCAGCGGAGAGCAGTTGGAGGGGATTGCCGCCTTTTTTCCGGCGGCCTGCTGAGTATGCTGTGTCTGTGGCTCAGGAAAAACGCACCCATCGACGAGGAGGCGTTTCTCGCGGCCATTTCAAGACTTTTGCCGAAAGATCTGAAATAACGCAATCGCCCGGACGGCCAAGGCTGTCCGGGCGTAAACTTTGTCGCGAATATTCTATAATGGTGCGCTTCCCGCGTGCTCTTCGGCGCAGGGGGACGCGCGGTGGCCGCAGCGGTACTGACGGGGAGAGACGCCGTAGCGCGCTTTGAACTGGCGGTTAAAATTGGACAGGTTTTCAAACCCCACGCTTCCAGCGATGGACAAAATGCTTTCGTCGCTCAGCCGGAGCTGCTCGGCCGCGCCGGCCAGCCGTCGCTCGTTGAGGTAGGTTACAAAGCTGACGCCGGTCATCTGCTTGAACCAGCGCATAAAATGACTGGGGCTGCATCCGCATAGCTGCGCCATCTGCTCTACCCGCACCGGCTGGGCATAGTGTTCCTCGACCCAGCCCAAAACCATGCGCAGTCGTTGGGTGGCCGGATGCTCCGGCGGCGCTTCTTCGGGCTGAAGCTGCAAAAGAACGAACAGAAACCGGAGCATGGCCGCCTTGACGCCCAGCTCATAGGCAGGCGGACGCTGACCGCACAGACGATCCGCCTCATTCAGACATTGAACAGCATCGTCATAAGCGGGCTGACCGGGGCGCAGTCTGGCAGGCAGAGGAAGCTGTCCGGCTGCCAAAGGCGCCAGCACCTGCCGGGCGCATACGTCCACGGCGCTGCCGCCGAGAAAATCTACGTCAAAAATAATGTTCTCGTATTCCATGGCCTGCCCGTTTCTGCCCCGAATGGCGTGGAGCGTGCCGGGAGGCAGCAAAAAGATGTCTCCCCCCTGAGCGTCCATCTGATTCAGCCCCACCTGCACCAGCCCCCGACCTTTTTTGACAAAGACCAGCTCCATGCTTTTCTGCCAGTGCAGCCCAACGGAGGGGAAGTCCTTGGGAATGGTGCATGGATAAATATTAAATGGAAATAATAGACTGCCGTGGCGTTTGGTTTCCAGAAAGGAATCGTTTTGCTGCAAAACCATCCAGCACACCTCCGGTTATCTTAAAAATGATAGGATTCTATAAGAAGATGCAATAATACAAGAAGATAACTACTCCTGTATAAGATAATATAACAAGTAAGAGAAAAATGCACGATATTTTTTTAATTGGATTTGATTTTGCTCTGTGAAAGGAGACGACACCCATGAAACAATGGATCGGTGAAAGACTTACCGCCCTGTGCGGCTGCCCCATTGGCGAAGCCGACGACCGGCAGGTTTACGCAGCGCTGCTGAAGCTGGTGCGGGAGCTGTCCGAGACAAAACAGCAGCCCGTCACAGGCAGAAAGCTGTACTATATTTCTGCGGAATTTCTGGTGGGCAAGCTGCTTTCCAACAACCTGA
The DNA here is from genome assembly GCA_029003235.1 of Bacillota bacterium. GTDB lineage: Bacteria > Bacillota > Clostridia > Oscillospirales > Oscillospiraceae > JAFRPC01. The sequence goes on from JAQYBZ010000108.1 coordinate 5,694, forward strand.
TCAATCTGGGCATTTATGACGAGACCCGTCAGTGTCTGGAGGAGAACGGGAAATCCCTGTCGGAACTGGAGGAACTGGAGCCGGAGCCCAGCCTGGGCAACGGTGGACTGGGACGGCTGGCCGCCTGTTTCCTGGACTCGCTGGCGACCCTGAATCTGCCCGGCGACGGCATTGGCCTGCGCTACCACTGCGGACTGTTCCGGCAGGACTTCCGGGGCGGCGTCCAGAACGAGACGCCGGATCGCTGGCTCACCGACGACAGTTGGGCGCAGTGCACCGAGACGGTCTATCCCGTCACCATGGGAGGCAAGACCTATGCCGCGCGCCTGTACCGCCTGCCGGTGACGGGCTATCACGGCCGCACCAACTGGCTGAACCTGTTCGATCTGGATACGGTAAATGAAGGCCTGATCGGGGAGGGGATCAGCTTTGATCAGACAAAGATCGAGGAGAACCTGACGCTGTTCCTCTATCCTGACGACTCGCAGGAGGCCGGGCGGGTGCTGCGCATCTATCAGCAGTATCTCATGGTCAGCGCGGGGGCACAGCTCATTCTGGATGAATGTGCGGCGCGGGGCTGCAATTTCCACGATCTGGACAAATACGCCGCCATTCAGATCAACGACACCCATCCCAGCATGGTGATCCCGGAGCTGATCCGCCTGCTGGAGCAGCGGGGTGTGGAGTTTGACGAGGCGGTGCAGATTGTCACAAGAACCTGCGCCTACACCAACCACACTATTTTGGCCGAGGCGCTGGAAAAGTGGCCGCGGGCCTATCTGGAACAGGTGGTGCCCCAGCTTCTGCCCATCATCGAAGAGCTGGACACGCTGGCACGCAGCCGCACGGAGGACGCTTCCACGGCAATTGTGGACGAAAAGGGTCTTGTCCACATGGCGCATATGGATATTCATTTTACCCATTCCGTCAACGGCGTGGCGGCGCTGCATACCCAGATCCTGAAAGACAGCGAGCTTGCCAACTTCTATGCTCTCTACCCGGAAAAATTCAACAACAAGACCAACGGCATCACCTTCCGCCGGTGGCTTCTGGAATGTAATCCCGCGCTGACGCAGGAGATTGCACAGCGCATCGGCACGGGCTTTGAGCAGGACGCCGGCCAGTTGGAGCGTCTGCTGCCGCTGACGGAGGACGAGGAAGCGCTTCGCCGCTTTGCGGCCATCAAGGCGGAAAACAAAGTCCGTCTGGCTGACTGGCTCCGCCAGAAGCAGGGGGTGCAGATCAATCCGCAGGCCATGTTTGCCATCCAGTCCAAGCGCCTGCATGAGTACAAGCGCCAGCAGCTCAATTTACTGTATCTTATCCACCAGTATTTTGAGATCAAGGCCGGACACACGCCGCCGGTTCCGCTGGTGAGCATTTTCGGCGCCAAGGCCGCCCCTGCCTATACCATTGCCAAGGACATCATTCATGCCCTGCTGACCCTCTCTCAGGTGGTGGCCAACGATCCGGAGACGGCGCCCTGGCTGCAAATTGTCTTTGTGGAGAATTACAACGTCACCGTGGCGGAAAAGCTGATTCCCGCCTGCGACCTGTCGGAGCAGATCAGTCTGGCCAGCAAGGAGGCCAGCGGCACCGGCAACATGAAATTCATGCTCAACGGCGCGCTGACGCTGGGTACCATGGACGGCGCCAACGTGGAGATTGCCCAGCGGGTGGGCATGGAGAACATCTATATCTTCGGCCAAAGCTCAGAACAGGTCATCCACCGCTACCGTCAGGGGGACTACTGCGCCCGTCAGTGGTACGAGGCAGATCCCAACATCCGCAGAGCCGTAGATTTTATCACGGATGAGCAGATGTGCGCGCTCGGCCATGAAGAGAGCCTGAAGCGTCTGCATGACGAGCTGGTGGGCAAGGACTGGTTCCAGACGCTGCCCGATTTTAACGCCTATGTGGTGCGCAAAAATCAGGCACTGGCGGACTATGCCTGCGACAGCCTTGGCTGGAGCAGAAAGTGTCTGATCAACATTGCCAAGGCCGGATACTTCTCCTCCGACCGTACCATTGCAGAGTACAATCGGGACATCTGGCATTTGGGCTGACATAATCAAAACTCTACACTTCAGCGGCAGAGCCTGTGCTCTGCCGCTGTTTTGTGTGGCAGGCCGCATGACGGAATGACAGAAACCGGGCGGAAATAGTATTTGAATTGCCGGGGCGGCTGTGGTAATATGGAAGAAAGACATCACAAGGCGTCGGCAACGGATTTGGCGCGGCCGGGGCAGCAAAAGAGGTGGGCATATGCTGAAGATCCTGTACGGCGTTCAGCCGGAAGAAAACAGCCGCAGTATTTTGCGGCAGATCTGTGAGAACCGGCGCAGGGGCGTCGCCCGGCAGATCCTGATCGTGCCGGAACAGGCCTCCTTTGACGCGGAGTGGAAGCTCTGTCAGGCGGGCGGCGACTCCATTTCCGCCTATGCCGAGGTGCTGAGCTTCACCCGACTGGCCAGCCGGGTGTTTTCCACAACGGGAGGCGTGGCAGCCCGGATGCTGGACAAAAGCGGACGGCTCATTGCCATGGCCGGGGCGCTGGAACAGGTGCGCTCCCGGCTGAAGATCTATGGCCGCTTTATCGCCAAGCCGGAATTTCTGCTCCAGCTTCTGGACATTGTGGACGAATTCAAAAGCTACGGCGTCAACGCCGGGCTGCTGAACAGCGTCTACCCTCATTTGTCCGGTCAGCTTGCCCAGAAGATGGAGGAGCTGCGCCTGATTCTGGAGAGCTACGAGGCGGTGTGCGCCAATGCGGCGCTGGATCCTGCCGACCGCCTTGACCGGCTGGTACAGGCGCTGACGGAGAGCGACTTCGCCCGGGAGCGCCAGATCTACATAGACGGTTTTTCCGATTTTACCGCCCAGGAACGGGCGGTGATCGTTTCGCTGATGCAGCAGGCGGAGGATGTGACGGTCAGCCTGTGCTGTGACGATCCGGGCGGCGGCCAAAGTGTGTTTGCCGTGACCCGGCAGACGGCTGCGGAGCTGCTGCGGGACGCCGCGCAGTATCAGGTGAGCGCCCAATGCCTGAATATCCAGCCCGGTGAGACAACGCGCCCTGCCATGAGACGTCTGCAGGAAAGACTGTTTGCACCGGGGGAGGCAACGGAGGCGGCAGAGGATGATGCGGTCAGCCTCTATGCGGCCCAGGATGCCTATGACGAATGTATGCACGTCGTCGCCGCCATTCAGCGCCGTGTGCTGGCCGGAAGCCGGTGGCGGGAAATCGGGGTAGCCTGTGCCGACGCACAGTATTTGCCCATTCTGGAAAACCTGCTGGCGCGCTATGAGATTCCGGCCTATTTTGCGGGAAATCAGGATATTCTAAGTCAGGGCGTCATCCGCATGGTGCTCGCGGCACTGGAGGCGGCAGCCTGCGGCATGGAACCGGAGGCTGTGGCGGAGTACTTAAAGTCCGGCTATGCCCCTCTGTCCAGAGAGCTGTGCGACCGGCTGGAGAACTATGCCTGTGTCTGGAACATCCGGGGCGCGGCGTGGGAGCGCCCCTTTACGGCGGATCCGCAGGGCTATGACCGGAAGCCGACACCCCAGAGCCGGCAGGCGCTGGAGGAACTGAATCAGGCGCGCACGGCGGCGGTGGTGCCGCTGCTGGAACTGAAAAAACAACTGCTGGCGGCAAAGAATACGGGGCAGCAGGTGCTGGCGCTCTATGATTTACTGGAGCGGATTCAACTGGAAGAACGCCTGCGCCAGACAGCCCGGCAGCTCAATCTGTCCGGCAATCTGCAGCGGGCGCAGACCTGTGCCCAGTTATATAATCTTCTGATTCAAACCATGGAGCAGATCTACGGTGTGCTTGGGAACACGGTGCGCACCGCCGACGAATTCCGCCAGTTTTTGAGCGCCGCCCTGAGCCGTCAGAGCGTGGGCACCATTCCGGCCGCGTTGGACTGCGTCCATGTGGGCGATCTGTCCGCCATGCGCTACGGCGCGGTCAGGCACCGTATGGTGCTGGGCGCGTCGGAAGGGCTGCTGCCCCGCGCGGGCGTGACAGGCGGGCTTCTGTCCGAACAGGAAAGAAAGATCCTCAAGGCCGAGGGGCTGCCCATGGCGCCCGATGCCGGGCAGCGGCTGGACAGGGAGCTGCTGTGCGCCTATCAGGTGTTGACCTCCGGCACACAGACACTGGAAGTCACCTGCCGGCAGGGGGAGGAGAGCTATTTGTTCACCCGCATTGCTGCCCTGTTTGACGGCTGCATCAAAACCGGGACGATGCAGGCACTGCCTGTCAACGTCCGGCAGGCGGCGCGTCTGGCGGCGGCAGCTCCAGAGGAAGAGCGGCAGAGCCTGCTGAAACGGATGCCGGAACTGACAATGCCCACGCAGACGCTGCAGCATCAGGCGGCCTATCAAATGGGCGTCCTTGGCGGCAAAACAGTGGAAAAACTATATGGCAGGGAAATTTATCTCTCCGCTTCCCGGATTGACAAATTTGCCGCCTGCAAACTGGCGTTTTTCCTCCAATACGGCCTGCAGGCGAAGGAACGCAGACAGGCGTCTGTGGACGCCCCCATTTTTGGTACCTTTGTCCACTATGTGCTGGAGAATACGGCACGGCAGGCAGAGCAGGAGGGCGGCTTCCGCGCACTGCCCTGGCAGCGGGTGGAGGCCATCGCCCGTCAGTATATGGAACGTTTTACAGAGGAGACGCTGGACGGCCTGCGCCAGCTTCCCCAGCGCACGGCCTATCTTTTCCGCCGCAGTCTGGGGGAAGTGCTGGACGTGGTGAAGGAGCTGTACGGAGAACTGTGTCAGTCGGAGTTTACGCCGGTGGGCTATGAGATGTTCTTCGGCGACGGCGGTCAGGCTGCGCCCATCGTCATTCAGGGACAAAAAGCCGTGTGCAAGGTCTCGGGCTATGTGGATCGGGTGGATCTTTACCACGGCACGGACGGCGACTATGTGCGGGTGGTGGATTATAAGACCGGCCGAAAGGATTTTGACTATACGGACATTTTAAGCGGCATGGGGCTGCAGATGCTGGTCTACCTGTTTGCGCTGGAAAAGAACGGAAAGCAGCTTTTCGGTGAGCCGGTGCGCCCGGCGGGCGTGCTGTACTTCCCGGCGCGGCTGGACGTGCTGTCCCAGTCTGGACGCATCACCCCCCAGCAGGCCGAGCAGGAACGGCGCAAGGCGCTGCGGCGCAAGGGGCTGCTGCTGGACGACGAGCGGGTACTGCAGGCGATGGAGCCATGTCAGGATAAGCCTCAATACCTGCCTTATCAGTACGCAAAAGACGGCACACGCAAAGGGGATCTGGCCACCTGCACGCAGATCCAACGGCTGGAGGACTTCGTTTATTCTTCCATCGCCCATATGGGCGACGAGATATTGGACGGCAAGGTGGCGCCCAATCCCTATTCCAGAGGGCCGGAGCAGACGCCCTGCCGGTACTGTGCGTTTTACAGTGTGTGCCATGTCCGCAGCGGCGGCGCGCCGGTGCGGAATCTGGCGAAAACGGACGCCGAAGAATTTTGGCGGATTCTGGAGCAAGGAGGGAAATCATGAGCCTGAAGCTGACGCCTGCGCAGGAAATGGCCGTCCGTACCAGGGGCAGCGCCGTGCTGGTTTCGGCGGCGGCAGGCTCCGGAAAGACCAAGGTGCTGGTGGAACGGCTTATGGAGCGCATTTGCGATCCCATCCACCCGGAGGACGTGGATTCTTTCCTGCTCATAACCTTTACCAAAAAAGCGGCGGCGGAGCTGCGCACGCGCATTGGACAGGCGCTGGCGGAAAGGCTGGCGCAGGAGCCGGACAACCGGCATCTGCAGAGACAGTTGAACCGGCTCTATCTGGCGCAAATTTCCACCATTCACTCTTTTTGCAAGACCCTGCTGCAGGAATATGCCTACGAGCTGGATCTGCCCGCGGATTTCCGGGTGGCGGAGCAGGCGGACTGTGCGGCACTGCGCCAAAAGGTAATGGAGCGGGTGATGGAGCGCCGGTATGCCGCCATTGAGGAGGACGCGGAACTGCGCGCACTGGTGGATACGCTGGGCGCAGGCCGGGACGACCGCGCCCTCCCGGACATCTTGCAGACGGCCTATAATTCCGTCCAGTGCCATCTCTACCCCGACCTTTGGGTGGAGCAATGCCTGCAAATGCTGGATATGCGCCGGTATGACAGCCTGTCCCGGACTCCCTGGGGGGTGCTGCTGTTACAGGAGCTGCGCAATACGGCGCAGGAGCTGCGCCAGAGCGCCGAGTGCGCCCTTGACCTGCTGGCAGGCTGCGAAGCGCTGCAGAGCAAGTACGCCCCGGTGCTGGAAGAAGACGCAGCGCTGCTGGAGCGCTATGTGCAGATGACGGACTGGGATACGGTCTTTGAAAACCGCACGCCGGAATACCGGCGGCTGCCTGTGGTGAAGAACTGTCCTGCGCCGGAGCTGCAGGCACGGGTCAAGTACATCCGAGACCGGTATAAAAAAGAACTGAACCGGCGTTTAGAGGACTTCTACGCCCCCTCGCAGGTGATTATGCAGGAGCTTTCCGGGACGGAAGCCGCCCTGCGGGGGCTGTTCTCTCTGATACAGGACTTTTCTGCCGCCTACCGGACGGAGAAAATGCGTCTGCACGTTTTGGACTACGGCGATCTGGAGCACGAGACCGTGCGCCTGCTCCTGCGCCCCGGCGACGGCGCACCCACGGCCATTGCCCGGGAAATCTCCCGGCGCTATACGGAGATTCTGGTGGACGAGTATCAGGATACCAACGAGGTGCAGGACAGGATATTCAAGGCAATTTCCAGAGACGGGAAGAACCGCTTTATGGTGGGCGACGTGAAGCAGTCCATCTACCGGTTCCGTCTGGCCGACCCGGGAATCTTTCTGAAAAAATACAAGACCTACGGCGACTGCCAGACAGCCGCCGACGGGCAGCCCCGGCGGATTCTCCTGTCGGAGAATTTTCGCTCGGGAGAGGCCATTCTGGATGCGGCCAACGCCGTGTTTTCCACCTGTATGTCGGAGCAGGTAGGGGGTCTGAACTACGGGGAAGCGGAGGCGCTGAAAGAGGGCAGACCTCATCCGGCGCTGCCTTACCCACAGGTAGAGCTGCACTGCATCTGCACCCAGACCGGGGACGGGGAGACGCCCGAAAAGAGCCGCGCCGAAGCCCGGTTCCTTGCGGCGCGCATCCGGAAAATGCTGGACGAAAAAATGCCCGTCACCCAGGACGACGGCCTGCGTCCGGTGACGGCGGGAGACATTGTGGTGCTGATGCGCACCATGACCTCTGCGGGGGCGTATGTGGACGCCCTGCGGCGGCAGGGGATCGCCTGTGTGTGCGACAGCGGCAGCAATCTGCTGGAGGCGGGGGAGATCGAGACGCTGACGGCGCTGCTGCAGGTACTGGACAATGCCCATCAGGATATCCCCCTTATTTCGGCCATGGCCAGCCCCCTGTTTGGCTTTACGGCGGAGGAGCTGGCGCAGGTGCGCGCTGGCTCCCGTCAGGGAGACTTCTATGACGCATTACAGCAGGCAAAGGACACGCAGCCCAGAATCGGCGCGTTCCTGCAAACGATTTCCGACCTGCGGGACGCAGCGCAGGAGCTGCCCCTGCACGGCCTGCTGGAAAAAATTCACGAGATTACGGGGCTGGAGGACGTTTACGGCGCCATGGCCGACGGCGCCGGGCGGCTGGAAAACCTGCGCCGGTTCTGCCAGCTTGCGGCCGGCTTTGAAGAGGGCGGAAGAAAGAGCCTGCACCAGTTTTTGGCGTGGCTGGAGCGGGCG
>JAQYBZ010000109.1 GCA_029003235.1 Bacillota bacterium
TTTTCCGCCTCGCCCCCGGGGCGTTTTTTCTGCGCGCCCGCGCCTGCGCGGGCTTGCTTTGGGTCGCGTTTTTCGCGGGGCTTTCCCGTGCGCGGGTTCGGCGGCGTGGCCGCCGCCGTGCGGCATGCGCCGCCCGGTTGACAGACCGAAAAAAGTAAACCGTACTCTACACGTTGCGTGTGGGCGCGTTCTTTTTCGTTGGCTTCTCCCCTGCGCCCCTCCCGTCCCCGCCGCCCCCGCTGGGGGCTCCGGGGAAGCGCGAGGCTGTGCCGCTGGGCTTCCGGTTCCCTGCTTCGTCCCGCCGCCGCTCTCCCATTGTCCGCAGCGCGTAAAGACTGCCCTCCGGCGCGCCCTGCGTGGGATGGGCGCGGTCTTGACCCGCTGCGGGCTTTTTTTGCCCGGCGGGCTTGACTTTTCCGGCTCGCACGTGGTATACTGTTCGTGCGAGGCTGTGCCGCTCCCGTTTGGGAGCCGCCCGAAAGGGTGTCCGGGGTTCAGACGAAAACCCGTCCGGTTTTTCCGGGCGGGTTTTTTGCTGCTTCGGTACATAGAGCCAAACCAAAATTGATACCCTTTGCCGCTGCGCCCGCCGCTCTTTTTCTACTTGATACGAAATCGCCCGCCCGCCTAACGCAACAAAACATCTGTTATTTTGTTGCGTTAATGGTGTTCAAGGATCGTGGAGGCGCTCCATCCGGCTTCCCACTCTCCCGGTCGAGCGGCCGCCACAAATCCGCAGCAGATCCCCGGTACGGCACAACAAAAGACACAGTGCAATCTTGCTACGACGCAGTCTGCGCGCAGTGAATCAACTGTAATGGCGTGTCATAAGGTATCCAATGACAGATGAACGTTTTGCGGTTCCATCAATTAATGGCCATCGCCTTTCTGCTGCGGCAGGTCTTGCACCGCCGTCTCTCATAGCCGATTTCCAAATTGCTACCGTCAAGCAGTAGTCCGATACTGCGATTTGGGAAAAAAGGCCGTCCGTATTTCTGCGGCAGAAAGAAGCGGCATATGGCAGCACAGTGACGGCAACCCGATGGGGTAGACAAAGACACTTGGACTTTACAGCAAAAATGAAAGAGACTTGCCGCTCCCCTGTCCCGGAATCGGAAAATTTGAAATTCCCCATGACGCAAAGCGTCATGGGGAATTGTGTCGTTTCGTACAGAATTCCGTCAGGGTGTCCACTCACCGTGGACAATGCCCGACAGATACCACTTTCCTGCCTGTTTCTGGAAAACCAGCGTCAGGCTGCTCCAGCCCATCGGCGATCCTACGTCCTTACTGTCTACATAATAGTCCACAAAGCGGCAGCCCGGATACGCCTCTGCCAGATTGGAAATGGCGGTAGCCGTCTCATAAATCCGATCGGTATTGACTTCATCGGCGGCTGTGTAGTCACAGTTCCAGACAAATTCCTGCCAATAGCAGTCAAACGTCATCACGATGTCTTCCCCGCTGCCTGCCCAACTGCCCCAGACCAGTTCTGTTTCGGTATCCTCAGACAGGCTCACAAGCTCTCCGGCCTGTATGGTTCGGTTATTCGGTTCCACGGAAATAAAAGGCGTCAGCGTCACACCCTTTTCCGGGTGAATCCAGTCAGCCAGTTTGGTATAATCCTGCGCCTTTATGGCCTCCAGCACCTCTGCACTCATGGCCAGAAGTTCTTCCTCTGTGAGTTTTTTCTCCCATGTCTTCTCGGTCTGCATATACCGCTGCAGCAGCACCGCAAGTTCGGCTCTTGTGGTCGTCCCCCGCGGAGAAAGCGTGCCGTCGCCGTTGCCGCTGAGCAATCCCGTCGCCACTGCCCAGCACAGCGCCGGCTGGGCGTAGTCCGATGCCTTTGCGCCGTCTGTAAAGGCTGCCAGAGAGCCGCCGCTGAGATGTTCATAGCCCCGGAAGTCTGCAAAACGGTAGAGAATGGTGGCAGTCTGTTCCCGGGTTACATTGGCGTTGGGCGCATAGGTGCCGTCGCCGTTGCCCAAAACAATGCCGTTCTGCTCCGCCCAGGCAACCGGCGCGGCATACCAGCTATCGGCCGCTACGTCCGTAAAAGCGGAAGAAGCCGCCATTTCCGGCTCACCGCACATACGGTACAGGACGGTGACCAGCATGGCGCGGGTCACGGACTCTCCTGGAGAGTAGTGATAGCCGCCCGTGCCCAGAAGCAGCTTTTCCGATGCGGCGTAATCTATATAGGGATAGAACCAGTCGGAGAGTTTTACATCGTCAAAGACGTTTCCGTTTTTGGAATACAGGGCATAAACGCTTTTGCTGGCACACTTCGTTCCGCCAGCCGTATAGGCCATGGCACGCACGGGCGTCCCCGGTTCCACCGTAAAGGGCGCGGTGTATACGGCGCTGTCTGCGGTGGGCTCGGAGCCGTCGGTGGTATAATAGACCGTATCTTTGGCGCTCAGCGTGACCAGACCGGCGGCGTCAATTTCAAGGGCGGGCGCATCGCACCGCTGCACCGTGATCTTTTGGGTCAGACGGTTGCTGCGGCTGCCGTTCATGTCGTATCCGGCCACGGCGTTGATGGTGGTGGTCGATTTTACCGTAAACGGGCCTGTATAGACCTTGCTGGCGGAATTGGGTACCGTACCGTTGGTGGTATAGTAGATCTTCGTGCCCTTGTCGGCGCTGAGGGTGACCTCTACTCCATCGGGGGTCGCTCTGGTCTGCATTGTGGGCTTGGAGATCCCGGCATAGGTAAAGCCGTTGTCCCGGCAGGAGCTGTAGATATTCCCGGCGGTAGGTGTGATGCCCCGTCTGCGGAAAAGCTCGCTGAGCGTCACAAACTCAAAGCCCCGCGCCAGCAGCGTGTCCACCACGCGGATGGCTACATTGACGCTCCAGGAGTGGGAATCATGGAGCAGCAGAATATCTCCGTCCTGCGCGCCGCTGATCACATTGTTATAGATGACCGTCTCGTTCTGTGTGCGCCAGTCGCCGGAGTCGTCCGACCAGTAAATGGCCGGAGCGCCCAACAGGGACAGCACCCGGCTGTTATAGTCGCCGTAGGGCGGCCGGACGTAATATGTATTGGTGCAGCCGATGGCGCTGTTGAGGGCGTTGTTGGTCTTCTGAATTTCCTGCCTCACTTCGCTGTCGGAAAGTGAGGTGAGCGTGGGATGGGAATAGCTGTGGTTGGCAATCTGGTTGCCGTCCTCATAGCACTGCCTGACCACGCTGGAATACCGCTTCACATAGGAGCCGACCATAAAGAAAGTGCAGTGTACGCCTCGCTCCCGCAGGGCGCTCACAAGGCGCTCCGTGTTGGCGCCGGGACCGTCGTCAAAGGTCAGGGCGATGATCTTTTTCCCGGAAGACGCTTTTGTTTCTGCGCCGGCGGCAGAGGCCTCCTCCCTGCCCTGATTTTGTGCCGGAGCGGCAAAGCAGACCCCGGACAGGCAGGAGATCAGGCACGCTGCTGCCACGATCAGACTGAGTAACCGTTTTTTCAAGAAAATTCCTCCTCCGTTTCCCTATCAATTCCTGAAACTGGGAATCTGAAAGATATTATATCACGGGCTTATATAAAAGTGTAGTAATTTCAGCAGAAAAATTCCTGTCCTTTCCGAAAATGCCGTTTACTTTTTTGCAGCTCGGTTGTAAAATAGTGCCGAAAGCGAAAGCAATAGAGAAAAACAGAGCATTTCACAGGAGGTTGATTTTATGGATATTTCTGCACCAAAGGTACGCCGCATTGGTGTGCTGACCTCCGGCGGCGACGCGCCCGGCATGAACGCAGCAGTTCGCGCCGTGTTCCGCGCCTGCGTCAACCGGGGCATCGACTGCATCGGCATCCGCCGGGGCTGGAACGGGCTGATCAACGGCGACGTGTTCCGTCTGGATCAGAAAGCGTGCAGCCATATTATTGACCGGGGCGGCACCATTCTCTTTTCGGCCAGAAGCGAGGAATTCAAGACGCCCGCCGGTATCCAGAAGGCGGTCAACACCTGCAAGCTCATCGGGATGGATGGCATCGTGGCCATTGGCGGCGACGGCACTTTCCGGGGCGCGCTGGAGTTGTCCAAATCGGGAATATCCGTGGTGGGTATCCCCGGCACCATCGACAATGACATCAGCTGCACCTCTTATACCATTGGCTTTGACACCGCCGCCAACACAGCCATTGAGGCCATAGACAAGCTGCGCGACACCATGCAGTCCCACGAGCGCTGCTCCGTGGTGGAGGTCATGGGACGGGGCGCCGGGCATCTGGCTCTGTATGTGGGTCTGGCAACAGGAGCCACCGCCGTGCTGGTGCCGGAGGAAAAGATCGACTATGAGCGGGACGTGATTGAAAAGATCCGTGCCGCCAGACTCAACGGCTTTACCCACTATATGATCGTCGTGGCCGAGGGTGCCGCCAGTGCCTTTGACGTGGCGGCTGAAATCAAAGAGGCCACATCCCTGGATCCCAGAGTTACGGTGCTGGGGCATATTCAGCGGGGCGGTTCCCCTACAGGCCGGGATCGCGTAACGGCCACCAGAATGGGCTATTACGCTGTGGAGGTCATGGCCGCCGGGAAAACCAACCGGATCATCTGTGAGCGCAGCGGCAAGATCACAGACGTGGATATTGAAGAGGGGCTTTCCATGACCAAGACGCTGGAGCAGCAGGATGTGGACACCCTCCACGCCATGACCGGCATCGATTCGTAATTTTCCCCATAGAAACTGCAAGCCCACCGGAAGCAGCGCTTTCCGGTGGGCTTGTGCTTTTTATGTTATTTTACCATTTGATGGTAACGGGTCAGCATGGTGGCGGCTTCGGCACGGGTGGTATTCCCTGCCGGAAGCAGATAGTTCACGCCGGACTCGTTGGAACCGGTCACCAGTCCCACTGCTACCGCCCACTGCAGGGCGTCCTGTGCCCAGTCGCTGACCTTCCCGGCGTCGGGATAGGCGTCCAGCGGGGCTTTGGCACTCAGGTCGCCGCCCGTATGTTTCACATAGCGGTAGAAAATGGCTGCCGTCTGCTCCCGGGTGACGTTGCTGTTTGGCTCAAATTCCGTAGCGGAGGTGCCCAGAACGATGCCGTTGTTGGCAGCCCAGCAGACGGCGTCCGTGTACCACTGGCCGTCGGGGACATCCCGGAAGGGATTGTCATAGCCGGAAGCCTCCGGTTCCCCGGCGAGGCGGTACAGGGTCATCACGATCATGGCGCGGGTCATTTTCTCCTGCGGGCAGAAGGTTCCGTCGGGATTGCCCACAAACAGGCCATTTTGCGTGGTGTATTTTACATATTCATAGAACCAGTCGCTCTCTTTGACATCCTTGTAGGGATTCTCATAGGGCTGCTGTGACAATACGGTAATGCGGTTCTGGGCTTGCGCATAGCGCTGGCCGACCACGCCGCCCAGATCTTCCTTCATGTACATCTGCACGATGTCCCGGGTTTTGATGCCGTTGCCGTTGTTCAGATACTTCGCGCCCTCGGCGCTTTTGGCGTTCTTGAATACGTAATAGGTGTCGTTGCCGTTCATGAGATAGTTGTCGGCAATGACGGCATAGGTGGCATCCGGGTCAAAGGCTTCACCGCCCACGGAGGTGATGGTTACCCGCTTGATGCTGTTGGCCTGATAGAACTTGCCGTAGGCCTCGCCCTTGTCATAAGGCGCATAGGCTGCCACGGTGTAGGTCAGGCCGGAAACCTGCGCAAAGCCGGGGCAGGCGTCGCCGTAGTCGTCAGAGGGCGAAGTGCCCGCCTCCAGCGCCTCCAGAAGCTGGCTGCCCTTGAGATAGAGGATGCCAACGCCCATGGGAGAGAACGGAAGCGCCCGGAGAAGGTCGGTCTGGGTAATCTGGCCGTCATAGATGGAATTGTCGCAGTTGCCGCCGTTCTGAATGGCTACCACGGGCACGTCCTTGTCGAAGCCCTCGAACTCGTTCTCCGCGAACCATTTCAGCGCGTCCGTCACCAGATCGCCCAGGTTGGTCTCGCGGGTACGGCCGGCAGAATCCCTGCCGTCGAGAATCACTTCGGACACACCAACCACCGTATCGGCGTTGGCTTTCACCGTATCGGCCAGCGCGGCTACCGTTTCGTCCTTGCCGTCCAGCGTGACTTCCTCTCCGGTCACGGCTTTGGTCGCGTTATCGATGACATAAGCGCCTGTGGTGAACTTGTCCCCCGCCACAATGTCTACGGCGCCGTCGCAGGACTCCGCGCCGGGGTCGTTGATCAGACGCACCAGCACGTCCGTATCCTCCGGCGTCTGCACCGGGCATACCTCATAGCCGGACAGAAAACCGTCCTGCAAATCGTCGGCCGTGTCGGGATCCGTCAGTGCAACCACGCCAATCTTCAGGCCGTTGTCCAGATGGAAAACATGATTGGCGGAAAAAGCGTAATAGCCGCTGTTGTCGTCAGCAATGGCATAATTGGAGCAAAGAACCTGAAACTTTGCCGGAGCTTTGGCAGGGCGGGTCTCGGTCACGTCTCCCTTACCGTTTTTGGCATAGGTCAGTGCCTCACATCCCTGAAGCAGCTCCGCCTGGGTGTAGTATTTATAAAAGTTGCCGTGCCAGAGATAGCCGGTGGTGGCGTCGCCGTATACAAAATCATACGGACCCATGGCTGCCGCGTCATAGCCGGCGGCCTCCATGAGGGCATAGACCGAAAGACCGCGATCCGTATTGGCAGCAGCCGTGCCCTGCAGATAGTTGCCGGCGTCCAGCAACAGCACCTGCGCGCCTTTGGCCTCGTAATCTGCCTTGACTGCGGCGATCTGAGCGTAAACGTCCACATCGCCCCGGACGTTGGCCGTATAGAGTACCACGGTCTTGCCCGTATAGTTGTCTGCTGCATAGACAGACGGAATCAGCGCCAGCATCAACGACAGTACTAGCAGCAGGGACGTTACCCGTTTGCACAATTTCATGTATGTTCCTTCTTTCGTTCTTGATGCTTTCATTATAGCAGGCGGCAATTTGGCCGCAAGCCCCCCACGGGGATAAAATCTGATAAATTACGGCCAGATGGTGCCGCTGACGCCGAGTTCCGTGCCCACGGTCAAAAGATCCACATCCGCATACCAATCCGGATAGAGCAGCTTGCCGAAATACAGGCTGTAATACAGGCGCTGACTGTCGGTGCCGTAGACCGCCGCCGTGGGGACAATGAGAATCCGGCAGCCGGGGAACCGGGTGGCCATGGCATCATAGGCGCCGGCGCTGTCGGTGCATTTGACGATGACGTTGGGGTTTTTCCCCAGAACCCAATCGTCCGTCACGTGATAATCGCTTAAGTTCTGTGCCACATTGTAGCTGCCCGTGTCGGCCAGCAAAGGGCAGTAGCCTGTGGTTATGCCATCCTGGGCATACTCCCAGTAGACCGAGACCTGTTGGCAGGCATAGACCTGCTGGGTAATGTTTTGCAGGCGGAAACTCCAGTAGGCATAGGGATTATACGCCCATCCGGCATAGACGGTCACATTGCCGTCGGCCTGAAAGACATCCTCCGGATGAATCTGCGCTCCGTCCTGGGTGAACCAGCCTGTAAAGTCATAGCCGCTTCTGGCCGCCGTGGGCAGATCGCCCCAGGGATCGCCCAGATAGACGGTGCGCTCCGCCTGGCCGGAGGTAATCCAGCCCCCGTTGGGGTCAAATATTACCCCGTAGCCGCCCCGTGCCGCCCAGTGGGCGTAGAGGCTGTGATTTTCGCTGTTGGTGACAAGGGTTTCGGCCGTGATCTGACGGCCGCCGTTGGAAGCGGCGTACCATCCCGTAAAGGTATATCCCGGCCGGGTGGCAACCGGCAGTTGGCCGTAAGGCTCTCCCACCGTCACCGTCAGGCTTTCCACGTCACATTGCCCCCGGTTGGGGCGCAGCGTCACGGTAATTTCTTTGGCTTCCGGGGGTTTCGTCGGCTCTGTGGCCTGCACCGGAGCTGTACCGCCGTCCGGACTGCCTGAGGTCTGGACAATCTGCGGCTCCTCCCTATGGCTGTCTTCGGTCTGTGTGACCGGCATAGCCTCTTTCGTCTCAGGAACAGTTTCCTCCTGCTCCGGCTGGGTCGGCTCCGTGTCCTGCCGGCTCTGGGTCGTTTCGTAGACGATCTGTTCCGCGTTTACCATGATGCGGCGGCGGCAGCCCGTGAGACACAGCACCAGACACAGCACCAGAATCACCGCCGGTATTGCTTTTTTCATTGTTCTGCCTCCCCTACAGGCCAATCACGAATCGGATGCGCAGGCGTTCCCTGCGAGAAAGTGTTCCATAAATTTCCGTGACCGTATGGGTCATATATTCCTTCATCTGGTCGCGCTGCGCTTCCAGCAGCGGATGATCGCTGTAGGCCGCAAGCTCAAACAGCTCCACCGCCTGCGCAGATTGGGGCGCGTTCTCCCCTGCCTGCCTGCGCCATTTCTGCGTATACAGATACATGGCCACGATGGCGTCGGCGCAGTCCGGGCTATTTATTCCGTCGCGGGCGCTTTCCCGGCGCTTTTGCAGCCGGTCGCGCCAGACGGCCGGCACGAACAGCACCAGCAGGGTCAGCCCCGTCAGCACCAGAAACAGGGTGTTGATTTTCTTCGGCGGCTGCAGCGCCTCGTCGGGCAACTGGGGTGCCTCCGCCGACTGCTCCTGTGTCTCCGTCTGCGTCTCCGGCGCGGGGCTTTCCGCATAGAAAATACTGTGGATTGCCAGAGTGTCCCGCAACCTTTCGTCCAGATTTGAAACAGCAGGGCTTTGCGCCGGAGCAAGCATCAGAACTGCCAATGCAACCACTGCCAGCAGCCCCAGCGCCACTGCGGAACGCTGCCAAAAGCAGCCGGAGGGCAAAAGGCAGAGCACCAGAAACGCCAGCACCGCCAGCAGATACCCGGTCTGGGGCGCAATGCCCAAATAGGCAAAGCTCAGCGCCAGAACGCCCGACAACGGCAGCGCCACCGCCTTTTTCCATGCGGCGCAGCCAAGGCCGGTCAGCGCCGACAGGAGTGCCAGCGCCGCCCCGATGGAGCCGGAGGAGACGGTGAAATAATCATATTCATAGGATTGGCAGCTTTCGCTGGCAGCGTACAGGCTGTTCAACAGCAGCTTTACGCCGCCGAAGACCGGCGGCAGAAACAGAGCGCCAAACGCCAGCGCTGCCATGACAAGAAGCAGTCCTCTGCCCAAGCGCTTTGAGGGGATCAGCGCCAATAGCCCCAAAAGGCACGGAAGCGTCCATATAAAATACCGGCTCAGACCTGCGGCGGACAGAAAGGCCAGCCACAGACTGACAAGCAGCGCCGTCGCAGGCAGCGCGGCCGCAGGCGTATGGGTACGAATTGTAAGCTTCATCCCTACACCTCCAACCGGCTGAGCTGCCGGGGCGCCGTCCGGGGCGCAAACCGCGTCACAAACAGGCCGTCGGGCTGTAAACCCTCGGCACAACCGTCCGGGCTGCACAGCAGCACGGTCACCCGGTTGCCGTTATAAAGGTCTTGCGCCTGCCGGGGAATGGCGGGGGCAAAGAGCAGCACATGGGAAAAAGCGCAGTGCCCCTGCTCCTGCAGCCACCGTGCGGCCACACTTCCCCCTGTCCGTGGGGCAAGAGAGAGCAGCGCCTCCACCATTGCGTCAAATTCACCCACATCTGAGACGGAAAACCGGCAAATGGCGTCGGCATCCGCGTCGCGCCAGACCACCTGATGGGCGATCCCCTGCCGGGTCAGCGCGTGGGACACGCTGGCAAAGGCAACGGTCAGGGCATCCGCCAGGTCGGCGGTGTCCGGACGGCTGGTATCCAGCAAAAGCAGCACATCATTGATAATGGGCTTGGCAAACTGGCGGGACATGAGCCGGTCGGTCTTCTCCGACAGCTTCCAATGAATCTGCCGCAGTGCGTCGCCGGGTACAAACTCCCGAATTTCAAAGGTTTCGCCGGGGTCTGAACCCGGCTGCGTCTGACTGTAAACGTCGCTGTCCGGCGCATAAGCGCCCTGATGTTCCAGCAGCACCTGCGATTCAAACAGCCGTGGCTGCACAAGCACCTGCGCCTGACAGGGGGCTTCCACCGCCGCGCGAAACAGGCCGAACACATCCTGTAAATACACCTTGCACGCCCGCACCTGCACCAGCCCGCAGTGGGTCAGCTCCAGAGAAAACGCCGCCTGTGACCGGCGAAAACAGCAGCATTGCAGTTCCTCCACCGCCGTCTCGTCCGTACGCAGATTGCGGATTTCCAGTCTCAGGCCGACGAACAGGGGCAGATACAGGCGGCTTTCAAGGGTCACTTTACCGGTGAGCGTACTTCCCTGCTCTGTGCCGGGAGGCAGCACAATATCCGCATGCAGCCGACGGCGGCACAAGCGCAGCACCAACGCGCCCGGCAGGGGCAGCAGCAACAGCGCCAGCAAAGCATACAGGGTGGCCGCACTGTTTTCAAACAGATACAGGATCGCCGCCACCGCCAGCGCCGCCAGCCAGAGAAGTCTCCTTTTTCCCACACTCATGACTCCGCGTAAGGCTCCGGCACCTGGGACAGGAGCTCTGCAAGCACCTGCTGCGCCGATAGCTGCGCGGCCTTGGCCTTCTGACTGGGCAGAACTCTGTGGGCGCAGACGTCCACAAAAATTTCCCGCACATCCGCCGGGATCACATAATCCCGTCCGCGCACAAAGGCGCA
The DNA here is from genome assembly GCA_029003235.1 of Bacillota bacterium. Taxonomy (GTDB): domain Bacteria; phylum Bacillota; class Clostridia; order Oscillospirales; family Oscillospiraceae; genus JAFRPC01. The sequence continues at coordinate 10,631 of JAQYBZ010000109.1, forward strand.
GGCTCTGGCCATTCTGCCCACGGCGATGGCGCCCCGGGGACTGATGCCCAGCTCCAGCAGCTCTGTCTGCTGAGAAGCCATGGTCAGCCGGGTGATATAGGACAAAATGCTGTCCTTCATGGTGACCTGCGCCGCCTGTTGCTGCATTTGCAGCACCTGCGCACAGTCCGCAACGGGTCTGACCTTTTCCACAGGATTTTCCAGCCGGTGGCTGCGCAGAATCTGCATCTGACTTTCAAAGTCCGGATAGCCAATGTGCAGGCGTATCAGAAAGCGATCCAACTGTGCCTGGGGCAAAAGCTGAGTGCCGGCAGCGCCCACATGGTTTTCCGTGGCAATGACAAGGAAGGGTTCAGGCAACGGATGGGCGGTGCCGTCTACCGTGACCTGCCGTTCCTCCATTGCCTCCAGCAGCGCCGACTGGGTCTTGCTGGAGGTACGGTTGATTTCATCTGCCAGCAGCAGATTGGAATCGTTGACGATGCCGGGCATATAGCGAAAACCGCCGCCGGCCTTGTCATAGACAGAAAAACCCACAATATCCGACGGCAGTACGTCCGGCGTCAACTGCAGCCGGTGATAGCGCATACCCAGCGCCTTTCCCAGCGCCACAGCCAGAGTGGTCTTGCCCACGCCGGGTACGTCGTCCAGCAAAATATGCCCATTGGCAAGCACGGCCATCCATACCTTTTCCAGTACCTCCGCCTTGCCCACGATAACCTGATTCATCTGCTCCAGCAGCTCATTGGTTCTGTTCATATAAATCTCCCAAGTCTATCAAGATACACAGACACTATACTCAATATTCTCCCGGCACACAACCCCCGGGAGGGGATTTTTTGCGGCTTTTGCCGGAATTTCTGAAAAATATCCCCCACCGGGGGTTGCCGTAGATCCGCTCTGCGGATTATAATACAAATTGCGTCCGCGCTGTGATTCCTGCGGCTGCAAAAACAAAGGAGGCGTTCCATGAAGCCCATGTCTGCCATCAAGCGCTCGTGCATCTGCGCGCTGTGCATTGCCTTTTGCTATGTGCTGCCTCTGGCCTTCCACGCTCTGGGGCTGGCCACGACTTTTTCTCCCATCCATATTCCGGTGCTTCTGTGCGGCCTGCTGTGCGGTCCCGTCTATGGCGCATTCTGCGGCGTCGCCGGTCCGGTGCTTTCCTCTGTGCTTTCCGGTATGCCCTCGGCAACGGCGCTTATCTCCATGGTACCGGAGCTGCTGGTTTACGGGCTGGTCTCCGGCCTGCTGTTCCGGCTGATCCATACAAAAAATTTCTACGCCGATATATATGTGGCGCTGATTCCCGCCATGGTGCTGGGGCGCGTCATTGGCGGTGCGGCAAAGATGCTCTTCTATCTCTCCGACGGCACGGCCTATACCCTGTCTTTGTGGGCGTCTGCCTACTTTGTCCAGACCCTGCCGGGAACCATTTTGCAGCTTGCTGTCATTCCGGCGCTGGTGCTGGTGCTGACCGTGGCGGGACTGATTCCCCGGCGCTATCCCAAACAAGGAGTCAAAAAGGCATGAACAAACAGGATGTAAAAGCATTTTTCGACCGCTGCGCCCCCCGGTGGGACGCGGACATGGTACGCAACGAGGCGGTCATTGAGACCATTCTCAACAACGGCGGCATCCGGGAGGGCGTCCATGTGCTGGACGTGGCCTGCGGTACCGGCGTGCTGTTTGGCGATTATCTGCGCCGGAACGTTGCCTCGGTGACGGCCATTGACATTTCCCCGGAAATGGTGAAAATCGCCCAGAGCAAATTCCCCCAGGTGCAGGTACTCTGCGGCGATGTGGAGGACACGGCCTTTGACCGGAGGTTTGACGCCGTGATGGTCTACAACGCCTTCCCCCACTTCCCTGACCCGGCGCACCTGATCGCCGTGCTGTCCGGTCTTTTGATGCCGGGCGGACGCCTCAGCGTCGCCCACGGTATGAGCCGTGCCGCCCTGTCTGCCCACCATGCCGGCTGCGCCAGCAAGGTATCCGTGGAGCTGCTGTCGGAAGACGCACTGGCGCAGCTCTTTGCCAACAGCGGTCTGGATGTGGATGTAAGAATCTCTGATGAACGGATGTATCAGGTCAGCGGCGTGAAAAGAACGTGAGTTTTGGTAAAAATCGGGTCTGCTTCAAAAGCAGACCCGATTTTTCTCTGTCAAATTCTGCCAGACCCGGTCACCGGCAAAGCTCCGCAGCAAGGGCGTCGATCTGCTCCATGTTCTCCGCGTGCAGGCCGGATTTGATATGTACGGTGGTATCCGTCCAGGTGAGATTTTTACAGCCGGACAGCGTTTCTTTCATAATATTGGCCGCCTGAGGCGCCCAGGTGCCGTTCTCCATAAGGCCAACCGTGCGGTTCTGGAAATTGCGCTCCGTCAGGTGCCCCAGGAAGGTGCGCATATAGGGGAAAATACCCATGTTATAGGTGGTGGTGGCAAGCACGACCTTTCCATAACGGAAAGCATCGGCCACGGCGACGGATGGTTCCGTTCTGGCCAGATCATGGACAACCACGTTCTCACAGCCGTTCTGGCGGAGCTTCTGTTCCAGCAGCTCCACGGCCTTTTTCGTGTTGCCGTAGACGGAGGTATAGCAGATGAGCACGCCGGGACTTTCCACACCGTAGGAAGCCCATGTCTGGTAAAGCGCCAGATAATGCCCCAGATCATCGTTCAAAACCGGGCCGTGGAGGGGGCAAATGCGCCCGATGTCCAGCGTTTTGGCCTTCTTCAGCACATTTTGCACCTGTACGCCGTATTTGCCCACAATGCCGATATAGTAGCGCCGGGCTTCGTCATCCCAGGGCTCGTCCGTATCCACCGCGCCGAACTTGCCGAAGGCGTCGGCGGAAAACAGGGTGCGCTCCGTATCGTCATAGGTCATGATGACCTCCGGCCAATGCACCATGGGGGCGGTGATAAAGCTTAAAGTATGGCGGCCGAGACAGAGCTGGGAGCCGTTGTCCACAGGCAGAGTCTTTTCCGGCTGCGCACCGTAAAAATTCTCCATCATGGCAAAACTCTTGGCGTTGGAAACCACGGTGGTTTCCGAATAAGTCCGCAGGAATTCTCCGATGCTGGAGGAGTGATCCGGCTCCATATGCTGAACGACCAGATAGTCCGGCCTGCGCCCGGCCAGAACCGCCGACAGATTGTCCAGCCACTGCCGGGTAAAATGGGCGTCCACCGTGTCCATCACGGCGATTTTATCGTCCAGTATCACATAGGAATTGTAGGACATGCCGTTGGGCACCCGGTACTGGGATTCAAACAGATCCAGCTTGTGATCACTGACGCCTACATATTGGATGTCATTTGAGATCTTCATGGTAAAATTCCTTTCCATCTACTTATGTTCTATTGATGCAGATCCGCCCCTCCAGCTTATTCAACAGCCGGGTCAGGGGGAGGATCAGCGTTCCCGCCACAAGATTGCCGACGGCGTGCATGACATCCCAGGGAAGCCCTGCCACAATCCAGGCCACCGTAGCGCGAAAGTTCAGCCCGAAAAACAGCGCCTGCGCCGGGGCGTACAGCGTTCCGAAAGCCAGCCCGTGGAGGGCACACACGGCCATATACACGGGCACGGCCACCACCGGCTTCATCTTCCGGGGCAGCAGCATGGTCCCTGCCCACAGCACTGTCCAGATGTACAGATAGGGTACCCACCAGACGGCAAATCCGGCATAGATGCCATTGAGCAATACATAGATATAAATGGGAATGAGCGCGCGCTTGCGGTATACCAGCGTATAAACCATGGTCAGCATCCCCAGCAGATGAATGTTGGGCAGCAGCTCCATGATCACCTTGGAGACGAACATCACCGTTCCCAGCATGGCAAATATGACCATGTGGCGCAGGTCGAGAGAAGCGTTCTTTTTTGTGGAATCCATTGGGTCGCACCTTCGCAGGTAGATTGCAATATCTGCAAGGGATAGTATAACAAACCCGGCGGCTTTTTACAAGTACGCGCACAGAAAAACGGCCGGGGCGCACAGAAAAACGGCCGAGGCGCTTCTGGCCGCAGCCGTCTTTTCTGAAAAAGGAGCAAAAATCTCCGTCCGGATCACTCTTTGATCTCCAGAACGCCCATGGGGCAGGCTCTTGCGCACAGGCCGCAGGCCACGCACTTGGACGCGCGCTGGGTCTGTTCCGGCAGAACGATCACATGGAAGGGGCAGACCTCTTTGCACTTGCCGCAACCCACGCACAGCTTTTTGTTGATCATGTACACGCCGGTCTTCGGATTTTGGGTAATGGCACCGGAGGGACAGGCATCTGCGCATTTGCCGCACTGCACGCAGGTCATGGGTCTTGCGCCGCCCTTCCACGGCACGATCTGCAGGCAGGCTTTGTCCGGATCAAATTCCTTAAAGTAGGCGTTGGAGCAGGCGCGGACGCACTCCAGACACGCCATACACTGTACGTCTTTCTTCACAGTCAGTTTTTTCATAAAACTCTCCTATCTATCACGGTTCCGCCGACCCATGGCCGGACGGGATTGCCCCGTTATTATACAACGTTCCGTGACAGGAATCAACCATAATTCGGTATAAAACGACCGATTTCTTCCCTGCTCAGAATCTGGCGCGGATGGCCGCCTCGGCGCGTTGAAGGATTTCCTCTGTTTTTTCGCCAAGAATCCGCTGCAACAGCGCCGATTCCGTCCGGGCGCCGGTGACATGGGGCACACGGTACGCCCCCGCGTCGCTTCCAAGGCCGATGAGGCCGCCGTACTGTGCCGTGCGAGCCACGTTTTCCATGGCAGTGTCCAGAATTTCCTCCAATGCTCTGTCGGGGAACCTGCCGCTGCCCATCAAATTGGAAACAGTAGACAGGGTCGGCACCCAAACGGTGTCCGTCTGCGCCAGCGCATGGCAGACCTCATCATTGAGGAACGCTCCGTGTTCCACGGAGCCGACGCCGGCCTCGATCGCCGCAAGGGTCGCCCTGGCGCCGTTGCAGTGCGCCATAACGGAAAAGCCCTCGTCCCTTGCAATGGTTATCAGCGTTTTGATCTCCGCCGCATCCAGCGGTTCCTCCGTCAGCTTCCCTGCGGTATGAAAATCCATGAGGCCGGAGAGCATGAGCTTGATAAAATCCGCCCCCTGCTGCCTCGCCTGCCCGATCAGTGCCCGGTATTGTTTCAGGTCGGCGTAACCCCGGCCAATGAATCCGCCATAATGGCCTTGCTTGTGGATGGGAAAGGCGGGGCTTCGGTAGACAATGCCGTATTCCGGCGCCAACTGCTTTGCCCGCAGGCTCACGCCCCAGGCGTCGCCGCCGTCCCGCAGATAAGTAATTCCTGCGCTGCGGTAGGCTGCAAGTCTTTGGCGGATGACCGTCTCATTAGGTGCAGGTCGGTGGGCGTCGATGGCGTCGCGGTAATAGACGCCGTCCAGCACCATGTGGATGTGCAGATCACAGTCCATCCGGCATCGCCCTCAGGGCAGCTTTCACGTCTCCCAGCATATACAGAGAGCCGTAGCACAGCACGGCGCCGTCCTTGCCCGTGTGTTCCAGCGCAAGGCGCACCCCGTCCGCCACGGTATCACAGGCGGTCACCGGCTTTTCAAAGCGTCTGAGATACTCCGCCAGCGCCGGAGCCTGCAATGCGCGGGGATTGTCCGGCGTTACCGTGAGAAATTCCCGCACATAGGGCGCCACATTGGCGTACATACAATGGTAATCCTTATCCCCCAGAACGCCGGTCAGGACGGTAAGGGGTCTGTCTGCCAGATAGTCCCGGATATTTTTGACCAGCGCCTCGATGCACTGGGGATTGTGTCCGCCGTCAATGATGAACAGAGGATCCTCTCTCAGCAGCTCAAATCTACCCGGCCAGCGCACCTGCGCCAGTCCCCGGCGAATGTCCCCGTCCGTAATGTTCCAGCCTTTCTTCTGCAGCACCGTGGCGGTGGTCAGCGCCACGGCCGCGTTGCGAAGCTGATGCTCTCCCAGCAGGGGCAGCTCCACCTGGTCAAAGCGTCCCCAGCGGAAGCGCTGACCTGCAAGGGTACGGGATATAAGCTGCAAGGAGTCAAAATCGGCTTTTGTCAGGTGCGCGCCCACCTGACGGCAGCGCGCCTCAAAGACCGCCTCCACCGAGGGCGTTTCCCGGTAAATGACCGCTTCGCAGCCGGGTTTTATGATACCAGCTTTGGTCTGGGCGATTTTCTCAAGGGTATCGCCCAGATATTCCGTGTGATCCAGGCCGATGTTGCAGACCACGGCGACCTCCGGGGGCAGAATTACGTTGGTGGCGTCAAACTCTCCGCCCATGCCCACCTCGCACACCACGATGTCGCAATGGTGGCGGGCAAAGAACTCAAACCCTACGGCCGTGACCATTTCAAATTCCGTGGGCTGCTCAAAGATGGAATCCGCCATGGGCTGAATATAGGCGGTAATGTCGCACAGCTCCTCATCGGAGATCATCTCTCCGTCGATCTGCATACGCTCGTTGAAGCGTTCGATATAGGGGGAGGTATACAGACCGGTGCGGTAGCCGGCCTGATGAAGGATGGACGCCAGCATGGCGCAGGTGGAGCCTTTTCCGTTGGTACCGGTCACATGGACAAATTTCAGCGACCGTTCCGGGTGCCCCATTTTGTCCAGCAGGGCGTTGATGCGGGACAGGCCGGGGATACTCCCCTTCCAGCAGACCGCGTGAATATAGTGCAGAGCCTCGTCAATGTTCATTGCATCATGCTTCCTTTATATTTGTCTCCTGTTGCCGTGACGTGGGAATCAGATTTGCCCGCTGCAGCGCAATAAGAATCGGCAGTGCGGCAGTGGCCGTCAAAAGCGCCGAGAGAATGCCGGACAAAATCCGCACACCCAGAACGCCGAAGATCAGGGCATAATTATAGTAGCCAAACATCTTGGAATCGACGTAGTACGCAGCGGTATTGCCCAGAGAAGTCAGGACTGCGGCAACAATACACACGATGTAGTATACATACGGGCGCTTTTTGTGGATAATGGTATCAAGGGACATGGATTTCTTCAGCAGTACCACAGCCAGACCGACAATCAGGCCGCGCAGTGCCGGCGGCAATACCCACAGCAGCGTCGTCGCCGTCAGGCCGTACTGCCCCAGAAGCTGAGAGAGAAATTCGCCAAGGAAACCTACCAGAAATGCGTCTACCGGGCCGAAGAGCATGGCGCAAATGACCACCGCAAGAGAGTCAAAGGTGAGCTTCACGCCATAGATGGTGACAGAAAGACGGGACAGGGCAAAAAATACCGCCATTAAAACGGCATCAAACACCAGTCGTTTGAGGGGGAATCCATTCTTTTTTTGCATAAAAAAGCCTCCTGTTTCTAAATAAGAATTGGGAGGAGGTTAAAACATATTTTGTTTGCAGAAGCCGTCAGGCAGCCTCTGTTTGCAACAGCGGATGCGAAAATGGCATCGCGGAGCAACGCTCCTTCGCCCGGCGGCAACCTCCCATCCAACCGGTACTTAACGCGCCATTTCTACTCATGCAACAAGTGGTATGGTGTTAAATTAGCAGGTTCACATCTGCCTGCCCTTAGTTTTCTCCAGAGCTATTGTAGCGGTTTTATGCAAAAATGCAAGAGGAAATCTGAAAAAAATCAGATTTCCTCTGCTTTATTTTATGAACTTGTCGATGGCCTGACACAAATCGTCCAGCGCCTGCTTGTCATCGTGCTCTACAGCGCTGACGATGCAGTGCTGAATATGATCCTCCAGGATTACCTTTCCCACATTGTTTATGGCGGAGCGCACGGCGGCAATCTGGATAAGCACCTCGGAGCAGTCCCGCCCCTCCTCTACCATCTTGCGCACGGATTCCAGATGGCCGATGGCGCGGGAAAGCCGGTTCAGCACTGCCTTGGTGTTTTCGTGGACATGGGGCGTGCCCTCCGAATGAACGTGTTCGTGATGCTCCCCCGCCTCGTGCAGGTGCGGAATATTGTGCTGGTGCAGATAAGCGTGATCGTGTTCCATATAAATACACCCTTTCTTTTTGCAGAGCTATCGTAGCACATTATTTAGAATATTTCCACTAAAAAAACAAAATCCCATGTTTTTTACGCAGAATTATCCCCCTCCCCGGGTTTTTCGGGAGACTTCGGGACTTTACAAAGCCGCTGCCTTTGGGTATAATAACGGCAAACATCTGAAACGGAGGAATCTTTCATGCATCTGGAACACGACGGCTGCGCCCATGACCATGGGCACGAGCACGAACATACCCATGCCGACGGCACTACCCACAGCCATGTCCACACCCACGATGACGGCGCCCATACCCACACCCACTGCGACCAGGCGCCGGAATGTGCCGGGTGCCAGCAGGGGCAGTACACGCCCCGGCAGGAGCTGATGGCACTGATGAAATACATGGTCGGCCACAACGCTTCCCATGCCAAAGAGCTGGCCGATCTGGCGGAAAAAGTGAAGTCTCTGGGCGATGACAGCGCCTATGAGCAGATCATGCTGGCTGTCAGCGACTTTGAAAAGGGCAATTTGCGTCTTTCCACCGTGCTGGCCGCCATGAAGGAGTAAGGAGTTATGTGTCTTTCTTCTGTATATGCCGACCGGGTGGACACGGAAAACCTCATCCTGTCCAATGTGCAGCGCATTGACTGCCGGGAGGGCTATGTAATCCTCACGGACATTCTGGAACGGGAGATGAAGGTGCCCGGGTGTCTTCTGAGTATCGATCTGGTGGGCAACACCGCCATTGTTGAGCGCACGGAACGCCAGCCATGAAGCAGTACGAGCTTGTCCGGGAAATCCAGAATCTGTGTGCAAACAACCAGATGCGGGACGTCTTTTTCGACGAGGTCGAGACAGACGACCCGGTCTTGTGGGTCAAAAACGCCGTCAAGGGACGTCAGGTTACGCTGACCGTAGAGCAAAAAGCCAACGGCGAGCTGACGATCTTTGTGGAAAGCGCCGGTATGACCCAAAAATTTCTATTTACACCCATATAATCGGCTGTGGTGGTACGGCGCCTCCGTACTTGGAATTTTTACGACAGATGGAGCGACCATCTCAAAGGAGCCGCTCCCTTGACTTCACAGCAAACATAAGACCGGCGGGGAAAACGTCCCAGCCGGTCTTTGCTTTAGCTCAGATGTATAAATGTCGTTCCAAGGCGAGTTTGAAAGCCAAGCGCCTGATACATCCCCTCATCACACGGTGCGCAGCAGACGCTCAGGCTTGAAATACCGTTTTCCCTGCACCAGGTCTGCGCTGCCTGCGCCAGCAGCCTGGCCACACCCTTTTTACGGAATACCGGCTCAATGTAGAAGTCATCAAACACACCGGTGTCGCCGCAGGAAAACGTGGAGAAGCATTTGCTGACACTGCACATTCCCACTGCGCGATAGCCACGCCTTGCAACAAAGAACGTGATTCTCTTTTCCCGGATCGCCTGCTGGAGCAGCTCCTGCTTTTCTCCGGAGAAAGGTTCCTCGCCGATTTCGTACAAAAAACCGTTCTCCAGCTTCAAAAGCTGCCAGTCCTGCGGGTCAGAGAGAAGCTCAATTTTGATCGGAACCGCTTCCTTCGGAGGCAGGAGCATCAGGGGCTCTCCCCACTCGTCCATTCCGTTGCGCACAAATCCAAGGCTCTGCCAGAAGCGAAGCCGGCGTTCATCACTGCCATAATTCAGTTCTGCATAAGCAGCGCCGTTTTCAAACGCCCATTGCAGAAGCAATCCGGCACATTGCCTGCCCGTACCGTTGCCCCGGAATTGGGGGAAAACGCAGAACTCCAAGATGAAGCATTTTCTGTCTTCTGTGTGATAAATCACCGGCATGGCAAAGCCAATGTCCTGATCCGCCCTGTGGAAAAACAGATAGCGGCATCGATCCTGCTCACGATCATGGAGCTTCTGTATATGCGCCCGGTACTCGGTATCACTGAGGAAGTATGCTCTGTTCCCGTCCTCCGGGTCAGGAAAAATATCGCGCTTGAAATAGATGTGAAGCTGTTCCCAGAAGGCCGCAACATCGCGTTCCGTTCCGGCTTCACGAATGGTAATCTCTCTTTCCATTTATATTCCTCCAAATTTGATTCGGAGGGTTAAAATGCGTGAACCCTCCATACACGATTCATCTTCATAAAAAACCATCCTTTCCTGATCACGATTGATATACAGCATCTCATGATGCAGATACATCCCCAAGTAAAGACAAATCCCGTAAAAAGCCTGCGCAAGCCCGTTCACATCGAAGCGTTCAACAGACTTGTACAAGGAAAAACTGGGACGATGCGGACTTTCCGAAAACAACGCCTCCGGCGCAGAAGCGGCGGAGGCGTTGTTCTATACTGCGGAGAAAAGCGCCGGTATTATGCCTTGGGATGGCATTTATTATAGACCGACTGGAGATTCTGCTTGACCAGCTTGGCATAGATCTGGGTGGAAGAAATATCGCTGTGTCCCAGCATTTCCTGAATGGCCTTGAGATCGGCGCCGTTTTCCAGCAGATGGGCGGCAAAGCTGTGCCGCAAAGTATGGGGCGTAATATCCTTGTCGATCTGGGCGGTCTGCTGATAGTGCTTGATGATCTTCCAGAAGCCCTGCCGGGACATACGCTCTCCGTTGAGATTGACAAACAGCGCCGTTTCCAGCGGGCTGGCAATGAGATTGGGACGCACCTTGGCCAGATAATCGTCCAGCGCGCGGATGGCGGCAGGATACATGGGAATGATGCGGTATTTGCCGCCGCCGACACACTTAATGAATCCGGCGGAGATATTCACATCGTCCACGTTGAGGGAAATCAGCTCACTCACCCGGATCCCCGTCGCGTACAGCAGCTCCAGCATGGCCTTGTCCCGATAGCCCTTCATGTCCGTGCAGGTGGGCTGGGCAAGCAGCAGCTCCACTTCCTTGCCGGTCAGGATCTGGGGCAGCTTTTTCTCCGTTTTGGCAACGTGGATGTTGCGGATGGGATTGCTCTCCACATATCCGGCGCTGAGCAGAAAGCCGTAAAAGCTCTTGATGGAGGCCAGAGACCGGGAAACCGTGGCAGGTGATTTGCCCTGCTTGGTCAGCCAGGTCATGTAGCCGGAAACCATCTGCTGGGTGACGGAGAGAAGATCCGAGTCCAGCACGCCGATCACATAGGCGGAAAACTGCCGCACGTCCCGCAGATAGGAGGTCACCGTGTTGCCGGAGGAGTGCTTCATATTCATAAGATAGTCTTCGTAAAGCCCGATATAATCCATTCTCATGTACCTTAATCCATTATGATATGAACCAACCTTGGCAAAGGCGGCGCAGAAAATACGGCGCGAGGGAAAAGCCGAGCAAACAGCAAAGCAAAATACAGCCACCTGCAAGCAGACCGAAGGCAGGCATCCGGCGAAAGCCAAATTGCCGCCGCCCGGCGTTGACAAATGCACAGGCAGACAGCAAGAACAGGGGAAGCGGCAGTAAAAACGGCAGCATGGTCACTGCGGCCAGCACGGTTCCCCTGCTCCCTGCGGCGGCCGTGAGCAGACACACTGTGTAGCCCGACAGAAAGCCTTGCAGGCCAAACAGCAGCGTCACAGACACAAGGGAAAAACTGAGCTGGCTGCACAGAAACAAAAGCACCGGAAACAGCGCGCATGCCAGCAGCGTCTGAAGCGTCGGCCTGTGCAAAAAAGCCGCCAGATAGTTCTCAGCGAAAGCGCCGTCCAGCCGGTGGGTCTTCTGAAACACAAGGGCGCATCCGCTGCCGGCTACCGCGCCGAGAACCAGCGCCAGCAGCAAAAAGAGATAAAAACGGCGGCGATGGCGGTCACCCAAGACCGCATAATTTGTGTCATGCATTGGAACCTCCCGAAAGAAAATACAACATCTTGTGGGTAAAAAAATGCAAGGCACAAATTATAATGAAAAGATTATTTCTACCAGTTTTCACAGGACTGTGCCTTGTTAATATAATCGAAAACGTGTGATAATTCAAGAGGTTTTCGACACTTTTTTGAAATTTGTTAATTATGAACAGATATTATGTAAATTACTTTATGTAAACCTTAGAACCGCAAGGCAGATTTTGTGTTCCCACAGGTTTGTGTGTACAATATATTGAAATATCCCACGTCTTTCCTCCCTGGCAGGCTGCCCAAAAGGTTCTGTTTTATTTATCAAGCAAGCGCATGGATAAAATGCCATATGCCCGTCCGGTGGCTCAGCCTTGTAGTTTTAAGCGCGTCGCCCGGGATGGTCTGTATGCGCAAAAATTTGTCCACGCATTTCCTTGCCTGTCTTTTGTGTGCTGACGGCGCAGGAAGGATTAAGTGTATTTCCGCTGGCGCTTCCTTGCCCCCAGCAGGCCGCACACCAAAGCGCAGCCCAAAACGACGGCCATCGTGGGCAGCAGCCGCTGGAACTTCCCCTTTTGCAGGATGCCGTTGCTGATGGCGAGCAGAAGCAAATAGGACGCGCCCGTCACAAAAGACAGGGGCAGTTTTTGCTTCTCTACCCGCCGGGCGGTCACGGCGCAGCCCGCCAGTGCGGAAAGACCCGTAATCACATAGGCGTATACCACCCGCATGGACACGGGCAAAGCGCCGCTGGTGATCAGCTTTGCCAGCAGCAGCGCCAACGCCGCCGATACCGCCGCACATAAAAAGCCGTTGAGAACCGCTGACAGCCACGGGTTCATGGGACGGCTCCTCTTCTTCCCTATTTTCCCCATTTTGCACTCCTCCTTTTTTCGTTACAGTCTATGTCCCATTCAAAACGGGCATGACAAAACCCGGACGGCAAGTCCGGGCAAAATTCTGCGCAGCGTTTGTTCACAGCATAGAAGCGTCTCCTGACACACAAAAACCCGGGCTGAATATCAGCCCGGGTTTGAAAACACGCTTATTTCTTATCCTTTTTGGCTTTCTTTTCGGCCTTTTCCTTGGCCTTGGCAGCGGCACGCTCTTTGGCCTTGGCTTTGGCCTCGTCCTGTGCCTTTTTCTTTTCTTCCTCTGCGGAATTGTTGGTCATGACCGCCCACTTCTGCATGGCGATACGCACACGGTCTTCGCTGGTCTCGATGACAATCGCGTCGTCGCTGATCTCCACGATCGTGCCCATGAGACCGCCGATGGTAGTGATCTTATCGCCCTTGGACAGAGAGCTGCGAAGCGCCTCTGCCTCTTTCTTCTTCTTGTTTTCCGGACGGATAATCATGAAATAGAACACTGCGAAAAGGGCAAGAAGCATAATGATGTAGGAGAAGCCGCCGCCGCTGCTTCCGTCGCCGGTCGTTGCCATAAGCGCAAAGAAATTGTTCATTGTTTACCTCCAAGTATTGTTTGAATTCATTATAACGGCCATACTGTCGTATTTCAAGTGTCAAAATTGTTAATTTTTCCCGTTCATACTGCCGGAGGGTGCGAAGGATTATAGTTTCTCCGACAGGCGCTGGGAATATTCGGCGCGGAAGGCTGCAAAGCGCCCCTCGTCCAGAGCCTGGCGAATTCTGCTCATGAGGTCGTTGTAGAAATACAGGTTGTGCATGACGGCCAGACGCATGGCCAGCATTTCCTCCGCCTTGAACAGGTGGTGCAGATAGGCGCGGGAATACCGGCGGCAGACCGGGCAGTTGCATGCGGGGTCAATGGGGCTTTCGTCCCGCTCGTATTTGGCGTTTTTCAGATTTCTGGTGCCCTCCCAGGTGAACAGCTTGGCATGGCGGGCGTTTCTGGCGGGCATGACGCAGTCGAAGAAATCCACACCCCGGGCAACGCCCTCGATAATATTGCTGGGCGTGCCCACACCCATGAGGTAGCGGGTCTTGTTTTTGGGCATATATGGCTCTACCGCTTCAATGATGCGGTACATGGTCTCGGTGCTCTCCCCTACCGCCAGCCCGCCGATGGCGTAGCCGGGCAGATCCAGCTCTGCAATCTTCTGCATATGCCAGATACGCAGATCCTCATAGTCGCCGCCCTGATTGATGCCCCACAGCATCTGCTGGGGATTGACCGTGTCCGGCAGGGCGTTGAGCCGTTGGTTTTCCGCCTTGCAGCGGACGAGCCAGCGGTAAGTGCGCTGGCAGGACTCTTTCACATAGTCGTAAGGCGACGGGTTCTGTACACATTCGTCAAAGGCCATGGCAATATCAGAGCCCAGATTGGACTGGATCTGCATACTCTCCTCCGGCCCCATGAAGATCCGGCGTCCATCGATATGGGAGGCGAAGGTCACGCCCTCCTCCTTGATCTTTCGCAGGCTGGCCAGGGAAAAAACCTGAAATCCGCCGGAATCCGTCAGAATGGGGCCGTCCCAGGTCATAAACCGGTGCAGACCGCCCAGATCGTGTACCAGCCGGTCTCCGGGGCGCAGATGCAGATGGTAGGTGTTGGACAGCTCCACCTGACAGCCGATGGCTTTTAAGTCCGCCGCCGAAAGGCCGCCCTTAATGGCGCCCTGAGTGCCCACGTTCATAAATACCGGCGTCTGCACCGTCCCATGGGCGCAGGTAAACACCCCTCTGCGGGCAGCGCCCTCCGTTTTGATCAGTTCAAACATAGCAACCTCTCAAGGATGAATTTCCGGCAAACCGCAGGCCGGTCAAAGGATCAGCATGGCGTCGCCGAAGCTGAAAAAGCGGTAGCGCTCTGCCACCGCCGTGTGGTAGGCGTTCATGGTATGCTCATAACCTGCAAAGGCGGAAACCAGCATGATCAGCGTGCTTTCCGGCAGGTGGAAGTTGGTAATCAGCGCATCCATGGCGCGGAAACGGTAGCCCGGATAGATGAAAATGTCCGTCCACGCGGATTTTTCCGTAAAATGGCCGTCGGCATCCGCCAGAGATTCCAGCGTCCGGCAGGAGGTGGTGCCCACGCAGACGATGCGCCCGCCCCGGTCTTTGGCTTCGTTGATGGTCTCGGCAGTCTGGCGGTCGATCATGCAGAATTCCGAGTGCATATGATGCTCCGTAATTTCCTCCGCCTTGACGGGGCGGAAGGTGCCAAGCCCCACATGGAGGGTGATATAGGCGATGGAAACACCCTTTTGGGCGATCTTTTCCAAAAGCTCTTTGGTGAAATGCAGACCCGCCGTGGGCGCGGCCGCAGAGCCGTTGACCTTGGAATAGACGGTCTGATAGCGCTCGGAATCCTTCAGCTCCTGCCGGATATAGGGCGGCAGCGGCATCTTGCCCAGCCGCTCCAGAACCTCCAGAAAAATGCCCTCATAGTGGAACTGTACCAGCTTGTTGCCCTCGTCCATGGCGCCCACCACCGTGGCGGTCAGCTCGCCGTCGCCGAAGGACAGTTCCGTGCCGACGGGAGTCTTTTTCCCGGGCTTGGTCAGGCACTCCCAAACGCCGTCGCCCTTGTCCTGCAGCAGCAGCACCTCCACCGCGCCTCTGGTGGGCTCCCGGTGTCCCAGAAGTCTGGCGGGCAGAACTCTGGAATTGTTCAGCACCAGACAGTCTCCGGGCTGCAGATAGTCCAGAATATCATAAAAATGGCGATGCTCCATCGCACCCGTGTCCTTGTGCAGCACCATCAGCCGGGAGCTGTCCCGGCGCTCCAGCGGCGTCTGGGCAATCAGCTCCTGGGGCAGATCATAATAAAAGTCATGGGTTTTCAAAGGCATTTCCTCGGTTTTCTTCAAAGTAGTATGATTATAATGCATTTTGCGCCGGTTTGCAACCGCTGTTTCAGGCATGCCGCGCTTCTTTGGCGAATAGATATGAAGGGACAAGGAGGTTATGATATGGACAACATTCTCTTTCACGGCGCGTGTACCGCTTTGATCACGCCCTTTGACCAAAGCGGAGTTGATTTCCAAGCCTTTGACCGTCTGCTGGATCGCCAGCTACAGGCGGGGATCCAGGCCGTGGTGGTCTGCGGAACCACCGGCGAGGCCAGCGCCATGAGCGACGTGGAAAAGCTGGCGCTGATGAGCCATGCCGTGCGCTATGTCCGGGGTCGCTGCCGGGTGTTGGGCGGTACCGGCAGCAACAGTACCGCGCACGCGGCAGAACTATCGGCCGCCGCCGCTCAAACCGGTGTGGACGCCCTGCTGGTGGTGACGCCCTATTACAACAAATGTACCCAGCAGGGGCTGGTTGCCCACTACGAACAGATCAAAAAGGCCGCCGGCATCCCGGTCATCGCCTACAATGTCCCAAGCCGTACCGGCGTGGACATTGCACCCCAGACCTGCAAGGCGCTTTGTGAAGTGGGCATTGCGGGCATCAAGGAGGCCAATCCCGACGCCTCCCGGGTCTCTCAGATCTGTGGCTTGTGTCCGGAGGGCTTCACCGTCTGGTGCGGCAATGACGACCGCATCGTACCTTTTATGGCTGCCGGCGCCCAGGGGGTCATCTCCGTTTTGTCCAACCCCTGCCCTGCTCTGCTGCGGCAGATCACCGACGCCTGCCTGCTTGGGGACTACGCACTGGCGGCAAAGCGGCAGGCCGAGGCCATGCCTCTCATCAGCGCACTGTTTGCAGAGGTCAACCCTATTCCCGTCAAGGCGGTTATGGAGCTGCTGGGTCAGCAGGCCGGTCAGTGCCGTCTGCCGCTTACCGGGGCTTCCCCCCAGACGGTAGCGCGTCTGAAAGACGCTCTGCATGGGCTGAACCTGTGCTGAACTGCGGAAATTTCAACCTTTGCCCGTAAAAACAGTGCCACAGAGGCAGTTATGGAAAAAAACGGAAAAAATCCGAAAAAGATTGTTGACAACGGGCGGCATCTGTGGTACTATGCAAGAAATTCAGGAAACGGAGGGGCAGTCATGAAGGCTTTTGCACGCGGCGGCTGGATGATGATGTGCATGTGCTGCTACATGTGCATGCCTTGCTATGCCTCCAAGCCGTCTCTTGAACCCTGTGAATAATTCTCTTTTGAATTACGAAGGCAGGAGACGAAAGTCTTCTGCCTTTTCTTTTTACGGAGGATGAAATGATTGAACTGGTTCATTTAGGAAAGGTCTTTCAGACGGCGGCGGAACCCATCGTCGCGCTGGAAGATGTCAGTCTCACCATTGAAGACGGTGAGATCTTCGGCATCATCGGCCTGTCCGGCGCCGGAAAAAGCACGCTGGTACGATGTATCAACCTGCTGGAGCGCCCCACGTCCGGCGACGTGCTGCTGGACGGCAAATCCCTGCTGGCGCTGCCTCAGAAAGAGCTGCTGACCGTGCGCCGGCAGATCGGCATGATTTTCCAGAGCTTC
Source organism: Bacillota bacterium (assembly GCA_029003235.1). GTDB lineage: Bacteria > Bacillota > Clostridia > Oscillospirales > Oscillospiraceae > JAFRPC01. The sequence goes on from JAQYBZ010000109.1 coordinate 27,806, forward strand.
AACCTCTTTGAACAGCGCACGGTGCTGAAAAACGTGTGCTACCCGCTGGAGATCGCCGGGGTGTCCAAGGCGGAGGCCGTGAAAAAGGCCAGAAAGCTGCTGGAGCTTGTCAGCCTTGCCGACCGGGAAAAGGCATATCCCTCTCAGCTCTCCGGCGGCCAGAAGCAGCGCGTGGCCATTGCCCGTGCCCTGGCCACCGACCCCAAGTATCTGCTGTGCGACGAAGCGACCAGCGCCCTTGACCCCAACACCACCCAGTCGATTTTAAGTCTGCTGAAAAAGATCAACCGAGAGCTGGGCGTCACCATCGTGGTCATTACCCACGAAATGCGTGTGGTAGACCAGATCTGTGACCGGGTGGCCGTCATTGACAAGAGCCGCATTGCCGAAATTGGCCGGGTCTCAGATATCTTCTCCAATCCTCAGTCGGAGATTGCCCGGGAGCTGATCCTCCCACAGTCCCCGCTGACCAAAAAGAAGATCGGAAAGGAACGGGTGCGCATCATCTTCGACGGCACGGAAGCGCAGCCCGCCATCGCCGACATGGTTCTGGCCTGTCAGACCCCCGTAAGCATCATCTTCGCCGATACCAAGGAGCTCGACGGCAAATCCTACGGCCATATGATCATCCAGCTTCCCGAGGATGCCATGCAGGCTGAACGCATTACCGCATGGCTCAACGCCAGCGGCCTGAAATTCACAAAGGAGGCGCAGTGAGATGATTTCTGAAATGCTGGCAAAGCTGTGGCAAAACGGTATTTTGCAGCTTGGCATCTGGGAAACCGTTTATATGACTCTGATCTCCACGGCTTTCGCCTATCTCATTGGTCTGCCCCTGGGACTGCTGCTTGTGGTGACGGACAAAAACGGCATCCATCCCATAAGCTGGCTCAACCGGGTGCTGGGCATCGTGGTCAACGCCTTCCGCAGCGTACCGTTTATCATCCTCATGATCGCCATGCTGCCCGTGGCCAAATTTGTGGTAGGCACCAGCCTTGGCAACAAGGCCATGGTCGTCACGCTGGTCATTGCCGCTGCCCCCTATGTGGCGCGTATGGTGGAGTCCTCCGTCAAGGAAGTGGACAACGGCGTGATTGAGGCGGCAAGAGCCATGGGCACATCTTCCTTCAAGATCGTCTGGAAGGTGCTGATTCCCGAGGCAAAGCCCTCCCTCATCACCGGCGCCATCATCTCCATGGTAACGATTCTGGGCTATTCCGCCATGGCCGGTACCATCGGCGGCGGCGGCCTGGGACAGATCGCCATTACATACGGCTATCAGAAATACAATGACGATATTGTCTGGATCTGCGTGGTGCTTACCGTTATTATCGTTCAGATCATTCAGGAGGCGGGTATGCTGCTGGTACGCAAAACCGACAAGCGCATCCGCCAGTAAGGAGAAGCCATGAGTATACAACTTGCGCGGTTGGTTCGATGTAACTTCCGCCTTGGTCGAATGTGCGGCCAGTCAAACTTCATAGGAAAAACAACAACAAACAATAAATATAAATGATAGGAGATCTTTCAAATGAAAAAGCTGCTTACAATTCTTCTGGTTCTGACCCTGACGCTGTCTCTCGTCGCCTGCGGCGGCGCACAGACCACCACGACCACGGCGAACGACGCCGCAACCACCGAAGCCGCCGGATCGGCTGATGACAACGTTATTACCGTCGGCGCCAGCTCCACTCCCCATGCGGAAATTCTGGAACAGGTTAAGGACGCACTGGCTGCCGAGGGCTACACCCTGAACATTGTGACCTACGATGACTATGTACTGCCCAACGAAGCCCTGGCGGACGGCACACTGGACGCCAACTACTTCCAGCACACCCCCTACCTGAACAACTACAACGCCTCCAACGGCACCGATCTGGTGGCCGCAGCCTCCATCCACTATGAGCCCTTCGGCATCTATGGCAACGGCGTGGACGACCTGTCCCAGCTTGCCGACGGCGCCACCATTATTATCCCTGCCGACGACAGCAACGAGACTCGCGCCCTGCTTCTGCTGCAGCAGGAAGGTCTGATCACCCTGCCCGAGGATGCCAGCGCCACTGTGGGCGTGAGCACACTGGACATCGTGGACAACGGCGGATATAACATCGTTCCCGTACAGGCCGACACCGTGGCCGCACAGCTCAACAACAGCGACGCCGGCACCATCGCCGTCATCAACGGCAACTACGCCATGGCCGCCGGTCTGAAGGTTGAAAACGCCCTGGCTATTGAAGACGCCTCCGGCGACGCCGCCCAGACTTATGCCAACATCATCGCCGTGAGAAAAGACGACCTGAACAGTGCAAAGACCCAGGCGCTGATCAAGGCGCTGCAGACCGACGCGGTCAAGCAGTACATCGAAGAGACTTACAACGGCGCTGTGGTCGCCATTTTCTAAAAAATTTATTCCCGGATCGGCCTGCTGTAAAAAGCAGGCCGATTTTTTGTTTTCCATAAAAAATGCAGAACTTTTCTCTATGCGTCCCGTCTAATCTATGGTAGAATATACGGCGCAGGATACCATGCTCCTATGGGCGGTTTTCCCTTTTTCCCTGCGCAGCCCTTTTCTGCCCTGTTTACGGCAAAATGTAAATGCTCAATTTCAAGAGAACAACAGGAGGATCCCATTATGCGCAAGTTTTTCAGCGTAATCCTAGTGCTCTGCCTGAGCTGCGGCCTTTTTTGCGGCTGCGGCGCAGATTCGGACGTGACCGTGTCGGTGCAGTCCGTGAGTATGCTGACCGGCGTCAGCTCCATCGGTATGTACAGCCGCTATGCCGGGATCGTACAGTCGGGAGATGTGGAAAAAATTGAAAAGTCTTCCGACCTCGAAGTTCTGGAAGTAAAAGTATCCGCCGGAGACACGGTGAAAGCAGGTCAGGTGCTGTTCACCTATGACACGGACGCCATTTCTCTGGATCTGGAGAAAAAGCAGTTGGAGCTGGAGCAGCTCAACGGTGCCATCGATACCAAGACCCAGCAGATCGCCGCGCTGGAGAAGGAAAAGGCTTCGGCGTCTTCTGCCGATCAGTTGGATTACACCCTGCAGATTCAGGAACTGCAGTTGGATATTTCCGAGTCGAAATATAACGTTTCCGCCAAGGAAAAGGAGATCGCCCGCACCAAGAATCTGCTGGAAAATGCGGAGGTCAAATCCCCTGTGGACGGCACGGTGCAGTCCGTCAACGAAACGGGCGCAACGGACAACAACGGCAATCCCCTGCCCTTTATGACCGTGGCGCAGACCGGTGATCTGCGGGTAAAGGGCGCCCTCAACGAACAAAACCGCGCCAGCCTCTCCGAGGGCATGGCAGTGATCATCCGTTCCAGAACCGACGAGAGTGTGACCTGGACCGGCACCATTACTGCCATCGACTGGGAAAACCCCGTTGAGGATAACAGCAACGGCTATTATTATATGGACTACGGCTCTTCCGATGAAATGACCACCTCCACAAGCTGGCCGTTTTATGTGACGCTGGACAGCGACGACGGACTGCTGCTGGGACAGCATGTGTATATTGAGCCGGACTTCGGCACGCAGGAAGCCCAGCAGATGTATCTGCCTGCCGCTTTCATTCTGGACGCGGACAGCGACCCCTATGTGTGGGTTGCCAACGACAAGGACAAGCTGGAAAAGCGCAGCCTCACCCTTGGCGAATACGACGCCGATCTGGATTCCTATCCTGTGCTGGACGGCCTTGCACCGGAGGACTACATTGCCTTCCCGGACGAGACCTGCAAGACCGGCGTTGCCGTGACCCGTTATGACGAAAGCTATTTCGGCGGCGACGGCATGGAGGGCGATGAATACGGCGGCGAAGAAGAATACTACTTTGACGGCGAAGAAGGCGGCGACTTTGCCTACGGAGAAGATCCCGGCGTATACGACAGCGGCTATGACGCCGAGGGCGGCGAAGCTGCCACCGGTGGTTATGGGGACGAAAGCGGCGAAGCCGGCGCGGAAACGGGGGCGGTAGGATGATTGTATCAATGAAGGGCATCTACAAGAATTATTTTCGCGGCAAAACGGAAGTGCCCGTTCTCAGAGACATCAATCTTCAGGTCGCCCAGGGCGAGTATCTGGCCATTATGGGGCCCTCCGGCTCCGGCAAGACCACGCTGATGAATCTGCTGGGCTGTCTGGATAAGCCCACCTCCGGAACCTATCTGCTGGAGGATCAGGACATTGCGGAGAAAAAGGATGACGAACTGGCGGAGCTGCGCAACAAATACATCGGCTTCGTGTTCCAGAACTTTTATCTGCTGCCAAAAATGAGCGCATTGGAAAACGTGGCGCTGCCGCTGCTGTATGCCGGGGTGCCCAAAAAAGAACGGCTGGAGCGGGCGGAACAGGCGCTGCTCACCGTGGGGCTGGAGGGCAGGCTGCGCTTTCTCCCCAACCAGCTTTCCGGCGGCCAGTGCCAGCGTGTGGCCATTGCCAGAGCCATGGCGGGCAACCCCAAGCTGCTGCTGGCGGACGAACCCACCGGCGCTCTGGACACGGCCTCCGGTGAGCAGGTCATGGAGCTGTTTTCCAAGATCAACGAAAGCGGCGCCACCATTATTATGATCACCCATGAGCCTTCCATCGCCCAGTGTGCCAAAAAGATCTATCACATCCGCGACGGGCGTTTGGATACAGGAAAGGACGGTGTACAAAATGCCGCGGAATAAGAAAAAGACCCTGCTGATCTGTGTAAGCTGTGTGCTTGCCGTGGCGCTGATCCTTGGCGGTGTTTTCACCGTGCTGAAGCTGCGCCAGCCGCCGGTCTATGTCTACGCCGTTTCCGATCTGTCCACCACCAACGCCGATTTTGGCGGCAGTACCACCAGCGGCTACGTCAAATCCGACAAGGTGCAGAACATTTTCCTCACGGAGACCCAGACCGTCACCCAGATTCATGTCACCGAGGGGCAGCAGGTCAAAGCAGGTGATCCCCTGCTGGACTATGACACCACCCTGACCGACCTGCAGCTTCAGCGCAAGGAGCTGGAGATACAGAAGATGCAGCGGGATCTGGCTGCGGCGAAAAAGGAATACAATGACCTGTGCGGCTACAATTATTACAGCCTTGCCGATCAGGAAAGCCTTGTCCGGCTGAGCGCAGGGCTGTCCAAGGCCGGCCTTTCCTGGCTGGACGAGGAAGATCCCGTGTTTTCCACAGACGATGCTTCAACGGACACGGAAGCGCCTACAGCGGAACCTACGGAAGAACCGTCGACAGAACCCACCCAGGAGCCTACCCAGCCGACGGAGAATCCCTCGGAGGACGGCGTGGTCAAGACCTACGTTCTTGTGGGGGGTCAGGGCACGGAAGAAAAGCCCTATCTGTGCGTGTTTGCAGACGGCATTCCCATTGAAGACAAGTTTATCAACAGCCTGCTTGCTTCCTCCGATCCGGCCAACGTGGTCTTTGTCCAGTGCGAGGAAAACCGACTGGACGGCGTTGTGACGCTGGCCTGGGGCATGAAGTTTGAATCCAGCCCCACCGACGGCTACACCTTTACTCTGTTTGACGCCTCTGACTATGTAGGTTCCACACTCAACGGCGCCTCACCCGAAACACCCGTGGATCCCGGCTTTGATCCGGGTGGCGGTGGCGGCGGCTATTCCTATGCAGAGCTGCAGAAGCTGAAGGCGGAAAAGGCCGCCCAGATCAAGGAACTGGACGTGAACATCCGGCTGGCACAGGTGGAATACGACAAAATGAAGGCGGAGCTCGAAGACGGCACGGTATACGCCGAATTTGACGGCGTGGTGTCCACCCTGAGCGACCCGGACACGGCCTATCAAATGAATGAGCCGGTGCTGAAGCTTTCCGGCGGCGGCGGGTTCTATATCGAGGGTACCATCAGCGAACTGGCGCTGGATACAATCCATGTGGGCGACGCATTAAGCGTCACCTCCTGGACGGACTACTGCCAGTACGAAGCCACGGTGGAGAGCGTCTCCGACTATCCCAGCAGCTCCTACGGCTGGTCAGACGGCAATACCAACGTTTCCTACTATCCCTTTACGGTCTTTGTGGACGACTCGGCCAATTTGCAGGAGGGTGAATATGTGGATATTTCCCTGAACTCCACCCAGAGCGGCAGTTCCAATTTCTATCTGGAAAAGCCCTTTGTCCTGCAGGAAAACGGCCGCAGCTACGTCTATGTGGCCGGAGAAGACGGCAAGCTGGAAAAGCGTGCGCTGTCCACCGGCGGCGAACTGTGGGGCTCCTATGTGGAGGTTCTCGGCGGTATCACCATGGATGACTATATCGCCTTCCCCTATGGCAAAGCCGTCAAAGATGGCGCCAAAACTGAGGCCAGCACGCTGGACACCCTGTACAACTATTAAGGAGGGCGCAGAATGTTAGAGAATATTCAGCTTGCCTTTCAGGGCGTATGGAATCACAAGCTCCGCTCCTTTTTGACCATGCTGGGCATCATCATCGGTATCGCCTCCATTATCACCATCGTCTCCACCATCAAGGGCACCAATGAGCAGATTAAGCAAAATCTCATCGGCTCCGGCAACAACACGGTGGTGGTATCCCTGTATCAAAACGAGAACACCTATGATATGGACTACAGCCCCCTGCCCAAGGGCGTGAACGTCATCTCCGAAGATACGGTGTCCGAACTGGAAAAGCTCCGGGACGTGGAGGGCATCTCCCTGTTCCACGCCAGAACCTATGCCGAGGGCGTCTACTACCGCAACAGCGCCTTTAACGGCAAGCTCTTCGGTGTAGACGGGAATTATTTCGACCTGTACGGCTATCAGCTCTGCTACGGCAGAAATTTCACCCAGAAAGACAGTGACGACAGCCGGAAGGTGGTTATTCTGGACACCAAGGCGGTCTCCACCCTGTTCAGCGGCCAAAATCCCATCGGTCAGACCATTGAAATCAAATCTGAGCCCTTTACGGTGGTGGGCGTGGTGGCGCAGTCCAAGGTCTTTACTCCGGTCATTGAGAGCATCGACGACTATTACACCTATATGGACACGTCCAGCGGCTGCGTTTTCCTCCCGGACGCCCTCTGGCCGGTGGTATTCCGCTATGACGAGCCCCAGTCCGTGCTGGTCAAGGCCGGAGGAACGGACACCATGACCTCCGCAGGCAAAAACGTAGCGGATTATCTCACCGGCTCTCAGATTGCAGACCCGTCCTCCGGCTACTCCTACCGGGCAGAAGACCTGCTGGAGCAGGCACAGCAGCTTCAGGCCATGAGCAGCTCCACCAATAAGCAGTTGATCTGGATTGCCAGCATTTCCCTGCTGGTGGGCGGAATCGGCGTCATGAACATCATGCTGGTGACGGTGACGGAGCGAACCTCCGAGATCGGCTTGAAAAAGGCCATCGGTGCGAAAAAGCGCCGCATTCTGCGCCAGTTTTTGACAGAAGCCGCCGTTTTGACCACCTTGGGAGGTCTTATCGGCGTACTTGCCGGCATCGGACTGGCCAAGCTGCTGTCTCAGGTCATGGGGACACCCACGGCCATCAGTATGCCGGCCATTCTGGTCGCGGTGTTGTTCTCCGCTGTGATCGGCATCCTCTTCGGCCTGCTCCCCGCTACCAAGGCCGCCAATATGAACCCCATCGATGCCCTGCGCAGAGAATAAAACCTGATAAAGCCTCCGGCCAAATGGTCGGAGGCTTTCTATATTCAATGGCGTGCCGCCGGAGCGCGCAAACGGCAGGTTCAACGATGCCTTTCCATGAAAAAACTGCGTCTTCCTTTGCCGGAGACGCAGTTTTTGCCGTATGAAGAAGATGGTTACAGAGTTGCCTTGTGGAAAACCTTTTTGCCCTTGCGGATCTTCAGACCGTCCTTGGCCTGCATTTTGGTGAAGCTGACGTCGATGGAGGGCACCTTTTCTTCGTTGACGAACACGCCGCCCTGCTGCACCAGTCTGCGACCCTCGGAACGGGAAGCAATGAGACCGCAGGCAGAGAGCAGATCCAGAACCGAAATTCTGTCGTCCGTAAACTGATCCTCCGTCAGTTGGGTGGTGGGCATATGACTGTCGTCGCTGCCGCCTGCAAACAGGGCTCTGGCTGCCGCCTGTGCCTTCTCGGCCTCCTCCTCGCCGTGTACCATTCTGGTCAATTCATAGGCCAGAATCTCCTTGGCGCGGTTGAGCTGGCTGCCCTCCCACTTGTCCATCTCGTTGATCTGCTCCAGCGGCAGGAAAGTGAGCATCCGAATACACTTCATCACGTCCGTGTCGGCCACGTTGCGCCAATACTGATAGAAGTCAAAGGGCGAGGTCTTGTTGGGGTCGAGCCACACGGCGTTGCCGGCGGTTTTGCCCATCTTCTTGCCCTGAGAGTCGGTCAGAAGGGTGATGGTCATGGCGTTGGCGTCCTTGCCCAGCTTGCGGCGGATCAGCTCTGTGCCGCCCAGCATATTGGACCACTGGTCGTCGCCGCCGAACTGGAGATTGCAGCCGAAGTGCTGATAGGC
>JAQYBZ010000110.1 GCA_029003235.1 Bacillota bacterium
CTGCTGCTGCCGCAGAACACCGACCCGAAAATCAACGAAAGCACGCTCCATGGTAAAATGGCACAGGTATATCTTGCTCTGGAAGAACCGGATCGCGCCGTCGGGATTTTGAAAGAGCACAATGCCGGTGGCGTTTACAACGACCTGATCGGGCTGACGCTGGCCGGTGACTGCAAGCGCACAACGGAGGCGCTGCCTTATCTGGAGGATGCGCTATTGACCGCCATAACCGGTCTGACCCGCGTCGTCACAGGCTTCCTCAATCTGTACTTTGCGCAGGGCGACTTTTCCTCCGCACAGGCAATTCTGCAATGGAGCATTGGTGTCTTCTCCGGCCTGACAGAAGAGTGCCGTCCCAATTTTCTTTGGAAAATTAACAGCGTGTTATATGTCTGCCTTGGCTTTGCGCAGGAGAAGGCCGGCGACAGCGCTGCGGCCCGCAGATCTTTGTGCAGTGCAAAAGAACTTGCCATGCAGTTTGACGCCTGCCCTGACTACCGAGCAAACGCGATTTGCTTTGTGACCCATGCAGATCAGGCGGGCATTTATGATGATCTGGGCGCAACGGCAATGGAAAGCATAAAAAGGGCAGTGGAGCAGACGGAGGACGCGGCGATGGACGCTCTTTGGAAGGAGTTGAACGAAAATGAAGAATAAACCGCTGAAAAAGCAGCTTATTGAGCAGTTTTATCGGGGAAATATCCCCATTCTATGTCTCGCCGTGTTTGCTTCGCTGGCTTCCGGCAGCCTGAATCTGATTCTGTCCTGGACGATGCAGCAGCTTATCGACACGGCTTCCGGCGTTCCGGGGGCGCTGCCCATCGGCCTGCTGGCAAAGCTCAGCGGCGGCTTTGTGCTTTTGTGTATTGCGGTGTGCCTGCTGAGTTATGTGTCAGAACCCCGTTTCATTCGCAGAGCCATGCGTCAGTATAAAGAGTTCGCCTTTCAGAAGCTCACGGAAAAGAGCATTTCTTCCTTCCGGGATGAAAGCGTGGCTACATATCTCTCTGCGCTGACAAACGACGCCAATACCATTGAAGCCGATTTTCTGAGCCAACAGCTTTCCGTCATCACAAAGACGGTGACCTTTTTCGGCGCGATTGCCCTGATGCTCTGGTATTCGCCGCTGATGACCGCCATCGCCATCGGCGTAACGATTCTGCCCCTGATCGCGTCCCTGCTGACAGGAAATCAGATAACCGCGGCAGAACGCCGGGTCTCTGACCGGAACCGGGATTTTACCGCAGCCTTAAGCGATTGCCTCGGTGGATTTGCCGTGGTAAAGACCTTCAAAGCGGAAAGGGAAATATTCCGCCTGTTTGCGGAAAACAACCGTGCGCTGGAGGGTGAAAAGTTCAGCAGACGGCGCATAAAAATCCTGGTGGGTATGATCGGCTCCGTGGCTGGCGTTCTGGCGCAGTTGGGCGTGTTTCTCATCGGCGCATATCTTGCGCTGACCGATCGCGGCCTGACGCCGGGTATTGTAATCGCCTTTGTCAATTTGATGAACTTTATGATCGAACCCGTGGCGGAGCTTCCCGGCTTACTGGCCAGCCGCAAGGCGGCACGGGGACTGATCAGCAAGCTGGCAGCGGTACTGGAAAAGAATCCCGCGCCGGCCGGGAACACAGAGCTTCCCCGGCTGGGAAAGGGGATCCGGATTCAAAACCTGTCCTTCGGTTATGATGCAAACAAGGAAGTCCTGCACAATCTAACCGCTGAATTCGAGGCGGGAAAGGCCTATGCCGTAGTAGGCAGCAGCGGCAGCGGAAAATCCACGCTGCTGAGCCTTCTCATGGCATCCGGCACGGATTACCGGGGAGAGATCCTGTTTGACGGCACGGAGCTTCGGAGCATCTCATCGGAGAGCCTGTATGAGCTGATTTCCAATATCCAGCAGAATGTGTTTGTGTTCAATGCGTCTATCCGGGACAATGTTACCATGTTCCGCAGCTTTCCCCGGGGGGAGATTGACGACGCTATTGCCCATGCCCATCTGAGCGGACTGATTGAAGAACGGGGCGAAAACTATCTGTGCGGGGAAAACGGCAAGGGGCTGTCCGGCGGAGAGAAGCAGCGCATTTCCATTGCCCGCAGCCTGCTCAAGCGGTCGTCGGTGCTGCTTGCCGACGAGGCAACGGCGGCGTTGGACGCCGAAACAGCGTATCAGGTTACCAGCGATATTCTCGATCTTGAAGGCGTGACGCGCATTGTAGTGACCCATGCGCTGAACGAAGCCCTGCTGCGGCGATATGACGGTATTCTTGTTCTCAAGGACGGACGCATCGAAGAATGTGGAAGCTTTGATGAGCTGATGGAAAACAGGAGCTATTTCCACGCGCTGTTTACGGTGGCACAGTAGCATGCATGCAGGCGATCATCCTGCTTTTGGTGAAGGGAGGCACCCGCCCGGCAGGCGCAGTCAGCAGGAGCCGCCCGATATATCGGCGTACTCGTTAAGGACAATTGCAGCAGAAGGAAAAGGTAGACAACATGGCGGCGTTCCATGTGTCTACCTTTTGTTTACGCCTTCGCCGGCCGGGGTTATGTTGATACTGACCCGTCACGGCGCTGGCGCGGGGGAGGAATAGGGAAGACCCGTTCATCCTGATGTAACGATTCTTAGCTGACGGATTTTTGCGCCACGGAAAGCATGAAATGCGCCATGGCCAAGCTGATAGTAATTCTGGGACGCTGCGGCATAGACACCACAAAAATCCATATTATGACCTCGGGCACGGAGCATCGGTAGAGATTTGCGCGTCTGTGGCGGGTGCTCAAAAGAACTCGCGCCACATCATTTCCCTTATGCAGTGTATGACATAACCCTGGCGGTGGCGCAGTTTTGCCAATTTCAGCGAAAAAACAACCCTCCACTGCTTTCAGAACAAACAGAAACGAGGGGAGGGTGAACATGTGCGATATTTTTATCAATTCTGTGAGAAATCTACCGTTATTTCAACACAAATTGATTTAATTATTGCATTTTTCAATATAATATGGTGATATTTTATATTATAATCGAAAAATTTAACTACATAATGGGAATTGTGCGGTTTTTTGCGCTTGTAATACCAAAAGGAATGTACGATACCCATACAACAGAATCAAAGAGACAGAGAGTTCGGTGTTTGCCGGAGTTGAGAGATTCGGCTGCTGGCCATTTTTGCTTGTTAGTCGCAGGGGAGAAATATATGACAGAAAAAGAATTACGAAAACTGAGCCGGGCGGAACTGCTGGAAATGCTCATCGACCAGAGTTCCGAGCTTCAAGACTGCAAAGAAAGGCTGGCGGCTGCGGAAGCGGCGCTGCACACACGGGAAATCGCCGTCAGCAAAGCCGGCTCTATTGCAGAGGCGGCGCTGTCCCTCAACGGCGTGTTTGAGACGGCACAGCGTGCCTGTGCGCAGTACATCGAGAATATTCAGCAGCTCAGCGCGCGCCAGGAAGCGATCTGCGCGAAAGTGGAAGAAGACAGCCGCGCCAGAGCGGCACAGCTCCTTGCCGAAGCCGAGGGAAAACGGGCGGATATGGAGAAGGAAACTGAAATTCGGTGCGCCAAAATGGAAGCCGATGCAAAGGCGGAAGCACAAAAATACTGGGATGATGTGTCAACCAAGCTGAAAGCATACTGCGCTGCACACGACAGCCTGCGGGAGCTGCTGTCTGAGGCTGCGCCGTCCCAGGCGTAGAAACATGAAGCAGAAAACAGCAAAGCCGGTGCCGACGATCCCTGAGCTGCAATCGGAGCTGAAACGGGAACGATATAAGCGGCGCTACCGCTCGGTGCTGCGCAGCACAGTATACGCGCTGATCGTCGTAGCCGCTGTTGCAGTTCTGGTTGCGACCATTTGGCTGCCGGTACTGCAGATCTATGGAAATTCCATGACGCCGACCTTAAGTGAGGACGATATTGTACTTTCTCTGAAAGGCGCGGATTTTGAGCCGGGAGATCTGGTGGCGTTCTATCTGGGCAATAAGATTCTGGTGAAGCGCTGCATTGCCGGGCCGGGGCAGTGGGTTGATATCGACGCCGATGGCAATGTGTATGTGGACGGCGAACTGCTGGACGAGCCGTATCTGCCGGAAAAAGCCCTGGGAGAATGTGATCTGGAGCTGCCCTATCAGGTGCCGGAGGATCGGTACTTCTGCATGGGTGACCACCGCTCGACTTCGGTGGATTCCCGAACCACAACGGTGGGGTGCGTCTCTGAAGAGCAAATCGTAGGAAAAATTGTATTTCGAGTCTGGCCTCTGTCAGAATTCGGAGGACTGAAATAAAGATAAAATGCCGCAAAAGCAGGAAAACAGAGTGCTTTTCAGAATTTCGCAGCAACAATATAGGGCTTCAGCCCTGACGGACAACGCAAACAGAAATATAAAAGAAAGGATGGTGACGGCATATGAAGCGCGACGTTCTGCAAAGCGCCGAAAACTACGCAAAGGCGCATCGAAGCAGAAAACGCTGGTACCGGCTCGTGGCAAGCCTTGCCTGCGTGGTAGTCTTCTGCACGGTCTATGCGCTGATCTTGCCGGCCATCACCATGACCAATAATCCGAAGCTGGAAGCGGAAAAGACCCAGGCGGACTTGGGCGACGCTCTGACCCTGTGTTTTAGCGTCGAGCCTGACGCAGGGGCGCAGCAGACCGTATTCTACCTTTCGGCAAAGCAGGATAACGCCGGACTGGATGTGGATTTTGACAGCCAAAACACGGCGCGTATCGCGGCGGAAAACGGCACAGAGATCCAATTGCACCGCCAGTTGGAAACAGACGGGACAGTGGGCTACTGGTTTGCCCTGTCCGGGGAAGCACAGGCGGCTACGCTGAAGCTGCCGTGGATCAATGGCGCACAGCAGATCAGACCGGCAAGTACGGCGTCCCAGCCCCAAAGCGGCGACACTGGGGCGACGGCTGAATATACAGAACAGACGTCTGCCGCCGAGGAAAGTTCCGCTGACTATGTGGAAGTGCCCGCAGGGACGGACATTTCGGAGACGGAGGCGCCTGCAGAGCCTGCCGAGACAGCAATCAGCGAAGAAGAAACCATGGGCGATGCCCCTGCCGGGGAAACTGCCGCCGCAGAAGAAGCCGCTTCGGTCAAAGAAACAGCGGCCGTCAGCGCAGCGGAGCCGGAGGCAGCGGCGGTCAAAGAGGAAAGCGCTGTGGCCGATGCCGCATACGGCGCGTTGGTCTATGAGAACGGCGACCCGGCCGAAGCGGGCAGTGTGACGCTGACAGCGGGCAGCGGTGCAACGCTGGAGGAGGCAAAGAAAGCCGCCAATGACGCAGATAACAGCGTGACGCTGCGCTGGCAGACGGAGCAAACGACCGATTCTGACAAAAACGCGAACACTGGCCACAAGGCAGCCCTGCCCCAGGAAGTGGTGGCCGAAGGAACCATTTCCGGCACAGAAATCTCCTGGTCGCTGACCAAAAGCCTGAGCGGGAAATATACCCTGACCATTTCCGGCACAGGTGCGATGCCGAACTACACCAAGGGCAGCGCAACACCTTGGGGGTCTTATGTTAGCCGGAGCAGTACAACGGATCGGAAGGTCAATTTGGTTATTGGAGAGGGGATTACCAGCGTTGGCCAGTATTGTTTTCATTATTGCCGTCTTGCCAGCGTCAGTTTGCCCCAGTCGTTGACCAGAATCCGCGGGAATGCGTTTAGGGAATGCTTAGGGTTTACTTCAATTGAGATTCCTGCTAATGTAACAGTTGTGGAAGGCAATAGTTTCAATGATGCGACCAACCTAAAGACAGTTGTCCTTCACGAGGGCTTGCAAAGCATCGGACCGCACGCTTTTAGGGCTAACGCGATAACCACGCTGGAACTGCCGTCTACTTTGGTGAATTGGAGTAATGCTGCAGTCAATTGTCAGGGATCCTTGAAAGAAATCACCGTTGCGGAGGAAACCCAATATCTTGCGGTGGTGGATAACGCTCTGTACCGCCTGAATGAAGCAAGCGAGACCTATGAGCTGGTTCTGTATGCCAGCGGCAGCGTGAAAAAGGCGTTAACGATCCCCGAAACGATCAACGGGAAAAATGTAACATCCATAATTAAGTACTCTTTTTACGGCAGCTCCTATCCGAAAGAAGTGACGATCCCGTCCTCTGTAAACAAAATTGAAACGTATAGTTTTCAGACTTCTTCTGTGGGAAAAGTCACCCTGGAAAGCACCTCCTTATCAAACTCGAACTGTGCCTTTATTAAAACGGGAATGCTTACAGAAATTGACTTTTCCAATCTTCAAGGCAATATTCCCCAACAGTTTTTATCGTCATCTGCAATCCAGACGATCACAATTCCGGAGGAAGTAACAGGCTTCGGACACAACTTTCTCTCGGAAACAACGTATCTGAAAAATATCTATTATGACGCCAAATCGGCAGGAGCAGGAAATGGTACGCCTCTTGGGACCTCGCACTGCACCTATACCTTGACCATTGGCCCGCATGTGGATACGCTCCAAAAAACGTTCTATCATTTTGCACAATATGCGGAGAATATTGCGTTTGAAGGCCCCAACCAGATTACCATCACCGAGGGCGCCATGGCCGGCGCGCCCGCGCCCTTTACAGATCTTTCCGGCACGGTCTATGTGGACGGGCAGGGGCTGATTTACCTCTACGATCAAACTGCCGGAACGGCAGAACTCATATATTGCCCTCCGGAAGTTCAGCAGGCGACTGTACCGGCGGCGATTACCCCGGAGGACGGCATCACCTGCACGGTGACTGCCGTGAGAAAAGATGCGCTGAAATGGGCGAAGGATCTGCAAAGCATTGACTTTGAAGCCCCGGATAAGATTGAGCGTCTGGCCGACTATGCCATGGCCAACTGCACAAATCTTGCAAGCGTCAACGGCAGGACGACGGTAGACGAGGCGACGGCCAGCTTCCCCAATGCCCAAGTTGGCTACAATGTCTTCTACAATACGGGACTGACCGGCGCGGGCGGTATGAAAGATTTCGTGTCGGGGATGCGGGGCAGAAAATCCCTGAGTATTACAAAGGCGGGCGCTACCAGTCTGGAAATCTCTGTCGCCTCCGGCGGCGGCACCATGGAGTGGGTCGCAGCCGGCGAGGATACGGAGGTCGGCGGTTACCGGCTGCTCACGGGCGACACCCTGACGGTGACAGCATCGACGGGCAACAACAACGGCAGCGGGGGTAACCGATACCGCCTGTATTTCCAGCTTACCGGCGAGGAGGGAAGCACCAACCTGACTCCGGGGACGGAATATACCTTTGACGGACAGTCGGCGGTGTGCCATGCTACAGAGGATCCGTATACCGTCTATTTGGAGTTTGCGCCAGAGGTGGGTGCGACCATGAGCGTACCCGTCAGCGTTGTTTACCCTTCGCCCACTTCTGCCGGCGGCGGGATGACGGCATGGGCTGTTATCCTGACATCGGAGGAAGCAGCGGCCAATCAGGATCGCATTGTTGCATCTTCTCAGGGAATCATTCGGGCGTATTGGACCACCAAGTCCGATGACTTTGCACTCACAAAAACAAATGGCAACAATACTGACATACAGGTAACATCAGATGGAAACGGAGGGATGATTCCCGCCTCCAGTCCGGCCTGGACTATCAAACTGAAGCGTGCGGCTCAAACCGTGTCTGCCTATGGAAAAGACTACGCCAAGTCGGCGGATTTTACGGACACACTGGTTCTGCCTGAAAATGTTTCCTGGAAGGAGGCGGTAAAAACCGCCGTTCAGGAGGGAAATGTAACCCGATATGGTACGAACTGGTACGCGGGGGATATTTGGCTCTTCAGTTTGACACTGAGTTCGAACAGCACGGGCCTTTCCATTTCCAATGCGCGGGCCACATGGGATGAAGAACTGGATACGGTGGCGATCCATTGGCAAGTGACTTCCTACAGAGATTCTGCGGAAATGAACACCTTTACGGCTGCGCTGACAATTGCGGCGCAGGCACTATCCGTGGATACGACGGGCTTTGCCCCCAATAGTAGCAGAACGTTGTCCAATACAGTCACGGCAGCGGTACACTATCATTACGGTGACGATCAGGGGCTGACTGCGAAAGCGGCGAGAAATCTGACCATTAAGGCGGGAGCAATCAAGCTGGCCAAGGGAGGTTCCTCAACGCAGTACTTTGGAGAAAACGTCAACTATACCCTGAAGCTTTACAACGACGGCGCTCTGCCGTGGACGGGCAGCGCCACAGGGGCGTATACTTTGCGGGATGATCTGCCACAAACTACCTATATCCGTCCGGAGAATCTTCAAAAGATGTTTGAAGCTGCGGATAACCCGTTGACTTCCGTCGATATTAATTATGCCAGCCTGGCTGGCTGGGAGGCTGTTGCCGGAGTAGACGGCGAGACCGCATGGCGGAATTCCGGCAACTCGGATTTGGCTTCTGAACAGCATAAAATCCGTATTTCTTCCGGAGAAAACGGAGAATACACTGCGCAGATTTACGCTGGGGTAGACACGGACCAAACGCTGCTCCGTACAGAAAGTGCTGCGACAGTACAGCAACTGCTCCAATCCATTGGATATGCTGTGACAGGTACGGATCAGTATATATGCAAATGGATGCTAAACGATGCGGGCAGCAGTTTTACCCTGAGCGGCGGAGAGTCCAGTTACTTCTATGTCTATGCTACGGTTAAGAACACCTTCCAGCTTGTGACACAGGACTATCCGACACAGTACCCGTCCGCAAGCAATGTGAGCCTTGTCAACCAGGCAAATGTTTTTACACCTTCGGGCGGTAAGGTGTCCGGCGCAACTGCCTCGTGTACAAACTATGCCAAACGCGAGGCCAGTATCGGCAAATCTGTTTGGCGCAATGGAGAAGCGATTTCAAGCAGCCCGTCGGCCAACAATGGAGACGTGCTGGAGTACCATCTTGATTTTATCCATTTCGGTTCCGGCTCCTACGAGAATCTGCCTATGGTGGACGACCTTTACGGAAGTCAGTACCTGCTGGTACCTGCTGCGTTGAACCCCGAACTGGGAGCTCTGGACACCTGTGAGGACACGGACGGCACGGTGTACTACAAACTCAAAGAGGGCGTCTACCGGAACGTGTGGGTCGGTACGGACGACGAAGGCAATGATCTTCTGGCGGACAGTATTACCGTTACCAGGGCGGACGGTGAGGAAGCGATTGAGATCAACGGGGAGAGTCGTACCTATACAGGACTGCATACCCAGATCAAATGGTATTTCCCCAAGCTGGAAGGCGGGGAATATGTTCTTACCGTAACCTACAAGGCTCTGGTCGATTTGAAGCTGACAGGCGTCAATTATACCATCGGAAATGTGGTCTGGATGAACGACAAGCCCGGTAATCGCATTTTTGCTTCGATTTGGGGCGGCGGCACGCTGATTGATTTCCACAAGGACATTGTGACCACGACCGGAGAATCTCCGGAACAGGACGAAATGGACGAAGACGGCTATTGTGTTGTTGAACCGGGAGATCGGGTCACTTACCGTCTGACGCTGGAGAATTCGGGTGATGGCTATTTCTGCTTAAACGGGGCGGATCTGGCCGACGCTCTGCCCGACAACATGGGCGTGTTCCGGTGGGAAAAGGATGTCAATCTGACAGACTTCCGCATAGAAACACAGGGAGACGGCATTGCGTACAGTAATCTGGATCAGTGGTATCTGGCGGACAGCTATGGCGGCCTGTTGGGAGATCGGCAATACATCCTCTGGCCGGATACGGCAAGCATTACGTTCCACTCACCCGGTGCGGTGTATCTCTATTTCACTCTAACTTATCCTGAAGACACAGAGACCAGTCAGGACTGGAGCCTATATGCGGCTGCCAACAGGGGCAATATTCTGGACAACACCATGTATGTGTATCTGTATCCCTCCACCGTGACCCACGATCTGCGTGAGATGGGGCAAGTGGTACTGCAGAAGGGTGTATACGGGTTGTTCCGCAATGGGCAAAGCCCCTATAAAATCACAGGCAATTCCCGGCTGTACTACAATAACCGGGACAGCAGCAGCCGAGCCATTGCCTACTATGTGATCCTGTATAACGGCGGCAATTCACGGCTGTATCTGAGTGACCTCTACGATAAGCTGCCCAACGGCTTCAGCTACCGCAATATGCTCACGGAGGGCTGCGCTGGCGGAACGCTGAACGCGGTGGCCAGCCCGGCCAAGACCACAGGCGGACTGAACTCGGGGACATCGCCGCTGGTCAAAGTGGATGCGGAAGATGTGGTGTACCGAAGCGCAACGATTTCCGCAGCAAATTCAGGCGGCGTTCTGCGTTTCTCCTTTGACGCCGGCAGCGGCGACTATGCCGTAAAGTACAGCGAAGAAATGCAGCAGTACTATCTGGACAGAGGCGAAGCCATTGTTTTCGGCTATGTGTGCGACATTGGTCTGGCGGAGAACACGGAAGACAGTGCCACCAATACCATTGCCATGGCATATACGGACTATCTGGACAGCGGGCTGACGGTCATCGACCAGAACAGCCTGCCTGTCAGGGCGGCGGAGTCAGACACGTTTGTGGATTTTAACGACGGCGGCCGCCTGACCAAGAGCGGGCTGCAGGTGCAGGAGGATTACGGGTTCGGAGATGGCGGCGCACAGACCTGGCTGATTTCCGATGTGACCGTGATCCGCGGCGGCATTATCCCCGGCGTTACAAAGTATACGGAATCGTATACCAACACCAGCAATATTGTCGCCGCGTATACCAATTCGGTGGGACCCTATGACACGGTGAACTGGCGTGTCAGACTGCACAATTCCGGCACATTGTCTGTAACAGACTATGTATTTACGGACATTATGCCGGCGCCCTATGCCTATGAGGGAGCCGTAACCGTAAAAATTTGCGGTGCAGATGGATCGTCGTGGAAAAGCGCTACGCTGCTTACCTTCCCAAGCGGGCGAACGGGAGCAGAAACGCAACTGACGGTCACATATGCAGGGAAAACGGTGACTGTGCCACTGAACGGGAGCTGGGTAAGCCTGGATTCCGGTACGCAAATTTCCATGGAAAAGGACGAAAAGGGCAACGAGGTGCTTCAAATCCATTTTGCTGACCCCAAAATGTCCATTCCCGAGGGAGGCTATGTGGACGTTTGCCTGTCATCCAGAAACCCGACAACGTCCTATCAGAACACCGTCTATACCAATCAGGCGATACTCACGCCCCAGGCTCAGCGGTTCAGCACGGTTCAGCAGGGCAGTATGGTGCGGGACGCCGAGGGAAATCCGGTGGGCGCGAAAAACAGCTCTCCCGTCACGGTCAGCTTTGGTTACGCCACCACCTCTGAAAAGCGGGTGACGGAAACAGCCGACGAAAGCAATACGGCGGTGTCCACGGATCCGGAGAATAACTTCATCCTTCTGCCGCAGGCGGACGACAGCTTTACATATTCTCTTGTGGTGAATAATGATACCGAGAAATATATGACCAAGCTGGTGCTGATCGACAATCTGCCGGAGGTCGGGGATCACAGCCCGTTTGAGACCAGTACTTCCCGGGGAAGTGAGTTTAAAGTCAGCCTGGCGGATACGCCCGACTTTACGGTGACGGTGACGACCGCAAACGGCGACAGTTACACGCTGCCGTCGGAGTATTATACGGTGCAGTACAGTACCACCACAGATTTCGGCGGTGCGCAGAGTGCGGACTGGAAAGGAGAAAACACACAGACGACAGCCCTTTGGACGCAGAATCCTGCCGGAGCCCGCTCTTTCCGGATCATTATCACAGACCCGGAGGCTACGCAGATCCCGGATCAATCTGAGATCGCGGTTACCTTCCAGGCCAGAGTGGACGGGGAGGCCAATCCCGGCGACGTGGCGTGGAACAGCTTTGGCTATCATTACGCCTTAAAGGACATTACGGTGGAGCTGGAGTCCATGCCGCAGGTGGTGGGAGTGAAAATTCCCAGTATTCCGGAATTCTCCAAGACGCTGATGGATCTCAGCGGTAAGCCGGTTGAGGCCGAAACGGAGGAGACTTTCCACTTCCTGCTCTATCAGGGACCGTCCCTGTCCCGGAGATATGCGACTGCGGAAGAGCTGATCCAGGTGCTGAATGAGAACGGCTACGATTACCGACAATTTGACGCCACGATTCCCGGTGGACAGAATACTTCTGACAGGATACGCCTGAGCTTGGATCCATGGGACTGGCAGACCGGAGAGCAGTATACCATCGTGGAACTGCCAACCTCGGAGGATTATGTTTTCCGTTCCTTCAATGGCAGCAGCATGGCATACTACACGTTTACTTACGATCCTGCGCAGAAGCGCGCCATTACTTGTGAAAACACTTATGAGAAGTGGACGATACGCATCACCAAGGAGAGTATAAACGGCGAAGCCCTGCCCGGGGCGGTGTTCGCTCTGTACAGCCCGTCGGAAGAAGATCAGGTTCCGGTGCCAGGGGAATATGCCGGCCTTTCCGTGGAACCCACGGTGGAAGTAAGCGGACAGAACTGGTATTTGGCCGGCATCAGCGCTTCCGGTACAGATGGTGTGCTGGAGTGGACAGACCTGACTCAGAAGAGCTACTACCTGCTGGAAATAAAAGCCCCGGACGGCTATCACCTGACAAAACAGACGGGACAGGTGCTGTATCAAGCCGGCTCCGACGGGGGCGTTTATGCGCTCACAATCGTGAACGAGGCAGACTATGAGCTGCCAGAGACCGGCGGCGACGGTACGACACTGTATGCCATAGGAGGACTGCTGCTGATGGCGGTTGCAGGGATCCTGTTGTATATGTATTTCAAGCGCAGAAAGGAGGATGTTACAACTTCCTGATGCGCAGCGCCAGTATTCCACCTGAAAAAATAAAAAAAGAAAGGAAAAAAGAAATGAAAAACGCAAAGAAATTCGCCAGCCTCCTGCTGGCACTGGTCATGGTTTTTGCCATGGCTACCGTAGCCTTTGCCGTGGATGATAACACCATCACGGTCAATGGCGCACAAAATGGAGAGACCTACAACCTCTACAAGCTGCTCGATCTGTCCGTGAATGAAGACCAGACTGCCTACACTTATACGGTCAACAGCGACTGGACAGGGTTCTTTGACGGCGGCGCCGGCGCTGCATATGTCAATATTGACACGCAGGGCTATGTCACCTGGAAGGACGGCATGGATACCGCAGAAAAAATGGAAGAGTTCGGCAAGGCGGCTGCAAAGTTTGCAGCAGACAACAGCGTGGCGGAAGTTTCTTCCAAAACGCCTGCCGAGGACGGCAACGCTACTTTTGAAAGCCTTGCATCCGGTTATTACCTGGTTACCTCTACCAACGGCACACTCGCCATGGTGCTTACTACCCCCCACGATCCCAATGCTGTGATCAACGAAAAGAACCGCGATACTACGCTGACCAAGCAGGTTGAGGAAGACAGCACCGGCGCCATGGGCGCAGCCAATGATGCACAGATCGGTCAGGTAGTGAATTTCCAGGTCACCATCGAAGCCAAGAAGGGCGCCAAGAACTATGTCATGCACGATAAGATGGACGACGGCCTGTCCTTCAATGCCAACAACGTGGCCATTGCGGGTCTTACCAAGGATACGGATTACACCGTTGTGACCGAGGGGATCGCCGATGGCTGCACCTTTGAGATCCGTTTTGCACAGTCCTATCTGGACACGCTGACCACCGACACCACCCTCACTGTGACTTACAGTGCAGTTCTGGATGAGGACGCAGATCCCACCGCCGGCGAAAAGAACGATGCCAAGATCACTTGGGGCGACAACAGCAGCACGGAGTGGAGCGAGACAGTGACCACGACCCATCAGTTCTCTGTCCTGAAGTACGACGCCAACGATACCACGAAGACCCCCTTGGCTGACGCGACCTTCCAGCTGAAGGATGCCGACGGCAACATTGTCAAGCTGGTCAAGGTCTCCAATACGGAGTACCGTGTGGCCAATGGCAGTGAGACCGGCGCGCAGGATACCTTTGTGACCGTTGCCGACGGCCCCATCGTCATTAAGGGCGTTGACAGTGATTCTTATTCTCTGGTCGAGACGCAGGCGCCTGCCGGCTATAACGAGCTGCCTGAGGCAAAAACCTTTACCGTAAGTGCGGACAATACGCTGGTCGTTGACGTTCCCAACCAGTCCGGTACGGAGCTGCCCACCACCGGCGGCATCGGCACTACCATCTTCTATGTTCTGGGTGCGATTCTGGTTCTCGGCGCAGTGGTGCTGCTGATTACCAAGAAGCGTATGTCCACCAGCAAGTAATCGAATCTGTAAAACCAATTTGCTGTTTCTATGCCGGGGAGGCAACCCTCCCCGGCACGCAGCGGCAAGGAGAACCCTGCATGAAAAAGAAAGGCAAGAAGAAAGGCAACTTTATAACGCTGCTGTTAGTCCTGGTGCTTCTTGCAGGGCTGTCTTTACTGCTGTACCCTTCCGTCAGTAACTACTGGAACTCTTTTCACCAAACCAGAGCCATTGCTACCTATTCAGAGGACGTAGCCAATCTGGATCAGGAAAAGTATGATGAGATCTGGAAAGCCGCACAGGAGTATAATGCGGCACTGGCGGAGCAGGGGACGATCTTTTCCCTGAACGACGCCCAGCGCGCCAGATATGAGAGCCTGCTGGATGCGACCGGCTTAGGCATCATGGGGTATATTGAGATCCCCAGCATCGGCTGCACACTTCCCATCTATCACGGCACGGAGGAATCTGTGCTTCAGATCGCCGTGGGACATCTGGAATGGTCCAGTCTGCCCGTTGGCGGCACAGGCAGTCATTGTGTACTCTCCGGCCACAGGGGGCTGCCCAGTGCGAAGCTCTTTACCGATCTGGATAAGCTGACGGAAGGGGATGTGTTCGTGCTGCGGGTACTCGACGAGGTGCTGACCTATGAGGTGGATCAGATTCTGATTGTTGAGCCGAAGCAGACCGACCAATTGGAGATCGTCAGCGGAAAGGACTATTGCACGCTGGTTACCTGTACGCCCTACGGCATCAATACCCATCGGCTGCTGGTGCGTGGGCACCGCGTGGATAACATTGAGCAGGCCAACACCGTCCGCGTCACAGCGGATGCCGTCCAGATCGAACCGATGCTGGTGGCGCCCATTGTTGCGATTCCCATGCTGTTGGTACTGCTGATTTTGCTGCTGCTGCCAAAGCGGAAAAAGAGAAAACATGGAGGGGAAGCAGATGAAAAAACTTAAACGCATAGCGGTTAGGCTTCTGAGCCTGACGGCGGCACTTCTGCTTCTGCCTATGGCGGCTTCGGCGGCAGGGGAGATCGACCTGAACAGGCCGGTGGCGCTGACGATTCAGTGCAGCTATGGGGAAGAAGCCCTGACAGGAATCACCTTTCAGATCTATCTGGTCTCTACCGCGGATAAAACCGGCGAGTTGACGCCGACAGACGCTTTTGACGACTACAGGGAAGAATTGGACATTCGCGGCCGGAATGACGATGCATGGGCGGCCATTGCCCAGAAGCTGGAAAGAGAAATTTTGTCCGGCAGTCTGAGCCAACTGCAGCCCACGGATTCTGCCGAAACCGACGGCAGCGGCGCGGCGGTGTTTCCGTCAGGGGCGGAATCGCTGACGCCGGGGCTTTATTTGGTCATGGGCACGCGAACGGAAAAAGACGGCTATGTGTATACCACGGCGCCGTTTATGGCGCTGCTTCCCGAGCAGGATATGGAAAACAATGTGTGGAACTATGCCGTGAAGGCCAATTCCAAGCCCCAGCAGAACCCTTTGACGGCGGATTTTCAGGTGATCAAAATTTGGGAGGATGCATGTCATGTCTCCCAGCGTCCGGCCTCCATTACAGTGCAGTTGGTGTGCGACGGGCAGCTCTATGGCCAGCCGGTCACACTGCCCTGTGACGGAAAATGGGAGTACACATGGCACGCACTGGACGTGAACCATGATTGGACGGTAAAGGAATCGCCGGTAGAGGGCTATAAGACGCCGGAGATCCAGCGGCGAGGAAATACGTTTCGTATTATCAACGCCTGCAATCGGGCAGGTGCATCGGATGAACAGGAAAATCTTCCTCAGACGGGACAGCCGTGGTGGCCGGTGCCCGTACTGGCTGCGGCGGGACTGTTGCTCATCGTCTTGGGTCTGATCCGCCGAAAAGGAGCCGGAAATGAAGAAAAATAGAGGCATGGTTTTGATTTTTTTCGGGCTGCTGCTCCTTGCCGCAGCCCTTTTCCTTGCCGCCGGTAATCTATATGACGCCAGCCGGGCAGAGACTTCCGCCCGGCTGGCCGTCAGCCGGCTGGAGGAATACATTCCCGCGACAGATTCTGCACAGCCCTCTGCGGATTGGCCCTTGACGGAGGAAATGGAGCCAGCCGGCTATCTGCTGAACCCGGATATGGAAATGCCGGTGCAGAACATTGACGGCGTTGATTACATCGGCATACTGCGGATTCCGGCGCTGGAATTGGAGCTTCCGGTGATCAGCGGGTGGAGCTATGGAAATCTGCGGATTGCGCCGTGCCGGTACAGCGGCTCGGCGTATTCCAATGATCTGGTGATCGCAGGGCACAATTACGGTGGCCACTTTGGCAGCTTGAGCGCCCTATCTCCGGGGGATACGGTGACATTTACCGATATGGAGGGAAATGTGTTTACCTACTGCGTGGCAGAGGAGGAGATTCTGCAGCCCGCACAGACGGAGCAGATGGTGAGCGGCGACTGGGATCTGACCCTGTTTACCTGTACGGTGGGCGGCCGGAGTCGTGTGACAATTCGCTGTACGCAGGAATAAATCATTTTTGCCCTAGCCCCAGTTCAGCGCGGCGGCCAGGAAAGAAACAATCCATTCATGCCCCGGTCCTGTCATATGGGCCGGGTTTTTCACGTCTTGCCGGCCTTATGGGGTCTTGTAATTCCAAAATTCTTCCGAATTGGGAGGCTGTTCGGGGTTCATTTGTGCCGCTTGACATTCTCACAGGTGTTTGCTATCCTAAAATCGAAGGCGCCTGAGAGGAACATGGGCGCTGTACAGCGGTCAGAAAGGCGGAACTGGGATGCAGGACACAATTCGGGTCATGATCGTCGATGACGAAAGACTGGCAATTGAAGATCTGCGTACGATTGTGGATTGGCAGGCGCTGGGGTTTGAGATTGTCGCCACTGCGTTTAACGGGACGCAGGCGTTTACAAAATTCCTTCAGCTTCGGCCGCAGGTCATTATCACGGATATAAAAATGCCCTTTATGGATGGAATCGAACTGATCCGCAGAATCCGTGAAGTGGATCAGCAGGTGCTGCTGCTTCTACTGACGGCCTATGAGGATTTTTCCTACGCCCGTTGCGCGATCCGGCAGGGGATCACGGACTATATCATCAAAAGTGAGATTACGCCCCAGCGAATGACGGAACTGCTGCAAAAGCTGCGAGTGTTGGTGGACGAGCAGCGCAAAAAAAGGACGATCCTGACGGATACGATTGTGGAGACGTTCTTTGCGCTCCCCATGGCGCCGGTTACTCGTGAGGCGGAGGAAATGCTGCGGCGTTTGTTTGCTTTTGCAGTGGTGGAACAGACCACGCCCCTCATGCTCAACGGCGGGCAGGAGCCACTCATGGAGCGTCTGCCCCAGGCGGAGATCAAACAACTGCTCCGTATGCAGAGTTACCCGGACATGAAATTTGTTGCGGCCAGCCCCCTTTCTGAGCAGCGGACGCTGCTGGTGCTGGAATCGTCCAATAATTCCGCCTTCTATACCTATGACTGCCTCAACAGGAGCGCCATTATGCTGCAGGGCGTGCTGGCGCAGAAGAGTGCCGCACCGATTACCTTCTATGTGGCTATGCGCCCCATGACCGCCTATGATCTGCGGCAGTTTCTTCAGAACAATCCGGAAGTTTTCCGGAGAAAATACTTCAAACGGGAGAAAGAGCTGATTCTTTTGGAGCGGCTGCCCATGCCGGAAGCGGCGGCGCCAGCCTTTGATGCCTCCCGGTTTGCGGCACTTCTGGAGCAGGGCGACGAGACAGCCGCTGCGGCATTTTTGAAAGAACTGTACGAGGCTATCATTGCCAGCGGTGATTATCACTGCCTGCTTTCTGTTTCCCGTGAAG
The DNA here is from genome assembly GCA_029003235.1 of Bacillota bacterium. GTDB lineage: Bacteria > Bacillota > Clostridia > Oscillospirales > Oscillospiraceae > JAFRPC01. The sequence goes on from JAQYBZ010000110.1 coordinate 18,092, forward strand.
TGTATTTTCTGCTGCTTCGCACGAGCCAGACCCTGCCGGAGCGGCTGCTTCGCCCGGATCTGAGTGCGGAAAACAACTGGCGGCAATGGATTAACGCCGAGACGATCTGCCGATGGCTGACAGAAAAGACAGGTCAACTCATCGCGCGAATGAACGAGAAACGGGAAAACGCCTATTCCAGAACGGTGTCGGATGCCATTGCCTTTGTGCATACCCATTACGCCCGGGCGGAGCTGTCCCTCAATGACATTGCCGACGAGCTGCATATCAGCGTGGGGCATTTGTGCGCGCTTTTCAAGCAGGAGACCGGCGTAACGCTGAAAAACTACATCACGGATGTGCGCATTGAAGCGGCAAAGCGCCTGCTGCGCACAGGCCATGACAAAATCTATGCGGTCTGTACGGCGGTGGGCTATCAGTCCAGCCAGTATTTCAGCCAGGTGTTCTATAAAAAGGTTGGGATGTATCCTGCAGAATATCGGAAAGGGGGGCGGCCTGAAGAATGAAACGGAAGTCCATACGCAAACAGGTGACGAAGCGCATCTTGCAGGTCGGCGTCTGCACCTTCTTTGTTTCGCTGCTGATCTCCGCTGTCGCATGGATTCCCTCTCTGCGGAATCGCACCGTGACCATGGCAGAAAACGGCAACGAGGAGATCATGCAGCGCATGGAGAGTACCGTGTCCTTTCTGGAGAACTATACGGAGAATCTTGCCCTTTCCGTGGCGCAGAATTCGGATATTCAGAATTTCCTTGCCGATCCCACGACGGCAAACAAGAATATTGCGATTCTTTCCCTGAACAATCTGACCAGTTACGAGGGGGTTGTCCGCGCGGTCTTTTTGGAGGCAAACGGCGTGCCGCTGCTGGATTCTCTGAGCAAGGTCTGCACGGAAGACTATGAGCTGCTCAATTCCGAATGGTACCAGAAGATCCGGGGGTCGGAATTCAGCCGGAGACTGTCACCGGTATACGAGGTGACGATCAACCATGTGCTGTATTATACTGTAGCCTACGCGAGAAATTTCTATCAGAACAACCAGTGGTGTACCTTTGTGGTGTTTGCAACGCTCAACGACACGCTGTACGACGTCAGCGTGATTGGAGATAATAATTTTGACTACTATTTGCTGCGCGACTCTGTGGGAAATGTGTTTTACAGTGGGGGAGACGAAAAGTGGGCGGAGCGCACCGCTGCGGTCTGTTCCAACGCCGGACTGTCGGACAGAGTGGAGACCAAGGGCGGTATTGCCCTGATAAGAAACGGCGTGACAAGCAAGTGGAGCATTACCTCCTTTGCCTCGGATATGACCATTCTGGGGTCACTGGTGCCCTATTCCCTGGGGCTTCTTCTGGCGCTGACCACGTTTTTAATCCTGATTCTTGCAGTCCTTTCCAAAAGCCTCGGCGCCATGATGCAGCCGATCATTGCCCTGTCGCAGACCATGGATGGGGCGGCAAAGGGCAACCTGGAGCAAAAGGTGGGAATTGAAAGCGAGGATGAGATCGGCCTGCTGCAGCAGTCCTACAATAAGATGCTGGACGACCTGCGCAGCAGCATTGATCTGATTGCGGAAAAGGAGAAAAAGGAACAGCAGGCGAAGTACAGCCTGCTCGTCAGCCAGATCGACCCGCACTTTATCTGCAACACCATCAACAGCATCAACTATTTGGCCAGAAAAGGCCGCTGTGATGATGTGATCACGGTGAACACGGCGCTGATGACCATTCTCCGTGACCGGCTGCGCGTCAATGACATTGAGATCACCGACACGGTGGCCAACGAAATGCGCGTCATTGAGCAGTATATTGTCATCCAGCGCTATATGTACGGCGGGGAGCTGCACCTGACGTGGCAGGTGGACGATGCGCTTCTGTCTGCCCAAATTCCGAAAAACATGATCCAGCCGCTGGTGGAGAACTCTCTTTTCCATGGCCTGATCAATGAGCAGACCGGGGAGATCAGCGGCGAGATTGTCATTGAGATCACAAAGACGCCGCAGGGGCTCTTGCTGTGTGAGCGGGACAATGGCATGGGAATGGATGCCCAACGGCTGGAACAGGTGCGCAGGGCTGCCAAAACGCCGGAGGAGCGGGGCAACAAAATCGGCCTTTCCAATATCCGCGGGCGGCTTTATTACCTCTATGGCAACGCCGACGGCATGACCATTGAAAGCGCACCCAATGAGGGCACAAAGATCACGATTCTCTTTCCTGAAAAATAGCCTTGTATAAACTGCACAAAAATTCACCTTGCTTTTTGTGAGGTGAATTTTTTTCCGTTCAATTTTTGAACAAAAAATGAAAAAACTCTTATTTTGCATTTTTTCGACAACCCATATAATGGATTTAGAAACAAAAAAGAATTCGTCCAAGTGAGGTGCGCGATCATGGAGAATCCGGGAGGCTGCCTGTTCCGGGCAGAGGGAATTTGCAAGAGCTTTGGACAGGTGCGGGCGCTGGTTGATTTCGACATTGAGATCGCCGGCGGCGAGATCCGAGGACTGGTCGGAGAGAACGGCTCAGGCAAATCCACTTTTTCCTCTATTGCGGCAGGCATACAGAAATATGACAGCGGTAAAATGTACCTCTGCGGGGAAGAATACCAGCCCAACGACACGGTGGACGCCATGAACCACGGCATCAGCATGGTCGTTCAGGAGCAGGGAACCATTCCCAAGATCTCCATTGCGGCGAACATCTTCTTCGGCAAAGAAGCCATGTTTGTCAAGCACGGCGTCCTTAATGTGCGGAAAATGAATGCCGAGGCAAGGAAAGCGCTGGAAAATATCGGCGTGACCAATATCGAGCCTTCGGAGCTGATCGACACCCTTTCCTTTGAAGACCGAAAGCTGGTGGAACTGGCCAGAGCCCTTTATGTGCAGCCCAAAGTATGGGTGGTGGACGAGACCACCACGGCGCTGACCATCTCCGGCCGCGAGATTCTCTACCGCCTGATGCACAGGGTGCGCGACAGCGGCGGCGCCGTGCTGTTCATCTCCCATGACATTGAGGAGATCATGCGTATGTGCGATTCTCTTACGATCCTGCGCGACGGCGTACTGACGGCGAATCTGAAAAAAGAGGAGTTTTCCGCCGACACGATTCGCCAGCTCATGATCGGCAGAGAGCTTTCGGGGCATTATTATCGGGAGGATTCCGGCGAGAACATCAGCGACGAGGTAGTGCTGGAGATGCGGGGCGTCACGGCAGGCGAAGTAAAAGACGCCACCCTGGCGCTGCACAAGGGAGAAATCCTCGGCATCGGCGGCCTGAGCGACTGCGGTATGCACACCCTGGGCAAGGCACTGTTCGGGCTGATCCCGCCTTCTTCCGGGGAAGTTTTGAAGAACGGCAGGGAAAAGGTTAAAAATTCAACTTGGGCGGTAAGACACAATATGGCTTACGTCTCAAAGAACCGGGATACGGAGTCCATGATGCTGGTGTGCAGCGTCGAAGACAATATTTGCCTGCCGTCCCTGAGAGATCTGAAAAAGCTCGGCCCCATTTCTCCCAAAAAGCAGAGGAAACACGCCGAGATCTGGGCAAAGAAGATGGAGGTCAAGGCCAATTCCGTCGAGACCTTCTGCAATACCCTCAGCGGCGGCAATAAGCAAAAGGTGGTGCTGGCCAAATGGCTGGGAAAGGGCGCGGAGATCCTAATCCTCGACTGCCCCACCAGAGGCATCGACGTGGGCACAAAAGCCGCCATCTATCAGCTCATTGAAGAACTGAAAGCAGAGGGACGGTCCATCGTCCTGATCTCGGAGGAACTGCCGGAGCTGATCGGCATGTCAGACAGGATCCTGCTTCTGAAGGACGGCAGTATTTCCGGCGAGTTTTTGCGCAAGGATGGTCTGACAGAGGCAAAATTGATCCAAAAAATGATTTGAGGAGGCGCACATACCATGGAAACGCAAACCGCGTTAAAGAAGCCCGGGCGGAAAGAGCAGATCAAAACACTGCTTTTGAATAATTTCTCCCTTGCCGGCCTCCTTCTGGTTGTGGTATTGTTTGAGGTCCTGACGAACGGAAAGCTGCTGGGCAAGAAAAATCTTCTGAATATTTTCAACAATTTCTTCACCATTGGCCTGAGCGCCATGGCCTTTACCTTCATTATGGCGCTTGGGGAACTGGATCTGTCAGTGGGTGCCATTGTCGGCTTCGCTGCTATGGCGGGCGCATTCGCGGGTAAGATCAGCTTGTGGCTGATTCTGCCGGCGGCGCTGCTGGCGGGACTGCTGATCGGTTTCCTCAACGGCTTTGCCATTTCCCATTTGCGGGTGGCGTCCTTTATCGGGACCTTGGCAATGTCCTTTATCTGCCGGGGCATGACCACATGGCTGCTCAACGGTTCGGTGGGTGTGCCCATCTCCATGCGTGCCTTTGACGCGGACTGGGTGAAAATCGTTACATTCCTTGTGATGCTCGTGGTGTTCTACTTCCTGTATGAGCATTGCGCCTATGGCAAGCAGTGCCGTGCCGTAGGCTCGTCGAAAGAGGCGGCAAGGCAGGCGGGCGTCAACGTCAAGCGGGTGCGGCTGCTGGCCTTTGTCCTTTCCGGCGTCGTCTGTGGCCTGGTGGGTTTCTTCACCCTGATCCGCGGCTGTACTGCCTCGTCCGGTACGGGCAACGCCTTTGAATTCGATGTGCTTCTGGCAGTGCTCTTCGGCGGTATGCCCCTTGCGGGCGGTTGGGTGGTACGTTTCCGCTCCGCCGTCGTGGGCAGCATTGCCATGGCTGTGCTGAAAAGCGGTATGTCCCTGACCGGCATCGATGGCATGACCCAGCAGATCGTCCAGGGCATTATTCTCATCGTTGTTGTCGTCCTTTCCTTTGACCGCAAAAATGCTGCGGTGATCAAGTAATTTGCAGGATAACACCTGTGAATAAATAAATTGGAGGAGAAAAAAATGAAAAAACTGATCGCACTCATTCTGACTCTGGCAATGGTTGCCTGTCTGTTCGTCGGCTGTGGCGGCGAAGCCGAGACCCCCGACGATGCAGGCAATCAGACGGACGGCTCGTTCACCATTGGCTTCCCGTGGGACACCGCAAGCACGGATCCGACTTGGGTCTCCATCTATGAGAGCGTTAAGGTTGCTGTTGAGGCTGCCGGTGGCGAGCTCGTAACGGTGCAGACCGACCTGACCGCAGATACGCTCATCAACAACATTACCGAACTGATCAGCCGCGGCGTGGACGGCATCCTGTTCATGCCTGCCTCCGACTCCATGCTCCCCACTGTGGACGCCATGTGCGCCGAAGCGGGCGTCTACTGGGCAACCATGTTCCGTACCATCAGCGACGATGACATCCGCGAGCAGATCTACGCTTCCAAGTGGTTTGCAGGCGGCTGCAACGAGGACGATGAAGCCTGCGCAGCCAACATTGTAAAGAAAATGGCGGATATGGGTGTTGAGAACCTGTGCTGCATCAACATCGCAAAGGGCGATACTTCTTCCGACCTGCGCGACAAGGGCGCTGCCAAGGGCGTACAGGAAACCGGTATCAATCTGCTGAACACCACCTACGGCATCACCGTGACCACCGATATGACCAAGACCATCAACAGCTATATCGCCGCTTACCCCGAAATGGACGGTATCCTTCTGCTGGGCACCTACTGCCCGTCCGCTCTTCCCACCATCGAGAAGGCGCTGGCCGATAACGGCAAGGCAGGCCAGGTTATCGTGGGCAGAATCGACTTTGACTCCACCATGGGCGACTATCTGGCCGAAGGCTCTTTCCACGTTTCCTACGGCGGCCAGCAGCAGATCGACCCACTCATGTCCGCTGTCGTGCTGGTAAACAAGGTTCTCGGCACGCCCATCAATGAGGATGGCCCCACCATCATCATCACCCCCTATCTGGAGCTGACCTCTGCCGAGGAAGCCGCCCAGTACACCGAGTTCTTCCTTGGCTCCACGCCCATCTACACCAAGGAAGAGATCAGCGAAAAGATGATCAAGAAGAACAACTCCGCTGTTACCGTGGATTATATCTATGATCTGCTCGAGTCCTTCTCCGTGGCGGACGTCGTGGAGCGCCACAGCTAAAACGACCTTTCCTCCTATCTATGTGCGGGCAGGCAGCACTGCCTGCCCGCACAACCGGCACAGCGCAGCATCCCGCCGGAAATTGATTCAAAGGATATGATCTGTTATGAAAAAATTTCTTCTTAATACCGTCAAGGCGCTGATGCTGCCGGTTCTGATTTACTGCATATTCCTCTGCATCTGCTTTGATCGTTTCAGCAACTGGGACTGTGTGTACACCATCTTTTTACAGTCGATCATCCCCACCATTACGGCTTACGCCGTGGCCTACGGCAATATCTGCGGCGTGTTCGACTTTACGGTGGGCTCCGCGCTGATCATCAGCGGCGTTGTAGGTGGCCTGTGTGCTGCAAAATTCGGCATGGTCGGCATGATCCTGTGCGCTTTTGCCGCAGGAATGCTTACCTCCGTGGTGACCGGCGCCCTGAACCATTTCCTCAGGATTCCCTCGCTGGTATTGACCATGGGTCTGACCATGATCTATGAGATCATCGGCAAACAGCTTGCCGGTCAGTTCGGCTTTGTGCAGATCGATAACAAATATGCCGTTCTTGGCTCCTCTCCGTACATCATCATTGTGTTTGTCGCTTCTGCGCTGCTGTTCTATTTCATTTATAACCATACGAAATTCAGCTTCCATATGCGGGCGGTGGGAAGCAATGAGCTGGTGGCAAAAAATGCCGGCATCAAGACAGGGCTTGTCAAATTCAAGTCCTTTGTCTACGGCGGCATCTTCCTCTCCATCGCTGCCATCCTCACCTTAAGCCAGTCCGGTTCCGTCGGTGCGCAGACAGGCCTCGGAAGCGTTACCATCGTCTTTAAGCCCCTGATCAGTATTCTTCTTGCCTTGGTTCTCCAGCGCATCTGCGATCTGACCATCGGTATTTTCATCAGCCAGTTCAGTCTGAATATCATCTTCATCGGACTGATCGCCGCAGGAATGCCGGATACCTTCCAGAACGTCGTTCTCGGCCTGTTCCTGCTTATCGTGATGATCTTCTTCCAAAATGCCGACAGGTTCGGAACAAAAAGCACCCGGCTGAAAGCCAATAAGCTCGCCGGTGCGCGGGAATAAAATTTGTGGGAAGGAAAGCGTGAAAAATATGAAATTTCCGGTATTGACGGACGAAGAACGGGCACAGCGCCTTTTGCCGCCCAGGGGAAAAGTCCGTGCAGTCATTGATTCGGATACATACAACGAGGTGGACGACCAGTTTGCCATTGCTTATGCCCTCATGTCGCCGGAACGTCTGGATGTTCAGGCCATCTACGCCGCGCCATTTTCCTCCGCGTTTCTGGCGCGGATGATGAATGCCGATGTGAACATTCCCATGACCGCCAACCTGCAGGAGGGATTGGAGCAGAGTTATCAGGAAATCCTCCATCTGTTCTCCCTCATGGACAGAGACCCGAAGGGGATGGTGTTCCGCGGCTCACCGACCTATCTCACCGACAGAGAAACGCCGGTGGAGAGCGAGGCAGCAAGAGACCTTGTCCGCCGCGCCCATGAGAGTGACGAACCCCTATATGTCATTGCCATCGGCGAGATCACCAATGTCGCCTCGGCCATTCTGATGGATCCGTCCATCATCAAAAAAATTGTGGTCGTCTGGCTTGCCGGGCAGCCCTTCTACTGGCCGCATACCATTGAATTCAATTTGGGGCAGGATATGCTTGCCTCCCAGCTTATGGTGGAGTGCGGCGTGCCGCTGGTGCTGGTGCCCTGTATGACGGTGGCCTCCAATCTGACCGTGACGGCGCCAGAGCTGGAGCGCAACATGAAGGGCAGGAGCCGTGTAGGCACCTATCTGACGGAAAATGTTGTCAGCCAGCTCACGCAGGAGATGGGAATGAACTGGCTCCGCCTGTTTCACAAGACCTATGGAAAAGGACTGGACGATTACGGCGAAGAAGGCGAGCCCCATACCGATACCGCCCTGTCCCCGTCGCGTATTATCTGGGATATTTCCACCGTGGCCTATATGATCAATCCCACCTGGTGCCCCTCGGAGCTTGTGCCCCTGCCCAGACTGACGGATGATATTCGCTGGGACTGCTCTGACAATGTGGGACATACGGCGCGCGTCTGCCGCTACATTTACCGCGATGCGGTCTTTGGCGATATGTTTGCCAAGCTGGCAAAGGCGCCCCGGTAGCGGAGGTTTTTCTGATGGATACAAAGAAGAAAGTCGTTGTGATCGGTGATATTTTTGCCGATATGCTGACCCATATCATTGCCTATCCCAACTGCGGAGACGGAACCTACGGCACACCGCTGAAACGGAACGGCGGCGGCACGGGCGGCAACATAGCCGCCGGGCTGGGCGTTCTGGGGGTGGATACTTCCATTATCTGCCGCTTGGGAGACGATGAGGTTGGCCATTATCTCAAGGACGATATGCAAAACTATCATGTGCATAACGAGGGAATTCCGCTGGATCCCGACAATGCCAGCGGACTGGTAATCATTGCGGTCACGCCCGACGGTGAGCGTACCATCTGGGTATTGGCCAACGGCTCAGCCTACGAAAAGCTGACGCCGGAGGATGTGCGCTATTTGGACAAGGTGCAGCCCGACGCCATCTTTGTCTCTGGCGTGATGATGGGCGTTCACCCGGCGGAGGAGAGCATCTTTGCGGTGCTGCCTGCCTGGAAGGGCCGCGCCAGGATCTATTTCGACCCGAACCTGCGCTATCCGCCCGACGCGGTGCCGCCGGAGGTCAAAGCTTCCATGCAGAAGCTCTGCGCCATGAGCGACGTCGTGCTTGCCGGACAGAGCGAAATGGACGCACTGGAGCTGACACCGGCAGAGGGGCAGACCTTCATTGTCAAGCGGGGGAAGGAAGGCTCCTACCTGCTTGACCAGGCCGGAAATATGGTATTCCGCGCCATCCCCACGGAACATGTGGCGCTGGACGCTACAGGGGCAGGGGATACCTATGCCGCCGCTTTCGTCTGCGCCGAAATGGAGGGACACACGGTAGAAGAGGCAATGCGTTTTGCCACAGTGGCCTCGGGGATTTCGGTTACGCGCTCTGGCGCACGCTCCACGCCCAAGCGGGAAGAAATCGACGCATATATGAAAACAGCAGGGGGTTAAACCATGAAAATTGATTGGAATGAGTATTATTTTCCCAATGAAATGATGGAACAGGCAGACGCCATCGAGAACTGCATGAAACAGCTCAAAGACCGCCTTGCCGAGCTGGCGGTTCTTGGCAAAGCGGTGGAGCGGGTCTATATCGTCGGTTCCGGAGACTGCTATTTTATCGGCTTTGCCGCTGCCCATGCCTTCCGCAAATACGCAGGCGTGGAGGCATTTGGCTACGAGGCCTACGACTTCTACCTGCTGCAGCCCAAGGTGGACGAAAAGACCATGGTCGTTTTGTTCAGCTCGTCAGGCAAGTCCCTGTATGTGCTGAAATCCCTGGAATATGTCAATGCCTGCAATGGCATTGCCGTCGGCGTGACAAACCATGCCGACAGTCCCCTTGGTAAGGACTGCACCGCGCCGCTGGTCACCACGGCCACAGGCGTCTCCAAGTCCTTCCCCACGAAGACCAGCACCAGCGGTCTTGCGCTGATGTTTGCTCTTGCCGCTGCCCTGGGCAAAGAAAAGGGCGGTGACAGTGCGGCCTGTGACGCACTGACGGAGGAGCTGACGACAAAGACGCCGCAGATCATCCGCAGGATCTACACCGAGGAATATGAGAAGATAAAAAAGAATGCGCAGAAATTCCTCGAGGCGCGCTGCTACGCCTTTGCCGGCAGTGGCCCGGCCAGAACTGCAAGTATGATTGGCGCGGCGAAGATCATCGAGACCAACCGTTGCCGCATTATGACCACCAACGCCGAGGAATACCTGCATCTCAACGGCTTTGCCATTAAGAGTGCGGACGCCGTCATTGTGATCGGCAATAACATCAGCGACCACCGCGAACAGCAGGTGGTGGAATATGCCAAAGCCCAGTGTGCGCGGGTGCTGGTGGTGGGCAATGTTGCCTGTGAGGAGACGGAAAACGTGGTGAGAGTCGCGCCGTTTATCTCGGAGCTGAGCGAGTATCCTGCCGTTTTGGCAAGCATGGTGGTGCTGCACCTGTTTGCCTGCGAACTGTCACGGCTGTCCTTCAAGGATCCGGACGCGCCCCATGATGTAGATTTGAAGCATGTAATTGATCTGCTGTATACCGGCCCTGTGGCGGGCTGGCAGGTATAAGGAGCTGCAACAATGGAAGCGTTACATATTTCAACACAGAAGCATCAGCTATACAATATTACGGACGAGGTACGCGCGGCGGTGGCAAAGGCCGGTGTGAAGGAGGGGATCTGCCTAGTCTATACGCCCCATTCCACAGCGGGTGTGCTCATCGCTTGCGGCATTGACCCCAATGCTCTGACGGACGTGGACAGGCTGGTACGCAGATTGGTTCCCATCGATACGCCCTTTGCCCATACCTGTGACCCGGCCACAGACGCCGCCGGGCACCTGAAATCCATTCTGACCAACGCACAGCAGACCTTTCCTGTCTCTGGCGGCGAGCTGAAGCTGGGCGGCTCTCAGGAAATTTATTTCTTTGAGTTTGACGGCCCGAGAGAGCGCACGGTTTACGTGCAGATCGTAGGAGCGTGAGAAATGTTTACGCAGCTTTGGGGTGGAAAAAAGCCCGTGATCGGCATGGTGCATCTGAAAGCGCTGCCGGGAAGCCCGCGCTATGAAGGGCGTCTGGAGGATATTTATGAGTTTGCCCTCCGTGACGCCGAGGCGCTGGCTGAGGGTGGTGTGGACGCCATCCAGATCGAGAATCAGTTTGACACGCCGTACCGCCTTGGCGATGAGATCGGCGCGGAAACGGTTGCCTTTTTGACGGCAGCGGCCGTCAGGATCAAGACGCGTTTTCCCCAAGTGCCGTTGGGCATCAATGTACATCTCAATGGCGCAGTACAGGCAATGGCCATTGCAAAGGCCGCGGGGGCCGACTTTATCCGCTGCTTTAATTTGATGAACGCCTACATCAGTAACAGCGGCTATGTGGGCGCGGCAGCACCGGAGCTCATGCGCTACCGTGCCGCAATTGACGCCAAAGAGGTCATGGTGTTTGGAGATTTTCAGGTTAAGCACGGAAGCCACGCCATTACCGCCGACAGAAGTCTGCAGGAAAAGGCGCATGATATTCAGGTCAGTGGCGCCGATGCGGCCATTCTGACGGGCAGCGCCACGGGCGTTGCGCCGGATGAGAAGATGATCCGGGAAATCAAACAGAGCCTTTCCATCCCGCTTCTGATCGGCAGCGGACTGAACGCAAAGAACGCCGCCGTACTGTGGCAGTATGCCGACGGCGCCATCATCGGCAGCGGGTTCAAGAAAGGCGGCGACCTTTCCGCTCCCGTTGACCGGGAGCTGGTGAAAGCTTTTATGACATTGATCCCATAGTCAGATCGTTACCGCCCCTGCAGGGCACAGACCCTGCAGGGGGGCTTTTTTGCGTGAGAGCGTTCACGGGCGGGAAAGCAGCAGACGGAATGTATTTGACGATTTGACTGACTACCGATGGAACAATCACGGACAGGAGAAGATAATGCCTGCTGCCAATTCTCCATAGGGTGGGCCGGACGGGGAAATGATAATCCTGCCAAAACGGGGGAGAAGTGTTCCATGCACTTCGGCAGACGATGATAGATTACCGCAATCTTACGGTAATTGACCACTGTGCTGGCCGTCTGCACAAACAAAACGGCGGACAGCTTGTCCGCCGGAAGCATCAACAGATGTTTTGAGAGCAAAAAACAGCGGGATGCAATTCTGCATCCCGCTGTAAATAGTGTGCCAAAGAAATCAGCCCTTGCTCTTCTGCAGACGCTTGACAGCTACGCTGAAGCCTGCCAGACCGACCAGCAGAACCAGCGCTGCAATCTCCAGCACGGTGAAATCATAACCGGTGTTGGGAGACTGGTTGCCGTTATCATTGTTGGAGGGAGCGGGCGTGACGCCATTGTAGTTGGCGGTCACC
>JAQYBZ010000111.1 GCA_029003235.1 Bacillota bacterium
ACGGTAAAGGTACGAGTGCCGGATTCTCCGGCGGGAGCAGTGGTGTCTGTGCCCGATTCGGCGGCAGAGCAGCCGCACAGGGCAAACAGGGAAAGGAGCATCACAGATGCCAGAAGCAGAGAAATGATTTTTTTCATTTTATAAGACCTCTTTCATCAAAGTTATTTATGGGCGCACATGACCCGGAACAGCGTTTGAACTGTTACGCAATGTCGTCCCATAAAATAGCCCTGATTCTTTGCCAGCGCCGCACGGAAGCTGGGCAGAGAGGTAAGTTTCAAAATCGAAGATTGCTTCATAATCATTCACTTCTCTTGTATAAATATATGGCTATTTTACAAAAAATTTCCTGTGTAGTCAAGGAGCAGCTCCCGGAAAAACACACTTTTGTCAAAATGCACGGATTCTTTGCTAAATTAGGCCGATTCTTTGGGCATAATTGAAATACCGCCGCACCGTTGGGCGCGGCGGTATCATTTCATTCTTGGGGGAACCCCGGTTTAATCCACCTGAGTATAGAACGCGGTCAGAATTGCCTCATACAGACTGTCCTCGTTGAGATAATACATGGCGTGGCCGTCTACCTCCTGTATATCCGCGTCAATGGACAGAAAATCAAAGCTGGCGCCGTTGCGCAGATAGCAGGTGGCCAGAAAGGTCACCGTGTCCACGGAGAGGTTGGTCACCATATAGGGTGACAGGGTCTGGAACAGGGTCACAGGCACGGTCAGATCCTCCTTGGACTTCTGAGTGACAACGGAGGCAAAGGCCTGCACATACTGCTTCTGCCGCGCCATGCGTTCCACATTGGCGTCCAGTGCCTCAAAATCGCGGCTGCGGATATAGCGTTCCGCATTTTTCCCGCGGAGGGTAACACTGTCGCCCTTGTGCAGCTTGGTGCCGTCGGAAAGGGTCAGGTCGCTGATAGAGGTCAAAGTCACGCCGCCAACGGCGTCGTTGGCCTCTATAATGCCGTCCATATCCAGAGCAAAGTAGTAGTTGATGGGCAAGCCGTAGAGCAGGCGGGAAACGGACTTTGCCATGTTTTCACAGCTTGTCTGCCTGCCGTCGCCATAGGAATAGGCGAGACAGAGCTGGGTCATGTCCGTACCGATGTAGTTGCCGTCGGCAGAATACAGATCCACCTCGGCATAGGCGTCACGGGAAATGCTGACAATGTTGGCTTTCCCTGTGACCGTGTCCATGGCCACCAGCAAAATACAGTCGCCCTGTCCGTTCTCGCCGATCTGCTGGGTGTTGGCGAGCTGGCGCTTGTCCACGCCGATGAAAAGGATGGAGGCGATGTTCTCGTTGAACGTGTAGGTGTGACCGTTATAGACCACGGTCTTGCCGTTATTCTGGGAGAGCACCTTTTCGTTGCTCTGAGGGAAGTCCACGGCCACGTTGTCATAGGAAGTCATGGATTTCTGACCGCTTTTGTACAAAATCACATAGGCGGCTACAGCGGCAACCAACAGGGCGGCGATGACACACAGAATGATGATCAAAACGCGAAGCCAGCGGCGCTTCTTTTTCTCTTTCTTTTTGGCGAATTTTCCCTGACTGTAGCCGCGGTGCTGGGAAGGCTCCTGGGTGGGCGCGGCGGATTCGGAAAGATTAGTAGGTTCGTTCATCGGAAATCAGTACCCCCTGTACCAAGTATCGGGCAGCTCCTCGCTCAATGCAGGTGCTCAGCGTAACGATCCTGTCGTCGGTCGTCAGGCTAATGCCGTCTCGCACGTCGGCGATCATGGACTTGGGATTGAGAAGATAGTCCAGATATTCCTGAAAGACCTCCTGCTTGGAGAAGTCGAAAGAGTTGAGGATGTGCCGGGTGTCATATTGATAGGCCGAGACGATCTCATAGGTGAGAATGTGCCCGGGTGTATAGATGTAAAAGTAAGCGTTTTCATCAAAGAAATCCGGGTCGCGGAACATATGAAGATTAGAGAACATGGAGCCGTCAAGCATGTTATGGCCATAAATCACTGTAACCGGGTCGGAAAAGTCCTTGGCGTTGGCGCGCTGGGTGTAAATCATGCCCTTAAAGTCATATTGGCGGTTGATGTCCTTGTGCAGATAGAAGTTGTCGTCGTCTCCTGCCCGCGCCTGAACGATTGGCAGGTCGATACCCGTGTTGGGAATATAGATCCAGGCGTAAATGTCGGCGTTCTGCGCCTGCAGGGATTCAAAATCAATGGGATTTTCCACCAATGCCTCTGTGGTGGTTGCCTGTGTGGACTGCGTGCCGGCAGTGGCAGGCTCCGTGGTGGCTTCCATTGTCTGCTGAGAAGAATGGTAGACGCTGTAATCCGGCTGGCGGCTGCCGTCCAGAAACAGCCAGAGGAAGAACCCCACGGCTAACAGAATCACCACAAGGGAAACGACCAAAAGCACGACCCATATTCTGTTGCCCCTTTTTTGGGGGGAATTGCTGGCCGACATAGAGCCGCCTCCTTTTCGGATGTTTCGGTGTGCCAATCAGCACAGCCGCAGCTTTAGCTTGATTATACGACAGTTTGAAAGGAATGTCAAACCGAAGCCCCGGTCCGGCCGTCGGAAAACAACCGTGCCACTTCCTCTGCCGTCAGGGAACGGTAGTCTCCGGGGGCAAGCGCCGGATCCAGCTCCAGAGAGCCAATGGCCAGCCGCTTGAGCCAGAACACATGGCAGCCCACCGCCTTGAGCATAAGCCGCACCTGATGCTTTCTGCCCTCACGGATCCAGATGAGTCCCCGGCAGACCGGCCGGTCGGGATTCTTTAGGAAATGCTCCCTGCGCTGAGCCGGCAGATCCTTCGCACATGCGCCGATGGTGCTGGGAGGGAGGAGCTGCGCTCTGGCGGGCTTGGTCATGACGGTCTCTTTTCCCGGCAGGGGGACGCCTGCTTCCAACTGGGCGACCTGTGCGGGCGTCAGCACCCCGAAAGCCTGAAAGGCATATTTCTTTGGAACATGGCGGCTGGGCTGGAGCAGAGCGTTGTCCAGCATCCCGTCATCCGTCACCAGCAGCAGACCCTCACTGTCCTTGTCCAGCCGCCCAACAGGGTGGAGCCGGCTGCGCACTTCCGGCGGAAAAAATTCCATCATGGTCGGCCGCCAGGCGTCGGTTTTTGCAGTAAGATAGCCCCGGGGCTTGTAGAACATATAGTATTGGGGCACACAGCGGCCTCCTTTGCGTATTTTTGAACATTATAATGGATAAAGTGAAAAAAGGCAAGAAAACCTTGTTTTCACAGTTGCTTTTTGTAGGAAAAAAGGATAGAATAGCATGGACTCAGCCTTGCCCGGGACTATGGGCAAATAAGGCAAACATGGGCGTTGGCGTCCTTGTGATGCATGGTCGGCATGATATGAATTGGAGAGAATGAATATGAACACGAAAAATAAAAAGCTGCAGGCTTGGCTTCTGACGCCTGTACTGGCGATTCTGACCTCTCTTTGCTATGAACTGTTTATCTTTCCCAACAGCTTTGCCCCGGCGGGCGTGGGCGGCATTGCAACCATGGCGCAGCATCTGTTCCAAGTCAACGCCGGTCTGCTCAATCTGCTGATCAACATTCCGCTGCTGGTGCTGGCATGGTTTCTTGTGGATCGGGAATTTGTAGGAAAGACCGCATTGTTTATTGTATTTTTCTCCAGCTCCATGCTTCTGTTCGGCAAAATGGATTTCAGCCGCTTCTGCTACTACACCACCAATGGCAGCAGTACCGTACTGGCTCCTGTGGCTGCGGGCACCCTCAACGGTTTGTTCTACGGCTTGGCCGTGCGCCAGCACGGCAGTACCGGCGGTACGGATATTATGGCTGCCTGCGTGCGCCACTTCCGCCCGGAATACGATCTGATGTGGATTGCCTTTGCCATCAACGGCGTTGTGGCCGCGGTGTCATACTTTGTCTATGGCTATCAGTTTGAGCCAGTGGTCTGCTGCATTGTGTACTGCTTTGTCAGCAGCTTCATGGGCAACCGTGTCTTAAAGGGCTATGATGAGGCGCTGAAGTTTGAGATCGTCTCTCAGGAGCCCGAGCTGCTCGGCAAGGAGCTGATGGATAAGCTGGGTCACGGTGTGACGGTGCTGCCTGCCGAGGGTATGTATACCCATGACGCCAAGAGTCTGGTTATCTGCATCGTCAACAAACACCAGATCGTAGACGTGCAGCGCATCATTGCCCGTCATGCCGGCTCTTTTGCCTACATATCCACGGTCAGCAGCACCGTGGGTAATTTCCGGAGGGTCAAATAGCCGGAATCCCGCCGGAAGCGCCAAGGCGCTGGATCTATGGAGAATTTCACGGCAGAAAACAGGAAATCGTTCGACCCAAAGCCGCAAACTGTGACGGAAAACGCCGGGATTTTTCCCGGCGTTTTCCAGTATTTTCAAGATGCGTCGAATTGCGCGGTTTGTTTTTCTTCTCCCGGCAAAAGAATTATGCTACCATGGGGAAGAAGGAGGCGACGATATGACTTTGACTGCGCGGGTATTCTGCGGCCAGAGCGGCCATACCCTGCATCTGTGCTACGAGATTTTGACCGATTTGACCGACGGCGGACAACCGGAGTACGGCCTGCGCATCGCATACCGAAGCGGCCACCGGCGGGAGTGGCGGGAATGTCGCCGGATTACCCGACGCCGGGAGCGGGCACAGGCGCTGCAGACGCTTCTGTGGCGGCAGCGGGTGCTGCCTGTCCACTTGCAGGACGTACTGCAAGACGTGCTTTGAGCGTGGTTTTTGCCGGAAAAGGGCTGGACAGCGGGAAAAACATTTGATATAATAATTAAAATTGCGCGGATGATCCTTGGAGTATCACGTTTCATTCCATTTCCGCCTATCACGGGACATCAGGCGGTGTGCCGCCTGTGTTTGCCACGAAGAAATAAATGATTCGGAGGACAGTGCCATGAAGTGCCCCTATTGCGGCTATCAGGAGAGCAAGGTCGTGGATTCCCGTCATTCAGACGACGGCGCGAGTATCCGCAGACGCAGAGAGTGCCTTTCCTGCCAGAAACGCTTTACCACCTACGAGACGGTGGAAAGCCTGCCCGTCATTGTTGTAAAGAAAGACAACAGCCGCCAGCCCTTTGACCGCAATAAGGTGCTCAATGGGATGCTGCGCGCCTGTGAAAAACGGCCGGTCTCCATGGCCGATCTGGAAAAGGCCGTGCAGGACATTGAGCAGACCGTCCAAAACTCTCTGGATCGGGAATTCAGCACGGAAAAGATCGGTGAGCTGGTCATGGAGCACCTGAAGGTGCTCGACGAGGTGGCCTATGTGCGTTTTGCCTCGGTCTACCGCCAGTTTAAGGACATTAACAGCTTTATGCATGAGCTGAATAAAATTCTGGAAGAAAAATAACGAAAGCAAATTGGCTGCTTCCTTCCGCAGGAAAGCCGCAGACGAACCGCTCCGGAGATGCTCTCTGACAATCCGGGACGGTTCGATTTTTTCTGCCCAAGCGCG
>JAQYBZ010000112.1 GCA_029003235.1 Bacillota bacterium
ATCAGCTCCTGCAGATAGCTTTCGGGAGTAAAATCCAACAATTCCATGGTCTTGCGCTCCTTTTCCTAAGCGTTTTATTGCTCTTTTAGAAAGTCTGTGCAGTTTTGAAGAAAGTTTTCACATCGTACACAGTTTGTTCAAACCAATTCTGGAGGAATATGGTATGCTGAAGCTGCAAGAACGAAAGAAAGGAGCGTGAGAACCAAAGCAACAAACTCGGCTTTCGCCTGAATGCCACAGACGGAGGCTGGCAGGGACACTGGTTTGCGGAAATATCTGCGGACGGTCAGAACAGTGTGCCGTTTGTGTTCAAAAAAACCGGCAGACACAGAGCTGTCTGCGTTGTGTGAATGATGGAAGGATTCCGGCCTTTTCTGTGCCGTGCAGAATGCGCGCAGGAGTCGGCCACAGGACGCCCGCGCCGGAGTGTGGCTCCGCGCTTCAGGCTGCCGGAGACGGCGCTTCCTGGAGCATAGACCTTGCCCGCCGGATGAGAATAACCGAAAAAAGTTTCCCCGGACGCTTCAAAAGAGCGTCCGGGGAATTTGTGTCTTGCAGGCAAATTATTCCCCGTCGGCAGGGGGTTCCACCGCTGTAATATGGAGCTTGGCCGCGGCAGCTAACTGGTAGCTGATGTAGATCTCAAGGGTATAGTCGCCGGTTGCGGCGGGCGTCCGCTGCAAAACGCCCAGATAGTGGCCGCCTGCCCAAAGGTCGTCCCAGACCACAGAGCCGGAATAATAGTCCACAGGCGTTCCGTTTTCATCCCGCAGCAGATACAGCACCGTCACTTCATAGGGACTCTTTTCCGGCGCAACCTCGGCGACAAGGCCGAAGCAGATACTGTCGGTGGAACTGAAGTCGGAGGCTGCTTTGCCCAGATCGTCGTAGGACGGGCTGTCGCCTTCGGGCGTCAGATACACGGCCACGGAAAGATCTCCGGATTCCAGTCCCAGAAGATCCAGCGCAGGAGCCGCCTCGGTCGTGTACTGGGTGGTGCAGTGTCCCACCACCTTGCGCTCGTCGGCGGATTCTACCGTAATGGTGTAGGTGACGCCGGGAATGAGCTTGGTCAAAACGCAGCCGTTTTCTGCGGCAGTGATGGCAGTGGTGAGATAGTCCTCACTGCCCAGAGAGGCAACGACCAGCCAGCCGTCGGCGGGCGTTTCCCCGCTCTCCCACCAGACGTGCAGGCCATCGTCCGCCATCTGGATGGACAGCGCATCCAGATAGATCATGTCGCCGGGGACGGTAAGGCTCAGATTCTGGAACAGGCCGGGAGCGGAGACCTCCACATAATAGACGCTGCCAAGGCTTAAGCCCTCAAAGGAGGCCTGCGGCTCCGCCGTCTCGGCGGTCAATTCCTTGCCGTTGTCGTCGCAGCAGGTGACCGTCCACAGCTCCGGTGCTTCGGATGTACACGTCCAGCCCACGGTCAGCTTGCCGTCGATAAAGGACACAATGGAAAGCCCCTCTGCGGTGACGGCCTTGACCGGCGTAAAGGTGGCGGTGGTGACGCCAACAATGTTGCTGACGCCGGAACTGACCAGCGTAAAGGTGTATTCCTTGCCTACTTCCAGACCGCTGATCTGGGTGGAATCGCCGGAAAAACTCTGCATTTTGGCTTCCGCGCCGTCGCAGACATAGCTGACCGTCCATTCGCTGGGCGCAGTGTTGTCGTCCTTTAGGACCAGCGTCAACAGGACGGCGCCCTCCTGATTGCCGGAGCTGGCGGAGAAGGTCAATACTTCCGTGGCGGATTTCGTGCCAACGGAACAGGTGGTGGCGCCGGTGATCCTGTGCAGACCCTCGGCGACGATATTTACCGTATACTGTGTGCCCGGCGTCAGGCCGGTAAAGACCGCCGAACCATTGTCCAGCTCCGCCGTAAAGGCGTTGCCGTAGACATCGCTGCAGGTGAGCTTCACCGGCAGGGAATAGGCGTCGGACTGGACGGAAACGGAGAGGGTGTCCGTGCCCACGTCGGTGACCGTAAGGCTGTCAATATGGATAAA
Organism: Bacillota bacterium; assembly: GCA_029003235.1. Taxonomy (GTDB): domain Bacteria; phylum Bacillota; class Clostridia; order Oscillospirales; family Oscillospiraceae; genus JAFRPC01. The sequence continues at coordinate 2,016 of JAQYBZ010000112.1, forward strand.
GTAATGATACAGGCTCTTTCCGAAATCCGTAAACTGGTAAACGGCCACGGCGGCGGCCAGTACCGCCACGATAGCGGCCAGCACGATCCAACCGGCCTTGCTCTTTTTCTTCTTGGGCAGCGGCGGGTTTGGATCTTCTTCCTCCTGCCCGGGCGCTTCCTGAACGGAGTCTTCCTGCGGAAGCGGCTCCGGCGCGGGGGAAGCAATGTCCTCCTCCGCAAGCGCCAACGTCGTGTCCTCCGCCGCCGGTTCCTCCGCCTCGGGGGCTTCGACCTCAGGTTGTGGGGGAAGAAGCTGGCCGTCGTCGTCGATCACAATGGCACAGGGCGTTTCAAAGGCGCGGCGCACGGCGGCGTCGGGCTGCGTGTCCGACGCCGGAACGGCCTCCGTTTCCGGCTGTTCCAACGGAGCGGAGACTTCCTGCACCGGTTCCGCTTCCGGCAATACCGTCGCTTCCTCCGGGGAAGCCGACGCTTCTTCGGGCGCGGCGGGAGCAGGCCGGGACGGCTTCTGCGGCTCTGCCTGTGCCTTGCTCCGCCTGGCGGCGGCCTCTTTTGCCTCATCTGCCCGCACGGCGGCAATTATCGCGTCCAGGCTGGCGGTGTCGGGAGAAAAATGCTGACGGAAAGCGTCGTCGATCTTGTCCTCACTGGCAAAGCGGACAGGCTCCGCTTCTTCCATTGCTTCCTCTACCGTCAGTTCCGGCTCCGGCGTGCTGACCAGCGGGGGCACGATGAGGTTGTCGGAGATCACGTTGCGCTGCATATACTGCTCCAGCGCCTGCTTCATCTCCTCCGGCGTCTGATAACGATCCTCCGGCAGGTAGGCACAGGCTTTGAGAATAATCTCCGCCAGCTCATAGTCGGCAAACAAAGGCGCGGGCAGTGCCTCGCCGTCCAGACGCTTGCCGTCGGCGGCCTTGGCAGAGGTCTTTTCGTCCTCGAAGGGGGCATGGTTGCCGTTGTAGATGCGGTAGAGCAGGATTCCCAGAGAATAAATGTCAATGGTGGCGTTGAGACCGGACATGATGTTGGACAGCTCCGGGGCGCTGTAGCTTCCCAGATACTGTTCAGGCAGAGAGGCGAAATGCATGTCCAGCATGGGCGCCAAGCCCAGATCGCCCAGCAGAAAAGCGCCGGTCTCACTGAGGAAAACGTTCTCCGGCTTGAGATTCTCGAACACATAGCCGCCGCTGTGCAGCGCGCACAGGGCCGAACACAGGTCAATGCCCAGATTGACGGCGCGCAGGTGCGTCATAGCATTGTCGCGGACATACTCTTTCAGCGAGGTCTGCCACGGATAGACGATATATACATCAAAGCCCACGCCGCTTTCTTTTGCAACAACCTGATAATCCAGCGGGCGCAGGAGGTTGGGGCAGTCGCCAAAGGTCTTGGCCGCGTCCAGCTCTGCCGTCACATCGTCTGCCACATGACGGAAATAGTCGTTGGCGGCGGTCTCGTCGGCATAGGCGCCGGACAGAATCAGCGCCTGCACCTTTTCCTCGGAAGCCGGAATGGAGACGCATTTAAGCGCAAACTTCTGCCCTGTGGCAGTGTGCTGCAAGGCGTAGCAGGAAATGCCGCCGTGGCTGCCGAGCAAAGCGCCCACGGTCATTTGATCCAGCAGAGGAGAAATGGCAGTTTTGTCAGCCATAGAAATCCCTCCTTCTATTTATACGCATATATAATAAAACAAAAAAGGAAAAAATGCAATCATATATTGTTTTTGTCGCAGCAAAATGGTATGATATAATAGATAAAGTGAGCAAAAAGGCGCTTTGCGCGCCCTGTGCCACACAGACCAGCAGCTTCAGAAGAAGCGTGGAGGTAGCTATGCTGAACAAAAATGTATGCCCCAGATGCGGGCAGCTATATGATCTTCAGCTTGAAAACTGTCCGCTGTGCGGGGAGCCTGCACCGAGAAGCGACTATGAGCCGGTGCATCGCCGCCGCATTACCGAGGAAGAGCGCCGGCAGCGGAGAGTGGAAAAGCGCCTGGCAGAAAAGGAAGAAAAGCGGCGGCTGCGGGCAGAGAAAAAGGCCGCAGCGGAGGAAGAAGAACGGTACCTGCAGCAGCAGGAGGAATTGGAGCGGCAGCAGCGCCGCCAGAGGCGCAGAGAGGGCGCACCCCAGGAAGACGGTACGCCGGAGATGCGGAGGCGACCGCCGAAGCCGCAGCCCGACAGCGCCGGGCCGACGCCCCGTCCCGCTGCGTCGGCTGCGTCCCGCCGCCGTCCGGCGGATACACAGCTACACCGGGAGGAGGAAAAGCCGACCCGCACTGCCATCCCCGTTGGGTTCAAGGTGGTGTCGGTGGTGTTTCTGCTGCTGGCGCTGGGTATCGGCGGCTCCTATCTGCTCTGGCGCGGCGGCGTGATCCGCTCCAGGCTCTATGAGACCCTGTCTGTCCGAAACGCTGCCGACAAAGAAGACGAGGGGACGGATGTGGGCTGTAAGGGCATCGTTCTCAATGTGGACAACCTGATTTTTGATCAGGAGGGAGAGACGCTGCAGCTTGCCGCCATGCCGGTGCCCAAC
>JAQYBZ010000113.1 GCA_029003235.1 Bacillota bacterium
GAGCGCGTGGACGACGCCCTCATGGCCGAAAACGGCATTGAAATGGGTCGCAAGGGCGTGGCTTTCCAGACCAATATCGAGGGCGTCTACGCCGCAGGCGACTGCCACCGCGGCCCCGCAACCGTGGTAGAGGGCATTGCCGACGCCGCCAGATTTGCACAGTTGGTGGCAGGACATCCCCACAGCTACGAGATCCCCGAGCAGGCCTATGTGACCAAGGCCGAAGCCATTGCCAAGAAGGGCGTACTCAAGATGGCCTCTGCCGCCTGCTGCGAAGGCAGCCGCTGTCTGGACTGCAACACGGTCTGCGAAAACTGCGCCGACTCCTGCCCCAACCGCGCCAATGTGATCGTCAAGCTGGCAGACGGCCGCCACGAAATCCTCCATGTGGACAAGATGTGCAACGAGTGCGGCAACTGCACCCAGTTCTGCCCCTATGCCTCCGCCCCCAGCCGCGACAAGATCACCCTGTTCCAGACCGAAGAGGACTTTGTGGATTCCAGAAACTACGGCTTCCTCTTCCTGGGCGGCGACAAGGTGCGTGTCCGTCTGGCCATGGGCACCCAGGACTACGATCTGAGCGGCAGCAACGATCTGCCCGCAGACATCGAGCAGCTCATCCTGACCGTCAAGTCCAAGTACAGCTATCTGTATCAGTAATTCTTCTGTCGGCCGGGTCTGCTTCGGCAGACCCGGCCGGACAAGGCCGACAGCTTAATACCGGTTCAGCTTTCACCGCCGCCGCGCCCAGTCCGGCAGGCGCTTTGGCCGTCTCACCATGGAGGTATCTCATGCTTTTTCTTTCCAACGCTCTGACAGAGCATCCCGTAACCATCGCACTGGCGCTTGTGGCCGTGATCGTCTGGACCATGGGCAACTATCTGAAAAAGAAATTCCTGATCTACATCGGCATCGGCCTGACCGTTCTGGCCGTACTCACCTTTACCGACGTTTTCAGCGTCCTGCTGGGTCTGTAAAAAAGCCGGAAAAAACTGTTGACAAAAACCGGAATCCGTGATATATTAACCGGGCAGTCGAGAGACACGCGCGAGTGGTGGAATTGGCAGACTCGCTAGATTCAGGTTCTAGTGTCCACTCCGGACGTGCGGGTTCAACTCCCGCCTCGCGCACCATAACTGGACACCAGTTTTGATACAATGCGTATCGAAGCGGGTGTCCAGTTTCTTTTGCAAAGGCCCCTATTTGCAAGGGTTTTCCTATACCATTTAACGATAACAGGCTCTACGGTGATTCTGAAATGGTCACCGTGGAGCCTTTTCCGTTTTACCCCTCTATACCATTTAACGAAAGTCCGGTGGGGTGTGCATTTTCGTTCAAGGGATGTGCACATTTCAACGATTTCTCGTCCGATACTACTTGACTCATGATCAAATACGATATATTTATAATGTATCTGTATCAGATACAAATACCTATTTGCATGGTGTGTTGCACGAAATTATGACTCGCTATTTGATACAAAATACTGCCGCATAACCGTAGGGGTGTCGCGGTGTCGTTAGGGGTGTCGGTTTCATATAAGTGTTAATTTGAATGTCTACAAGGGAGACACTTGAAATTAGTACTTATACGCAGGAGGTGTGAGATGCCTACGATTTCAAAGAAAGAGCTGAAAGATTACCAGCAGTTGTGTAAAGATAGAAATAACGGACATATTCTTACGCCGGACGGACTAAGGCTTGTGTGTGAGGGTCTGAACAAAGACCCAGAAACCGTCGGGAAGCATTTCCTTGAAGTACTGGCCCGGTTCCAAGCAGCAAAAAAACGATAAAGAAAAACTAATGGTGATTCTATTATGAAAAAATTCTTGATGACATTTGTGAAAATAGTAATTTTCTTTATAGGGCGGGCAGTGCTGTCTGGAATTATCGATGTTCCCAGCGAAAATCCTGCAATATGGAGATTTTTTGCAGAACTTATTCCTTTGGCAGTTCTGTTGATTTTTACTGCAGTGTTCTTGCTGATTGAGAAGAAAAAAGTTCATATTCCTGTAAAACAGAATTGCTATAAAGGAATTATGTCAGAGACAGTTGTCGGTTTTATTTGGATTGGAATAGCTGGGGGAATTCTTCTCCTGTTGAAACAATTTGAAATTATCGTTAAAAGCGAGGTTCCGCTACTTTGGTTATGGATTATTTCAGCATTCATTAACGTTGTTATGCAGGAACTTCTTGTCAGAGGCTATGTTTATCAACTTTTGAAAACGAAATATAATCTCGCAGCAGCCGTGATTATTACTACCATACTTTTTACGGTTATGCATGGCGGTGCCATTGAAGCAGGAGTACTACCTGTTGTTAATGTTGTTACCATGTGCCTGTTTACTACTGCATTGTATGAAGCAGAGGGGACTCTGTTAGCTCCTATCATGGCTCATGCCGTATGGAATATCGTTGGCGCATTGTTTCTTGGAGTGGTAAGTCTTGCTGATGATTATCCGCATTTACTTACATTAACAGCATCAGCAAATACTCTTTTATCTGGCGGAAACTATAAGATTGAAGCAAGCATTGTTACAACAGTGCTTAACATTGTACTGATGATGTTTTTCTGGGTTCGATATCGCAAAGTCAAAGTGAGTGAATGACAAATCCCAGTTCGATGAATAAATAACAAAAAAGCGCCTCACCGCTGGCATCAAAACCAGTTGTGAGGCGTTCGTGCGTCTATATGCTTATGTTTGGATTTCCTGTCCGTTCTTGAAGGTGAAGCGAATGTCGTCGATGCTGTAGACAGTGGCAAAATCCACCATGCTGTGCCAGCTTTCAAGGGAGAACTCAGCCAGTGCATCCGGCATCTGTTCAAAGGCATTCAGGAAAGTTCCCATGTTGGCGCTGGCCGTCTGCTTTTCCTGAATCTCGGCAGTGACTTCTTCCAGTCGTGTCTTGACCCGGTCGAAGCGCTGCCGGCCGCTGTGTCCTGCACGCAGTCCGCAGGTTAGAAATGGCGCTTGAAAATCTTCCTTTGGCTTGTTATAATTCCAAAAAAGCAAAACGCATGAATTCGACAGATGCCACGGCGTCTGCCGCCTCCGCGTTTCATGCGGGGAGATTTGCCGTACACGATCTATTGCTGCAAATCCAGAGGGACTTGCAAACCGCAACACAACAGGAAAGCGCAGGGAGAAAATGTTTCAGGGATTTTCAGATCAGACCATTGATTTTTTATGGGGCGTGCGGTTCAACAACAACCGGGAATGGATGAACGAGCACAAGCAGGAATACCGTCAGGTGCTTTTGCAGCCCATGACGGAACTGGCCGGAGAGGTACACGGACAGATGGCAGACCGCTATCCCGACGCCCGGCTGCAGCTCCATGTCTCACGCATCTACCGGGACGCCCGCAGGCTCCATGGCCGTGGGCCGCTCAAGGAAAACCTGTGGTTTTCCCTGTTCGGCAACCGGGAAATCCGCACGCATCGGCCGGAATTTTTCTTTGAACTGACGCCGGAGGGCTACAGCTTCGGGCTGGGCGTCTGGAGCGCACGGGCAGAGGATATGCAGCGCTTCCGCGCTTCGGTTCTGGCCGATCCCGCCCCTCTGACGGCGCTGGCAGAGCGCTTTGCCGGGCAGGAGCTGTTCCGGCTGGAGGGAGACGAGTATGTGCGCAGCATGGGGCAGGTGTCCGATCTGCTGCGGCCATGGTTCCAGAAGAAAAATTTCTGCCTGTTCTGCCAGCGCAAATACGACCGGCTCGTTACCTCCCCCGCTCTGGTGGGGCAGCTTGTGGAGGGCTTCTGCTCCCTCATGCCCTATTACGATTATTTCAACTCCATTTAATCGCGTCCGTGAAAAAATCAACGATTTTTTGTCGCTTTTTTCGCAGATAGCCGCCCTTTTTTGCCGCCAAACCGCCGGGACGCCTTCGCGTTCCGGCGGCTTGGTATTTTTTGTCGGAATCGCGCTTTTTTTATTGACTTTACCGTGGGGATATGATAAACTTCAATCGATAAAATTAAACTGATTATTGCGCGGCAGAGCATCCCTCCCCGGGGGATGTTTTTGTGCGGTCGGTTGATTTGTCCGATGGCAAAAACCAGCGTTTTTGCCGCTTTTGTTTGCTCAATTTCATGTTTAGGAGGATACATCTTTGATGGATTGGGAGCACTTAATCACGGTTGAACAGATGGAGGCCGCCACCAACAGCCTGCTGGAAACCAGCAAAAAGGTTGGCGCGGACTCCTGGCAGCAGCGCGTCAAGAATCAGACGCCCCACTGCGGCTTCGGCGAATCCGGCACCTGCTGCCGCATTTGCTCCATGGGTCCCTGCCGCATCACCCCCAAAGCGCCGCGGGGCATCTGCGGCTGCGACGTACACGGCATCGTTGGCAGAAACTACCTGCGCTTCACCGCAGGCGGCGCCGCGACCCACTCTGACCATGGCCGCCAGATCTGCCACACCCTTTATCAGGCCAAGGAGGGCGGCGCTTATCAGGTCAAGGACCCGGAAAAGCTGAAGCGCATCGCCACGGAATGGGGCATTGAAACAGAAAACAAGGACATCTACGATCTGGCGCACGAAGTGGCCATGACCGGTCTGATGGAATACGGCAAGCCCTTCGGCGTGCAGCGCTTCCTCAAGCGCGCGCCGGAACACACCCAGCAGCTCTGGCACGAGGCAGGCATTGAGCCCCGCGCCATTGACCGGGAGGTTTCCCAATCTCTGCACATGACCCACATGGGCTGCTCTTCCCTGCCGGAAGCCCTGATCCGCCAGTCCCTGCGCGCCGGACTCAGCGACGGCTGGGGCGGCTCCATGATGGGTACGGAGTTCTCCGACGTGCTGTTCGGCACGCCCAAGCCCGTTGACACCTCCGCCAACATCGGCGTTCTGGAAAAGGACATGGTCAACATCATTGTCCACGGCCATGACCCCTCCCTTTCGGAAATGATCGTCTTTTATGCAAACGACCCGGAGATGATCGCTCTGGCAAAGCAGTACGGCGCCAAGGGCATCAACATCGCCGGTGTGTGCTGCACCGGCAACGAGGTGGCTATGCGTGAGGGCATCCCCATGGCAGGCAACTTCCTGCAGCAGGAGAACGTGGTTCTCACCGGCGCCTGTGAAGCCATCGTTGTGGACGTACAGTGCATCTTCCCCGCACTTGGCCCCCTGTCCAAGTGCTTCCATACCAAGTTTATCACCACCTCTCCCATTGCCCGGATGCCGGATTCCGACTTCATCGAATTCAGCGAGGAAACCGCCGCTGAAAACGCGAAGAAGATCGTCCGCACCGCCATTGAAAACTTCCCCAACCGGAAGCAGGATCTGGTGAACATCCCCAATCTGCGCACCAAG
>JAQYBZ010000114.1 GCA_029003235.1 Bacillota bacterium
ACATGGGCGCAGCGGGGGAAGAGGTCGAGGGACTGGGCGGTCTGGGCGGAATATCCATATTTTTCCAATTTTTCCAGATCCCGGGCAAGGGTTGCGGGGTCGCAGGAGACGTAGACGATGCGCCGGGGGGACATCTGCGCCAAAATGCCCGGAATGGCGGCGTCCAGCCCCTTCCGGGGCGGGTCTACCACCACCACGTCGGGGCGCACGCCCTCGTCCGCCAGACGTTTGGCGGCCTGGGCGGCGTCGGCGCAGAAAAATTCCGCGTTTTCAATGCCGTTGCGCCGGGCGTTTTCCCTGGCGTCCCGGATGGCCTGCTCCACCACCTCCACGCCCAGCACCCGCCCGGCGTGGCGCGCCATGGCAAGGGTGATGGTGCCGGTGCCGCAGTACAGATCCAGCACCGTCTCCCGGCCGGTCAGACCGGCGGCGTCGATAGCCGTCCGGTACAGCTTTTCCGCCTGCGCCCGGTTCACCTGATAGAAGGAGCGGGGAGACAGGCGAAAGCGCAGATCGCACAGCTCGTCCTCGATCTCTCCGCTGCCGTAGAGGGTGAGGAAGCGGTCGCCCAGCACCACGTTGGTCTTTTTCTGATTGACGCTGAGTACCACGGAGGTCAGCCCCGGCAGCTTTTCCTTCAGCGCGTCAATCAGCGCCTGAGTGTGGGGCAGGGTAGACCCATTGGCCACAAGGCACACCAGAAGCTGCCCCGTGGCAAAGGCCTTGCGCACATAGATGTGGCGGATCAGCCCCCGTCCCGTGGTCTCGTCATAGGCGCGCACGCCCCACCTTTCCATCCACGCCAGCACGCAGTCCTTGGCCATGTCCGCCTCCGGCGGCAGAATACGGCACCGGTCGATGGGCACCACCTGATGGGTGCGGCTTTTATAAAAGCCCGCCACGGGATGGCCGTTGACCTCGGCCACGGGGTACTGGGCTTTGTTGCGGTAGCCGTCTACGGCGGGCGCGGGCAGCACCTGCACCCGGCGCAGGCCGGTTTTGCCGATGCGGGTGAGGGCGTCGGCCACCCGCTGGGCTTTCAGCGCCGTCTCCTCCTCATAATCCATATGCTGGAACTGGCAGCCGCCGCAGAGCTTGGCGTAGGGGCACGCCCGGGGGATCCGGTGGGGGGAGGGCTGCAAAATGCGCTCGATTTTTCCCCAGGCAGCGGTTTTTCCCGCCCGCACCACCTTGACGGTGCAAAGCTCCCCGGCAATGGCATTGGGCACAAAGACGGCACAGCCGTCTATGCGGCACACGCCCTGTCCGTCGCTGGTATAGCCGGTGATGGTCACATCGGCGGTTTGTCCGTTTTTCAGCATGGCTGCTCCTTTGTGTTTCACGTGAAACATTCCCACCCGGCTCCGGCCGGGAGCGCCCGCCGGGGCTATGGGTCAGATCACTGATTTGCTCCTATTCTACCACACATTGACCTGCTTGAAAAGTGCCGGTTGCGATTTTTCCCCGTTGGTAGTATGCTATGGGGGAAAGGGGAGATGGTATGACCGGATATGAAAACTGCCAGCTCTGTCCCCGGCGCTGCGGCGTCGACCGGACGGCAGGGGAGCTGGGCTTTTGCCGGATGAGCGCCGGGCTGACGGCGGCCAGAGCCGCCCTGCACCACTGGGAGGAGCCGGTACTCAGCGCCAACGGCGGCAGTGGCGCCGTGTTCTTTTCCGGCTGCACCCTGCGGTGCGCCTACTGCCAGAATTATGAGATTTCCACGAAGAGCCGGGGCAAGCCCCTGACGACGGCGCGGCTGAAGGCCATCTTTCGTGAACTTCTGGCGCAGGGCGCCCAGAATTTGGAGCTGGTGACGCCCACTCAGTTTCTGCCGGACATTTTGCCCGCGCTGGAGGAAAAGCCGCCGGTGCCCGTGGTGTACAACTGCGGCGGCTATGAACGGGTGCAGACCCTGCAGGCGCTGGAGGGAAAGGTGAATATATGGCTGCCGGACATGAAATACGCCGACGGCGATCTGGCGCGGCGGCTTTCGGCGGCAGAGGACTACCCGGAGGTCGCCCGGGCGGCCATTCTGGAAATGTATCGCCAGACGGGTCCCTATGTGATTCAGAACGGTGCGCTGGTACGGGGCGTGCTCATTCGCCATCTGGTGCTGCCGGGGCAGTTGGGTAATACCATCGACGTGCTTAACTGGATTGCGGAGGCCTTTCCGCCCCACAGCGTGCTGGTGTCCCTCATGAGCCAGTATGTGCCCATGGGGCGGGTGAAAGAGCAGCCGCCCTTTGACCGGCGCATTACCGGGGAGGAATACGACGCCGCCCTGTCCTGGCTGTCCCTCAACGGCCTGACGGATGGATTTACCCAGGAGCTGGAGGCCGCCAGCGCCGCCTATCTGCCGGAATTTGACGGCGAGGGAATCTGAGTTCAAAAAAGAACCCATATTTATAAAACAAATGTTTGCATTTTTGCCGCCGGTCTGCTATACTGTTCTTGAGGTGATCCTATGCCCAGAACCAGCGGAAAGAAAGAGGAAATTCTGGCCTATCTCAGCGCCTTTACGGCGGAGCACGGCTACGCCCCCTCCATTCGGGAGATCTGCAGGGCCACGGACCTGCATTCCACGGCCTCGGTGTACTATCATTTGCAGACCCTGAGCCGGGAAGGGCGCATCACCATGGACGAGAGCAAAAAACGCGCCATTTCCGTCAACGAGCCGGAGCGCCCCAGGGGCGTGCCGGTCATTGGTCTGGTCACAGCCGGTCAGCCCATTCTGGCTTACGAAAACATCGAAGGCTATCTGCCTCTGGAGGGCAGAGATGACTGCTTTGCCCTGCGGGTGCGGGGCGACAGCATGGTGAACGCCGGGATTCTAAGCGGCGACAGGGTCATTGTCCGCCCCCAGTCCACCGCCGACAGCGGGGACATCGTGGTGGCGCTGCTGGAGGACGAGGCCACGGTGAAGCGCCTGGTGCGCAGCAAAGACGCCGTGTGGCTCATGCCGGAAAACCCCGCCTACACCCCCATCGACGGCAGAAATGCCGTAATTCTGGGCAAGGTGGAGGCCGTCTACCGGGAATACTGAGGGCAGCCCTGCACAAACAAACAGAAACCAGCCCACAGGCAGACGCGGACGTGCGCCTGCCTGTTTTTTTCGGAACTTCGGCCCGTTGGCTTCGTCTCATTGGCCGGCAGGGCTTGTTTCACGTGAAACATTGCCAATGCTGTGAAATGAAACCGTGAAATATTTTGGATTTTTGATTGAAATTTCAAAAAAATATGTTATACTTAGGTTCGATTGTCCCAGGATACAGCCGCCGCGCAGCGTCGGGTCAAATAAACCGTCACAGCGCGGAAGAGACGGAGAAAGGAGGCGCGTCCATGGGAAAGATCGTAGCCATTGTCAATCAGAAGGGCGGCGTGGGCAAGACCACCACGGCGGTGAACCTGACGGCAGCCCTCCACGAAAAGGGTGCGCGGGTATTGCTGTGCGACTTCGACCCCCAGGCCAACGCCACCTCGGGCATGGGCATCAGCCGCCACGGGAAAAAGACCTCCTACGACGTGGTCATCTCCGGGGTCAACCCCTATGACGCCGTGGTCAAGACCCCCTTTGGGGACGTGATACCCTCGTCCTCCGATCTGGCGGGCGCCGCCGTGGAGCTGATCTCCATGGAGCAGCGGGAATACCGCCTGAAAAAAGCTCTGGCCGGTGTGCGCGCCGGGTATGACTACATTTTTATTGACTGCCCCCCGTCTCTGGAGCTGCTGACCCTCAACGGCCTGTGCGCCGCAGACGGGATTCTGGTGCCCGTGCAGTGCGAATACTACGCCCTGGAGGGGCTGTCCGATCTCATGGCCACCATGCGGGCGGTAAAGCGCCGTCTCAATCCCCAGATCACCATGTTTGGCGTTCTTCTGACCATGTTCGACGGACGCACCAATTTTTCCAATCAGGTGGCGCAGGAGGTGCGCAAGCACTTCCCCGGCAAGGTCTACGCCACCGCCATTCCCCGCAACGTGCGGCTGGCGGAAGCCCCCAGCTACGGCGTGCCCGTGCTGGGCTACGACCGGCACAGCCGGGGCGCCATGGCCTATCTGGCCGTGGCGGAAGAAATCATAAAAAAGGAGCAAACCCATGAGTAAGGCAAGATCGGGGCTGGGCAGAGGTCTGGGCGCCCTGCTGGGCGACACCGTGGCTGAAGAACAGACCGGCGGCAGCGCCGTCACCGTCCTGCCCCTGCAAAAAGTAGAGCCCAATCCCCTGCAGCCGCGAAAGGAATTTGACCCAGAGGCGCTGCAGACCCTGGCCGATTCCATTGCCGAGCACGGCATGATCCAGCCCCTCACCGTCCGTCCGGGCAGCGACGGCTATTATCAGATCATCGCCGGCGAACGCCGTTGGCGTGCCGCCCGGCTGGCCGGACTGAGCCAGGTGCCTGTCCATGTGATCGAGGCCGACGACCGGCAGGTTATGGAGCTGGCGCTCATTGAAAACCTCCAGAGAGAGGATCTCAACCCCATTGAGGAAGCCCAGGGCTACGCCAGTCTCATTTCCGATTACGGCATGACCCAGGAGCAGGCCGCCGCCAGCGTGGGCAAATCCCGACCCGCCGTGGCCAACGCCCTGCGGCTGCTGAGTCTCAACAGCGAGCTGACGGAGCTGGTAAAAAATGGAAGTCTCTCGGCGGGGCACGCCCGCGCTCTGCTCACCTTAAAGGACGAAAAGCAGCAGAAGGACGCCGCCCAGCGGATCATGGCCCTGCAGCTCTCCGTGCGGCAGGCGGAAAGCCTGTGCCGGAATCTGCTTAAGCAGCCGCCGAAGGAAGAACCCTCCCACGAGGTGGACTACATCGGAGAGTGCGAGCGCAGTCTGAGCCGCCGTCTCGGCAGGCGGGTACGCATTGTAAACGGAAAACGCAAGGGTCGTTTTGAGCTGGAATTTTACGGTCAGGACGATCTCAACCGCCTGCTGTTTGCCCTGGAGGGTCTGCAGGTAAAGGAGGAAAAAGACAGAAAATGAGCAAGAATCAAACGCCAACCGCAGAAAAGCCCCAGACGGCCGAGCAGAACGCGGGGCTGTCCCGGAAAAAGCGGGACGCACTGGTGACCTATCTGGCCGCCCTGTTCGCCATCGCCTTTCTGTTTGTGGCGCTTTCCATGATCATCGAAAACCACAATCTCAAGGCGGACAACGAGAACTTCTCCAACTCCTCTGCCACGGCGCTGGAGCGCGCAGAGGCGCTGCAGAACGAAAACCGGGAGCTGCTGTCCAAGGCCGAGGACACCCGCACGGCCTACGACCTGCTCATGCAGGCGCAGGAGGCCGACCGGAAGAGAAAGACCGAGGACTTTGAAGACGCCATGACCCAACTGGCGCCGCTGACGGAAAATCTGTCCGAAGAGGGACTTGCAATCTATCAAAAGCTGGCGGCCAAGCTGCCCCAGCCGGAAACCACACAGGAGGAGACGACGCAACCATGATCGACATCAAACGCATCAAGGAGGATCCCGAAGCCGTCAAGGCGGGTCTGCGTGCCAAGGAAGTGGACTGCGACGACGCCGTAGACCGTATTCTGGAGCTGGACGCCCAACGGCGCGCCCTGATCCAGTCCACGGAGTCCAAAAAGGCCGAACAGAACCGGGTGTCCAAGGACATCCCCCGGCTGAAAAAGGCCGGGCAGGACGTGACGCCCATTTTCCGCACCATGGCGGAGCTGAAAGCCCAGATCGGGGAAAACGAGGCGGCTCTGTCCGACGTGGAGGCCGAGTATCGCACGCTGATGCTGTCGCTGCCCAATCTGCCCGACCCCGATCTCAAACCCGGCGGCAAGGAGAACAACGAGCCCCTGCGCTATTTCGGCCAGCCCCACCAGTTTGACTTTGCGCCGAAGCACCATGTGGATCTGTGTACCGATCTGGGGCTGATCGACTACGAGCGGGGCGCAAAGCTGGCGGGTACGGGCTTCTGGCTCTACCGGGGCATGGGCGCCCGGCTGGAATGGGCGCTGCTCAACTATTTTATCGACGCCCATCTGGCCGACGGCTACGAGATGGTCATGCTGCCCTTGATGCTGGAATACCAGTGCGGCGAGACGGCGGGTCAGTTCCCCAAATTCGCCGACGAGGTCTATAAAATCGAGAATCCCACGGACGAGCGCATGCATTTCATGCTGCCCACGGCGGAGACGGCGCTGGCCTCTCTGCACCGGGGCGAGATTCTCTCCGAAAGCGAGCTGCCCCACAAGCTGTTCGCCTATACCCCCTGCTTCCGCCGGGAGGCCGGCTCCCACCGCGCCGACGAACGGGGCATGGTGCGCGGCCACCAGTTCAACAAAATCGAAATGTTCCAGTACACCCTGCCGGAGAAGTCCGACGAGGCCTTCGACGAGCTGGTGGGCAAGGCCGAGCGGCTGGTGCGGGATCTGGGCTTCCACTTCCGCACGGTGAAGCTGGCCGCAGGCGACTGCTCCGCGTCCATGGCGCGTACCTATGACATTGAAATTCAGATCCCCTCCATGAATGGCTATAAAGAGGTCTCCTCCGTGTCCAACGCCCGGGATTATCAGGCGCGCCGGGGCAACATCCGCTTCCGCCGGGAAGCCACGGGGAAGATCGAATACGTTCACACCCTCAACGGCTCCGGCCTTGCCACCTCCCGCATCTTCCCCGCCATGGTGGAGCAGAACCAGCGCGCGGACGGCTCGGTGGTGGTGCCGGAGGTGCTGCGCAAGTATCTGGGCGGTCTGGAAGTCATTGAAAAGAAATAAAAAAGGAGTCAACATTCATGGCGAAAAAGAAAAAATCCAAGCTCTGGCAGGAATTTAAGGAATTTGCCATTCAGGGCAATATGTTCGACATGGCCGTCGGCGTCATCATCGGCGCCGTGTTCAAGGATCTGGTATCCGCCTTTACGGACAACATCATCATGCCCATCGTGTCCATCTTTACGGGCAGCATCGACTTTTCCTCCTGGAAGATCGCCCTGCCCTCCCTGTTCGGGGAAAAGCTGGATCCCGAAACCGGCGCCGTGGTGGTCAACTACCTGCGCTTCGGCGATTTCCTGTCGGCGGTCATCAGCTTCCTCATTCTGGCCGTGGTGATCTTCCTCATGGTCAAGGGCGTCAACAAGCTGCGCCAGCTTGGCAAGAAGCCGGAAGCGCCCGCCCCCGAAGCACCGGCGGAGCCCTCCGCAGAAGAAAAGCTGCTCACGGAGATCCGCGACCTGCTCAAGGACAAGCAGTAAGCTGCTGATCCCCCCTGCCCCGGACGCATATCCGGGGCAGGAGCGCCATTGACGAAACGAGGAACACCATGGACGTATTTATGCTGATTCTTGAGCTGGTGGGCACGGTGGCCTTTGCCATTTCCGGCGCCATGACCGGCCTGCGAAAGGGAATGGACATCTTCGGCGTGGCCATTCTGGGTCTGACCACCGCCGTGGGCGGCGGCGTCCTGCGGGATATTCTGCTGGGCAGCCTGCCCCCTGCCATGTTCCAGGACCCCATTTACGCCGTGGTGGCCGTGGCGACCTCCATTTTGATCTTCGTACCCCGTATCCGCCGTCTGCTCACGGCAAACCAGCGCCTGTATGCACTGCTCATGCTCTTAACGGATACGGTGGGACTGGGGATCTTCGCCGTGGTGGGCGTCAAGGCGGCCTTTCTCAGCGGCCACACCAGCCGGTTTCTGGCGGTCTTTGTGGGCACCATCACCGGCGTAGGCGGCGGCGTTCTGCGGGATGTGTTCTCCGGCGACACCCCCTATATTTTCCGCAAGCATATTTATGCCTGCGCCGCCATTGCCGGCGCGCTGGCCTGCGCCCTGCTGTGGAAGCCTCTGGGAAGCACCTGGGCCATGCTTACCGGCTGCGTGCTTGTGCTGGCCATCCGTCTGCTGGCGGCACATTACCGCTGGAGCCTGCCCAAAGCCCACCCGGACGAGCCGGAAGGCTGAGCCGCATGACAGAAACGGAGAAAAAACCCGCCCCAAGGCGTTCCGGTGTGTCCGGACGTGGGGCGGGCTTTTCCATGCCCCCTTTTCCCCGAACCGGTTTCCGGCCATGAACTGATGCAATTCTCTACAGAAAAGCCGCTCCCGGTGAAGCAAAACTGCTTTGCCGGAAGCGGCTGTGTTTATTCTATGGCGCCTGTCTGTGACGTCCGTGACGGCGTTTTCTGTCCTATTCTCCGTGGCGGAGGGTCACGACGCAAAGCTGGGGTGGATTTCCCACCCGCACGGGGAAGGAGCTGTTGCCCAGCCCCCGGCTGACCAGCATGGTGGTCTGCTCCCCCAGCCGGTACATGCCCGCCGTGTATTTGGGCACAATCCCCTGCCCTGGGGCGAACAGGCCGCCCACCACCGGCAGGCGGAACTGGCCGCCGTGGGCGTGGCCGCACAGCACCAGATCCACCCCGGCGCGGGCATAGTTTTCCGCGTAGTGGGGCTTATGGGAAAGGAGGATCTGGAGCTGTCCCGACCGGGCGCCGGCCATGAGCTTTTCCACCGTATCCGTCCTTCCCTGCTGGCAATCCACGCCCAGCAGACGGAAGCTGGACGCGCCCATGCCCATGGTCACGGCCTCGTTGCGCAGCACCGTGACGCCAAGCTGCTCCAGCCGGGAGAGAAAATCCTTCAGCTCCTCCTGCTCCAGCCGGTGCTCGTGATTGCCCGTGACGAAATAACAGGGGGCAAGGCGGGCGGCCTTTTGGGCAAAGTCATAGGCCAGTGCCGGGCGCACCCGATAGCTGTCTATGAGGTCGCCGGTAATGGCGATACAGTCGGGCATCTGGGCTTCCATGAGCGCCAGCAGCAGGCAGTTGTCCTTTCCGAAGCGGGCGTTGTGCAAATCGGACACCTGCAGGAGCCGGTAGCCCTCCAGCTCCCCCGTTACCTTGGGCGAACGGTAGACAAACTGCTCTGCCTGCAGATTCTTGTTTTCCCGGTGCAGCCATAGGGCGGCTGCGGCGGCTCCCGCCGCTCCGGCGGTAAACAGGGCTGCGGTGGACTTCTTCAAGGCTTATTCCTCCGTCTGTTCCGGCGTCTGCTGCGCTGCCTGTTCCGGCGTCTGGTCAGCGGCTTGATCGGCCTCGGCCTCCTGATGCTCCACCCGTTCGATGGAGATGACGCGGTTGCCCTCGGCCAGACGCATGACCTTGACGCCCTGGGTGTCCCGGCGGTAAACGTTGATGTCCTCTACGGGCATACGGATCATGACGCCGCCGTTGGCGATCATGAGAATGTCCTCGTCTCCCCGCACGGCCAGCACGCCCACTACCTTGCCGGTCTTTTCACTGACGGCATAGCTCTTTAAGCCCTTGCCGCCCCGGCTCTGGGGCTGGCGCTCGCCGTTTTCGCTCTGGCGCAGATAGTCGGTCATTTCCGTGCGCTTGCCGAAGCCCTTTTCCGTCACGGACAGAAGCTGCTGTCCCTCGGCGTAGATCTGGGCGCCGATGACCCGGTCGCCCGGCTCCAGCCGGATGCCCCGCACGCCGCAGGCATCTCTGCCCATGGGGCGCACGTCGGTCTCCGGGAAGCAGATGGCCATGCCGTCGGCCGTGGCAAGAATGAGATTGTCCCGGCCGCTGGTCCTGCGCACGGCAATCAGGCTGTCGCCCTCGTCCAGAGTCAAAGCCCGGATGCCCGCCTTTCGGGCGGTGTTCAGGGCGCTGAGCTTCAGGCGCTTGACCGTGCCGTTTCGGGTCACCATGACCAGATAATCCTCGTCGTTGAACTCCCGCGTATCCACGCCGGCGGTGACGGCCTCTCCCGGCTCCAGCGGCAGGATGTTCACCATGGCCGTGCCCCGGGCGTTTTTGCCCGCCTCGGGAATCTGATAGCCCTTCTTCCGGTGAACCTTGCCGTAGTTGGTAAAGAACAGCAGAATGTCATGGGTGGAGGCGGCGAAAATATCCCGCACATAGTCCTCCTGCTTGAGGTTCGCCGCGTTGACGCCCCGGCCGCCCCGTTTCTGCGCCCGGTATTCCGCCACAGGCATACGCTTGACATAGCCCTGGGCGGAAATGGTGAAGCAGCAGTCCTCTTCTTCTATGAGATCCTCAATGTCGATCTCGTCTTCCACATCCTGAATC
The DNA here is from genome assembly GCA_029003235.1 of Bacillota bacterium. Lineage (GTDB taxonomy): Bacteria > Bacillota > Clostridia > Oscillospirales > Oscillospiraceae > JAFRPC01. The sequence goes on from JAQYBZ010000114.1 coordinate 10,053, forward strand.
TCCGTGCGGCGCTCGTCGCCGTACTTGTCCCGGATGGCGGTCAGCTCCTCTTTCAGGATGCCCTTGACCAGATCCATGTCCGCCAGTACCTTTTTGTACCAGTCGATCTTTGCCTCCAGCTCGTGATACTCGTTGAGCAGCTTCTCCCGTTCCAGACCCTGCAGGGCTTTCAGACGCATATCCAGAATGGTCTGCGCCTGAATGTCGCTGAGACTGAAGCGGGCAATGAGCCGCGCCTTGGCGTCGTCGTAGCTGGTGCGGATAATGCGGATGACCTCGTCAATGTTGTCCTGGGCAATGAGCAAGCCTTCCAGAATATGGGCGCGCTCCTCGGCCTTTTTCAGGTCGTAGCGGGTGCGGCGGAGAATGATCTCCTCCTGGAAGCTGAGATACTCGTCCAGCACATGGCGCAAAGAGAGGATCTTCGGCTGGGACTGGTCGTCCACCAGCGCCAGCATATTGACGGAAAAGCTGGACTGGAGCGCCGTCTGGGCATACAGGCGGTTGAGCACCACCTGAGGATTGGCGTCCTTTTTCAGCTCAATGACAATGCGCATGCCGTTGCGGTCGGATTCATCCCGCAGATCGGAGATGCCCTCCAGCCGCTTTTCCTTCACCTGATCGGCGATGTTCTCCACCAGATTCTTTTTGTTCACCTGATAGGGCAGCTCCGTGACCACGATGCGCACCCGGTCCTTGCCGTGTTCCTCAAATTCGGCGCGGCCGCGCACCACAATGCGTCCCCGGCCGGTGGCGTAGGCGGCGCGGATGCCGCTGCGTCCCATGATGATGCCCCGGGTGGGGAAATCAGGCCCCTTGATGTACTGCATCAGGTCGGCCAGTTCCGCCTCCGGGTTGTCCAGAATACACAGGCAGGCGTTGATGACCTCCGTCAGATTGTGGGGCGGGATATTGGTGGCCATGCCCACGGCAATGCCCGACGAGCCGTTGACCAGCAGATTGGGAAAGCGCGCCGGCAGCACCCGCGGCTCCTGCCGGCTTTCGTCAAAGTTGGGCGTCCAGTTCACCGTGTCTTTTTCGATGTCCCGGAGCATTTCGTTGGCCAGCTTGGACATTCTGGCTTCGGTATAACGGTAGGCCGCGGGAGGGTCGCCGTCGATGGAGCCGAAGTTGCCGTGGCCGTCCACCAGAGGATAGCGCATGGAGAAGCTCTGCGCCAGACGCACCATGGCGTCATAGACCGACGCGTCGCCGTGGGGATGATACCGACCCAGCACGTCGCCCACGCAGGTGGCGGATTTCTTGAAGGGCTTGTCCGAGGTCAGGTTGTCCTCGTACATGGCGTAGAGGATGCGGCGGTGGACGGGCTTGAGGCCGTCGCGCACGTCGGGCAGCGCCCGGGAGACGATGACGGACATGGCGTATTCAATAAAGGAGGTCTGCATTTCCTTGACCAGATCGTTGGTCACAATGGTCTGATCGGGGAACTGAATGTCCTCCGGCTTATAATCTCTGTTTTTCGACAAACTCCGTCACCTCCTTAAATGTCCAGATTGACCGCGTATTTGGCGTTCTTTTCGATGTATTCTTTTCTCGGCTCCACGTCCTCGCCCATGAGGATGGTGAAGGTCTGGTCGGCCAGCAGGGCGTCGGAGAGGGTGATGCGGCGCAAGGAGCGCTTTTCCGGGTCCATGGTGGTCTCCCACAGCTCATGGGGGTCCATTTCGCCCAGACCCTTGAACCGGTTGATGTCCACCTTCACGTTGGGATTGTCCCCCCGCATTTCGGCGGAGATGCGGTCGCGCTCCTCGTCGGAATAGGCCACGCGGCTGGTCTTGCCCCGGGTCAGCTTGTAAAGGGGCGGGACGGCGGCGTAAATATAGCCCTGCTCGATGAGCGGACGCATATACCGGAAGAAGAAGGTCAGCATCAAAGTGCGGATGTGGGAGCCGTCCACATCGGCATCGGCCATAATGATGATCTTGTGATAGCGCAGCCTGGAGATGTCCAGCTCGTCGCCGATGCCGCAGCCCAGCGCCTGAATCACCGGCGCCAGCTTGTCGTTGTTGTAGATTTTGTCCGCCCGGGCTTTTTCCACGTTGAGCATCTTGCCCCACATGGCCAGAATGGCCTGAAAACGGGAATCTCTGCCGCCCTTGGCGGAGCCTGCCGCGGAGTCGCCCTCCACGATATACAGCTCCGTCAGCGCCGGGTCGCGCTCGTTGCAGTCGGCCAGCTTGCCGGGCAGACGTTCGCCCTCCAGCACGCTTTTGCGGCGGATGTTCTCTCTGGCGCGCCGGGCGGCCTCCCGGGCGCGGTTGGCCGTCATGGCCTTGTCCAGAATGGTTCGGGCGGTGGCGGGGTTTTCCTCCAGATAGGTGGCAAGCTGGTCGCTGACCATGTTATCCACCAGGGTGCGGATATAGGCGTTGCCCAGCTTCTGCTTGGTCTGGCCTTCAAACTGCGCCTCAGGCAGCTTGACGGAGATCACGGCGGTCAGACCCTCCCGGCAGTCCTCGCCGGAAACCTTGTCGTCGCCCTTGATGATGCCGTATTTGACGCCGTAGGCGTTGAGCACTCTGGTCAGCGCCGCCTTGAAGCCCGTTTCGTGCATGCCGCCCTCTGGGGTGTGGATGTCGTTGGCAAAGGACACCAGCACCTCACTGTAGCCGTCGTTGTACTGCATGGCCAGCTCCGCCACGGAGTCGCCCTTTTTGGCTGCCATATAGATGACGTCCTCGTGCAGCGGCGTCTTGTTTTTGTTGATCCACGACACAAATTCCCGGATACCGCCTTCGTAGCACATGGAGTCGGCGGGGCCGTCCTCCGTGCGCCGGTCGGCAATGGAGATCTTCAGACCGGCGTTGAGGAAGGCCTGCTCCCGCATACGGGTGTGGAGGGTCTCATAGTCGTATTCCAGGGTGTCGAACACCTCCGGATCGGGCTGGAAGGTCACCTGGGTGCCGTGGCGGTCGGTGGTGCCCACGATTTTCATTTCCTGGGTAATATTGCCCCGGGAGAAGCGCATTTCGTAGATTTTCCCGTCCCGGTGCACCTGCACAGTGAGCCACTGGGACAGGGCGTTGACCACGGACGCGCCCACGCCGTGAAGGCCGCCGGAGACCTTGTAGCCGCCGCCGCCGAATTTTCCGCCGGCGTGAAGCACCGTGTAGACCACCTCCAGCGCAGGCCGGCCGGTCTGGGGCTGGATGTCCACGGGGATGCCTCTGCCGTCGTCCACGACGGTGATGCTGTTGCCCGGATTGATGGTCACCTGAATATGGCCGCAATAGCCGGCCAGCGCCTCGTCAATGGCGTTGTCCACGATTTCATAGACCAGATGGTGCAGACCGGAGGCGGAGGTGGAGCCGATATACATACCGGGGCGCTTGCGCACGGCCTCCAGCCCCTCCAGCACCTGAATCTGTTCCGCGCCGTAGGCCTGCTCGACGCCGGTGTTCAAAAGTTCATCTTGCATTTGGTTTACTACCTTTCATGGAATCGGAGCCTGCCGTCTGCTGTGTCAGGCGGCGCTCCAGGGTGGCGGTGTTGAACTGGGTCAGATAGACCCGCTGCATGCCGTATTCTTCGGTGAGAAGAAAGCTCTTGGGCAGATCCTCCGCCACGGTGACAACCTGTCCTTCCTGCTCTGCCCGGGTGAGAAACGCTCTGGTCTTCTTTGACCAGGAGCAGTTGTCCAAATCGAAAATGCCAATTAAAGAGTGCTCCCGCAGAGCCATGTCTCCGCCGATGGACAGATACATCAGACGCCTCCTTCTGCCTGGCCGCCGCCGAGAAGCACGCCGTCTTCAATCATCAGCGTCTGTCCCAGCTCCGTCAGGCGGGTCTTGTCGCAGCAGGTGATGAACACCTGCCCGGTTTTGATCTGGTTGAGAACGAAATCCTGCCGCCCCGCGTCCAGCTCGGAGAGCACGTCGTCCAACAGCAGCACGGGCATTTCCCCCGTGTCCGCGTGAAAAATCTCCCGTTCGGCCAGCTTCATGGAAATGGCCGCCGTGCGGGTCTGCCCCTGGGAGCCGTAGACCTTGATGCTGCGGTCTCCCAGAAAGACTTCAAAATCGTCCTTGTGGGGGCCGGAAAGGCACTGACCGGACTCGGCCTCCGCCCGGGCGTGGAGCTGCTGATGCTCCCTGATCTGTTCGTACAGGCGTTTTGTGGGGGCGTAGGGGTCGTCTATGGTGGACACGGTGCGGTATTCAATGCGCAGCTCCTCCGTGCCGCCGGAAAACCGGCTGTGGAACTGGCTGGCGTAGCGCTCCAGCTCCCGCAGGTACTTCGCCCTGCCGGATACGATCAACGCGCCGGCTACGGCCATGCGCTCGTTGAACTCCGGCAGCACCTCCATGAGATCCGGCCGCTCGAAATGATCCCGCAAAATGGCGGATTTCTGGTTGTACAGCCGGGTGTACTCCTCCACCGCCCGGTCATACCGGGGACGGAGCTGGCACAGGGCCGCGTCAATCATTCTGCGCCGTTCCGCCGCGCCCTTTTTCAGCACCAGCAGGTCTTCCGGACAGAACAGCACCGTGGTAAGTACGCCTTTCAGGCTCTGGGCGTTTTTCTGCTTGACCCCGTTGAGGAAAAGCTGCCGGGGGCGCTTTCCGCTGAACAGCACCGCCCGCAGAATCTGTTCCCGGCCGTCGGAGAAAATTTTTGCCTCCATGTCGGCGTAATCCGCCCCGAAGCGCACCAGCTCCAGCTCTTTCCGGGTGCGGAAGGAATGGGTCTGGGACAGGTAGCAGATGGATTCCAGCAGATTGGTCTTGCCCTGGGCGTTGTCCCCGCAGATCAGGTTCACCGACGGGGAAAACTCGCTGTAAAACGCCCGGTAATTGCGAAAGCCGGTCAGATGCAGGGCTTCAATCCGCATTTGCCGTCACCACATATTCTGCGCCGAAGCACTTCACCCGGTCGCCGGGGCGGAGCTTTTTGCCCCGCATGAGGCAGGCCTCGCCGTTGACCAGAACCTCCCCGTTTTGAATGAGATTTTTCGCCATGCCGCCGGAGGGCACCGCGTCGCAGAGCTTCAGAAAGCTCTCCAGCTTGATGAACTCCGTGGAAATGGCCACCTTGACCTCTTTGGGATTTGTGCGGCGCACAAGAACCTTCATAAAATCACCTTGATTGTCAGATTCATTCGCCCGGCTTCAAGCGCACGGGCAGCACCATGTATGCAAAATCCTTTTCCTCATTGCATGGCGTCAGCACAATGGGGGACAAGCCGTTGGACAGCTCCAGCGTTACCTCGGTGGCAGGCACCGCCCGCAGGGCGTCCAGCAGATACCGGCAGTTGAAGCCGATCTCCGTGTCCTTGCCGTCACCGGCCAGAGAGCATTGATCGTGAGCCTTGCCGATGGTGGTAATGGTGCGGAAATCCGCTACGTTCTCTGAGAACAGGCACCTTACAGGGCTTTTGATCTTCTCTGAGATCACCAGCCCGACACGCTCGATGGAATCGGTCAGCGTGCCGACGTTGGCGACCAGCTTGATGGGGTTGTCCGTGGGGACGACGCGCCGCCAGTCCAGGAACTCTCCCTCCAGCAGCCTGCATACCAGCGTGGCGTCGCCGATTTCAAACAGAATATGCTTGGTGCCCAACGTGAACGAGGCGTCCTCGTCCGTGTCGGACAGAATTTTTTCCGCTTCTTTCAAAGCCGCCGCAGGCACCACAAACTTCATGGTGCGCTCCGTGGGCTCTGCGGTGTGATAGGTGCGCCGGGCAAGGCGGTAGCCGTCCACGGCAATCATGGAAATGGTGGTGTTGTCCACCTCGATGAGGCAGCCCGTATGGATGGGGCGCGCCTGATTTTCCGACACGGAAAAAATGGTGCCGGAGATCAGCTCCCGCAGGGCGTTCTGGGGGATCTTCACCCCGTTTTCGTATTCCACGTCCGGCAGCTCCGGGTAATCCTCGGCG
>JAQYBZ010000115.1 GCA_029003235.1 Bacillota bacterium
GCTGCTGGAAAAGCAGGTGCAGATTCGCGGCGACGACACGGTGTGCCGTCTGGTACCCGAGGCCGTCCCCGCCACGGAGGACGACTGGGGCAGAGAATACGGCGATTATATCATTGCCGCCAAGGTGGTTGACAGTATGGAACAGGCCATGGAACATATTTACCGCTACTCAACCGGCCATTCGGAATGTATCGTCACCCAGGACGCCCAGGCGGCGGAAGAATTTCTCAACGGCGTGGACGCGGCGGCAGTCTATCACAACGCCTCCACCCGCTTTACGGACGGAGGGGAATTCGGTCTGGGGGCGGAAATCGGCATTTCCACCCAAAAGCTCCACGCCAGAGGCCCTCTGGGGCTGAACGAGCTGACAAGCATGAAATACAAGATCTACGGCAGCGGACAGATCCGCTAGGAGGAAACGATGGTTTACGGTTTTATCGGACTTGGAAATATGGCAAGCGCCATTTTACGAGGCATGGCAAAAAGCGGAAGCTACGCAGCCGACACTCTGTGCGGCTATAACCCCACCGTGTCAAAAACCCTTGCCCTGCAAAAGGAGCTTGGTCTTGTCCCCTGCGAAAGCGTAGAGGAAACGGCGCGCCGCGTCGACATCATCGTGCTGGCGGTCAAGCCCCAGAAAATGGACGAAGTGCTTGCACAGATCTGCCCGGCCATGAACAGGGAGAAGCTGGTCGTGACCGTGGCTGCCGGAAAGCCCCTTTCCTATTATGAACAACGCCTGCCTCAGGGAGTTTCTGTGGTACGGGTCATGCCCAACATCAACGCCAAGGTCTGCGCCTCCGTGTCCGCCCTGTGCGGCGGCACCTGCGCCACCGAGGCGCATCTGTCGCTGGTACGCCGGTTGTTTGAAACGGTGGGTACGGTGTTTGAGATCGACGAAGCTCACTTTTCTGCCTTTTCCGCCTTGGGCGGCGCATCCGGTGCTTTTGTGCTGCTATATCTGGACGCGCTGGCCTCCAGCGGCGTCAAAGCCGGATTCCCCCGGCAGCTTGCTATGCAAATTGCCTGCCAGACGGTGTTGGGCAGCGCCAAGCTGGCCATGGACACCGGGGCGCATCCCATCGCCCTCATGGACGAGATCTGTTCTCCCGGCGGCACCACCATCGAGGGCGTTCACACCCTCAAGCGACTGGGCTTTGAGACCGCCGTGGAACAGGGCATCGACGCCATCATCGCCAAAGATCAGAAACTGTCAAAATAAGCATAGCTTTCCGCGCCGGGATGGGAGCGTTTCCCATGCCCGGCGCGGTTTTTTCGTTATGCGGCTTCTTCATACGCGCCGCTGCTGTCCAGCATATGCTGAATGAAGACCCCGTAGCCCCGTTTGGGATCGCGCACCAGCACATGGGTCACGGCGCCAACCAGCTTGCCGTCCTGAATGATGGGACTTCCGCTCATCCCCTGCACGATGCCACCTGTTTTGGCCAGAAGTGCCGGATCGGTGACTTCCAGAAGCAGATTTCGCCCGTTTTCTTCCTCGGGGTGCAGCTCCAGAATCCGCACCTCATAGCGCTGCACCGTCTGCCCGGAAACCGTCGAAAGAATCTCCGCCTTTCCCGTGCGAACCTCGTCCTGCGCCGCCACGGGAATCGCCCGTGCATCCCACAGATCGGTGCAGGCCGTGCCGAAGATGCCGCGGCTGGTGTTGCGCTCCACTGTGGCCAGCACGCCCGTCTGGGAAAACGCGCCCTTGAGCTGGCCGGGTGTGCCCCGTTTTCCCTTGACCACGTCCACCACCCGGGCATCTCTTGCCACGCCGCTGCGCATATGCAGCGGCTCTGCGGTCGCGCTGTCGTTTACGCCATGCCCCAGCGCCCCATAGAGGTTGCTCTCCGGGTCATAGAAGGTCACTGTGCCGATACCGGCAATGCTGTCGCGCACATAGGCGCCCATCTTCCAGCCCTCCGCCGTCTGTTCCGGCCGCACCGTGAAGGTCATCTCCCTGCCGTTGCGCAGCACGGTCATACGCAGGCTCTCGCCGCCGTGTTGGGAAATGGTGCGGGTCAGTTCCTCCGTTTTTTCTATTTGTGTGCCGTCCACCTTACTGATCCTGTCTCCGGCTTTCAGTCCGGCGCGCTCCGCCGAGGTCTTTTTGCCTCCGGTCTCGGCAAAACCGGTCACATAAACGCCGTCGGCCAAAAGCTCGATGCCGATGGCCGAACCCACCGGAACCAGCGTCTCGGGCATGGCCGCACAGGCCTGCACCGCCAGCGCAAGCATCAGGAGCAGCGCCGCCGTCATCCGCTGCCATTGTCTTTTCATGCCATCCGTCCTCTCCGCAAAAATTTTTTCTGTCCTTTCTAATATGGCGGCCGGCATGAAAAAAACACTGGACTTTTCATAGCAAAAAGCGCCCGATTTTCCATGTTAAACATTGTAATTTGCGCTGCCAGCGGCATTTTTGGTTTTCGTCGTGGCAGTACGATCCACTAGCGGTACATTTTATCTTGTAAATTTTTTATTATTTTAATGAACCATGGAAAACTACAACAAGATTTCCCTTCGGTCACAGATCGTCCGCATCCTGTACCGGCGTCTCGTCCGGCTCCTGCGGTCTGCCCGTCCAGCTTCCCAAGGGATCGGTTTTGCTGGGCGGCTGGGGCTTGACCGTCCGTCTCGGATTTTTTCTTTTCATCCTTTCACCTCCTGTGTACAGTTTACCCCGAAAAAGGGAATCCCGGCAGCAGCCGCTGCCAGGAATTTTCTACATATGGGATTTTCGCCAGACCATTTTATTGACCACGCCCGTATAGCTCTGGATAATTTTTACAACTTTTGTGGAAACCATCTCGTCGGTATAGTCCGGCACCGGGGCGCCAAACTCGCCGTTTTTCTGCATCTGCACCGCCGTGTCCACCGCCTGAAGCACCTGCGCTTCGGTGATTCCGGCCAGGACGAAATTTCCTTTTTCCATGGCCTCCGGCCGTTCCGTGGACGTGCGAATGCACACCGCCGCAAAGGCCATGCCGTGGGCGGCAAAAAAGGCGCTTTCCTCCGGCAGCGTACCGCTGTCGGAGACCACGCAGAAGGCATTGGTCTGCAGGCGATTGTAGTCCAGAAAGCCAAAGGGTGTCAGGCTGCGCACATTGGGGTGGAACCGGAATTCCCGCTGGCGGATGAATTTTTCACTTCTGGGATGGGTGGAATAGATAATGGGCATATCATATTTTTCCGCCATGGCGTTGACGGAATTCATCAGCGCGAAGAAGTTTTCCTCCGTGTCTATGTTTTCCTCCCGATGGGCGGACAGAAGAATATACTTCCCCGCCGTCAGCCCCAGCTCTTCCAGCACCCGGCTCTTCCGGATCTGCGCCAGATGTCCGCTGAGCACCTCCGCCATGGGCGAGCCGGTGACAAAGGTGCGCTCTTTGGGCAGGCCGCACTCCATGAGATAGCGCCGGGCATGTTCGGAATAGGGCAGATTGACGTCGGAGATAATGTCCACGATGCGGCGGTTGGTCTCCTCCGGCAGACACTCGTCCTTGCACCGGTTGCCTGCCTCCATGTGGAAAATGGGGATATGCAGGCGCTTGGCAGCAATGGCGGAAAGGCAACTGTTGGTGTCACCCAGAATCAGCAGCGCATCCGGCCTGATCTGCGCCATGAGTTTATAGGAGCAGTTGATAATATTGCCCACGGTGGCGCCCAAATCGTCTCCCACGGCATTCATATAGACCTCCGGCTCTCCAAGACACAGATCCCGGAAGAAAATGCCGTTGAGATTGTAGTCGTAGTTCTGCCCCGTGTGCGCCAGAATACAGTCAAAATACTTGCGGCATTTGTCAATCACCGCCGAGAGCCGAATGATCTCCGGGCGCGTGCCCACTATGATCAGCAGCTTCAGCTTACCGTTATTCTGAAAGGCAATGTCCCGATAGTCCAGCTTCATTTCCATTTAGGTTTCCTCCACGGCTTCACTGTAGGTGTCCGGTCTGGCCGGGTCAAAGGCTTCGCTTGCCCACATGACCGTTACCAGATCTTCCGTCTGAGACAGGTTGATAATGTTATGTGTATATCCTGGCAGCATATGAACCGCCTGAATTCTTTCTCCGCTCACGTCAAAATTCAGCACCTCGTCCGTACCCAGCTTTCGCTGCTGGATCCGCCCGTGGCCGGACACCACAATAAAGAATTCCCACTTACTGTGATGCCAGTGCTGCCCTTTGGTGACGCCGGGTTTGGAGATATTGACGGACACCTGACCACAGCTTTCGGTCTTCAGAAGCTCCGTAAAGCTGCCGCGGCTGTCCGTGTGCATCTTCAGGTCAAAGGCAATTTTCTCTTTGGGCAGATAGGACAGATAGGTGGCGTATAGTTTTTTTGCAAAGGAGCCGTCGGGAATCCGGGGCAGCAGCAAAGTCTCCGGCTGCGCCCGGAACCGGTAAAGCAGATCAGCCAGCTCCCCCAGCGTCACACGGTGGGTCACAGGCGCGAAGCAGTATCGTCCCTGCGCACCGGCCACCGGCGTCAGGCCGTCATAGTCGCAACGGTGCGCCTTGCCCTCCAGCGCGTCCAGCAGCTCCGCCAGAAGATCGTCAATATACAGCAGCTCCAGTTCCGTCGCACGGTCGTGAATCTCAATGGGCAGATCGTTGGCCACGTTGCTGCAAAAGGTGGCCACCACGGAGTTATAGTTGGGTCTGCACCACTTTCCGAACAGGTTGGGAAAGCGGTACACCAATACCTGTGCGCCGGTTTCGGCTCCATAGTCGAAAAGCAGTTTCTCCCCTGCCAGCTTGGAACAGCCGTAAGCGCTGTCGGCATAGCGTCCAAGAAGCGACGCCTGTACGGAAGACGCCAGCATCACCGGACAGGTATTTTGATACTTTTTCAGTGTATCCAGCAAAACGGAGGTAAATCCGAAATTGCCCCGCATGAACTCGGCTTCCTCCCTGGGGCGGTTGACCCCGGCCAGATGGAACACAAAGTCCGCCTCCCGGCAGGCCGTGTCCAGCAGTGCCGGTTCCGCGTCCAGGTCATATTCGTAGATTCGGTCGATCTTCAGATTGCGGGTGCGGTCTTTTCCGTCCCGCAGATTTTTCAGGCTGGCGGTCAGGTTCCTGCCCACAAAGCCTCGGGCTCCGGTGACGAGAATGTTCATGCTACTTCCCCCACTTCGCCAGCTCGTCGCGGATATAGGCCAGCGACAGCAGTTTTTCCCTGGTCTGCTCCACATCGAGCAGCCGGGTGTTGCTGGAGTTAAATTCCGTCAGAACATTGCGTCCCACATCTCCCCGGGTAAAATACTTGTCATAGTTCAGGCTGCGCCGGTCACAGGGCACCCGATAGAAATTGCCCAGATCCTCCGCCTGCGCACATTCCTCGTTGGTCAACAGGGTCTCGTACATTTTTTCGCCGTGGCGGATGCCGATCACGTTCGTCTCGCTGTCGGCGCCGAACAGCTCCTTCACCGCCTGCGCCAGCACCCCGATGGTACAGGCAGGGGCTTTCTGCACCAGAATGTCGCCGCTGGCACCGTGTTCAAAAGCGAACAGTACAAGATCCACCGCCTCGTCCAGACTCATGATAAACCGAGTCATGTTGGGGTCTGTCACCGTGATGGGCTTGCCCTCCCGGATCTGTTGGATCCACAGCGGGATCACGCTGCCACGGGAACACATGACGTTGCCGTATCGGGTGCAGCAGATTCTTGTCTTTTCCGGACAGACCGTGCGGGACTTGGCAACCACGACCTTTTCCATCATGGCCTTGCTGGTGCCCATGGCGTTGACCGGGTAGGCCGCCTTGTCGGTAGACAGGCAGATGACGGCGCGCACCCCCTCGGCAATGGCTGCCGTAAGCACATTGTCCGTACCCAGCACGTTGGTCTTTACCGCCTCCAGCGGAAAAAATTCACACGAAGGCACCTGTTTGAGGGCAGCGGCATGGAAAATATAGTCCACCCCGTGCATGGCGTCGCGCACGCTGGACGGATCCCGCACGTCCCCGATAAAAAACTGAATTTTTTCCGCCGCCTGCGGCATGGACGCCTGATAGGCGTGACGCATATCATCCTGCTTTTTCTCATCCCGGGAGAAAATGCGGATCTGGCCGATGTCCGTATTCAAAAACCGCCGCAGCACTGCGTCTCCAAAGGAGCCGGTTCCGCCGGTGATGAGCAAAGTCTTGTCCTGAAACAGCGACATTTTTCTTTCTCCTCTCATGCTTTCCTAGTCTTGCCCCACACAGGGCAAACGGTCATTTGCCGCGTTGGCGCAGCCCCACATATTCCAGCGACTGGCGGTAGCTTTCCACATCGCTGAGGGACACGCCGGAAGTCTTTCGCCGCAGCACCCGGATGTTATTCCGACGGAACAGCAGCGCCGTAACCCAGCGATAGACCCACACGCCGGGCAGCAATATGGGTAAAGGCCGCAAAACCGGGTATTTTTCCTTCATCACCCTATAGGGCGGGAACAGGGCGGCGAGGGTCATTTTATACTTTGCCTGCTTGGTGGAGCCGGAACGTTCCGCGCCGCGCAAAACCGACGCGCGTACCCTGTCCGCACCGGTGCCATAGCTGCCGCCGTGCAGAACGCACTGGGTAATACATTCCGCCATCTGATCTGCCGCAGCGCCATCAAACCAAACGTCCAGCGTGTGGCGCACATTCTCATAGAACTGCGGCAGTCCCAACTGCCGGAGCTGGCAGGTGATGGTTTCCTCATCCATATGGGGATTGGCCCGCAGGTAGACAAAAATATCCGTCATATGCAGCAGCCCAATGCCGCCGTTGCGGTAATGCTTTGCCAAGTGAACCAGCAAAAACACAAAGGTATCTTCGGGGGACATTGCGTAGCGGTTGGGATGTCCGGCGACAGGCTTGGCCAGCTTCCACGGGTCGTGGTAGTAGGCGGCAAAATCCTTGTCATAGGAGGGCATCAGGCACTTATGCAGTTCCACATAAACGCCGCCCGCTCTCTCCCAGATATACTCATGGTCGCTCTGCGTGCCCTCTGTAAACCCCATCTGCACCATAAGGGGGCGGATACGGTCATACTGCTCCGTGCGGATGAGAATGTCAATGTCGCTCATAGTACGCAGCTCCGTAGCCGGATAGAGCTTTTTCAGGGTAATTCCCTTGAGTGGCAGGTAGTCCACATTCTCCCGGTCAAAGCAGTCCAGGATGCGCTCTGCCTGGCAAAGCTGGTTCTGCTCCACTGCCGCGCAGCACATAGCGTCCTGACGGAGATTCAAAAAGCCCTCGGCATTGCCGGTGTAACCGGAATTTACCGCGCCGTAATACAGCAAGGCCGTGGCCTGCTGCTTTTTGCCCAGGCGATAGACCGCGCTCCAGTCGCAGTCCTCCGGCAGTGCCTCATGCCCGGGCAGGACGCTGTTTCTTATGAGAGACAGAATAATTTTCTGACACTCTGTCATTGGTCGCTCACCTCTGTATGAAAAGTCGCCAATTATTCGGATTCTTTCGTTTTTCGCCTGCCGGGAAAAACACCCCGCAGGGCAATGGCCTGCAGCATCAGTTTGGTGTTCTGCCGATAGGGGCGGAACAGGAGGGGGAACAGGAAAACGGAACTGACCTGTGTGGCCAGAGACGCGATGGCTGCGCCCGTGGCACCCAGACCGGGGATCAGCAGGAAATTCATTGCCACGTTGAGCAGTGCCGATGCGGCATAGAGATATTTGAGAGAACTCTGCTTTTTCTCGCAGACCACCCATGCGTTTCTTGCTGCGCCCAGATAGGAAAAGGCCGTGTACCATGTGATCACCCGCAGGGGCGCCGCCGCCGGCAGATACTGCTGGCCGTACAGCAGACCGATGATGGGTTCCCCCAGCAGGGTGAAAACCACGGATACCACCGCAGAAAGATAGAACACAAAGGCGTAGAGCTGCCGGTTGCGCCGCAGATAGAGGGCATCGTCCTTGCCGTGTGCCTCCATAATAGTGGGAAACACGGAATCGATGACCGCCGCCAGGACAAAATTCCAAATGCTGCACAGCGCCACGGCGGTGGAATAATAGCCCGTTTCCGTCTCGGTCAGCATGAGCTTGAGCATGATTTTGTCCGTGTAGCCGTAAATGGCCACCATAAGCCCCGGCAGGATGAAATGGTGACTGCTTTTGAGCAGCCGCTTTGCGCAGGCTTTGGAAGCGCACAGGCGCATACCGTGCAGACTCCAGTACCCCAACAGCAGCAGTGCTCCATAGCAGAAATAGTCCAGTGACGTGGCCAGGGCGAACCATACTACGCTCTTGCCCGTGGCCAGCAGGAAAATTTTATAGGCAGCAGTACAGGAATAGGCCACAAGGGAGGCCACAGCCGTTACCTTGGATTTGAGCTTGGCCTGAAACCAATACTGAAACGTGTCAAAAATCTGAAACAGAAGCACCAGACTGGTCAGAACCACCACCAGAAATGTGGTCGGCTCGTCGGCATCCGCCACGGCGGAAATGCCGATCATCATCAGCGCCGACAGCACGCTGGAAACGGCGCGCAGCAACAGCGACGTTCCCAGCAGCTCTCCCTCCTGCTGCGGATGATCCAGCAGCTCCTTGACCAGCACCGAATTGATGCCCAGGGTGCAGACGGAGGCAAAAAATGCGGTATAGGCTCCTGCGTAATTGATCAGCCCATAGTTGGACGGCCCCAGGTATCTGGCAGTCAGCAGCCCCACCACAAAGCTGATGAGCATTTGGGCAACCTTGCCCGCGATCAGCCAGCCGGCGTTGGCAACCACCCTATTTTTCAGTATCGTCCGCAGCATTTTTTGCTTCCTCAAACCAGTTATTCTTCAGCTTTTGCGCAGGACTGCACGGCCCGTCGGCATACAGTTCACACCGGCCGCTGCGCTTTAACTCTCCGATCAGGCACGAAAGCCTCTGTGCCGCCGTCTCGGCGTTCCACAGCTCCGTAACGGTGCGGTAGGCGTTGGCGCCCAGACTGCGGCAGCGCTGTGGATGCTCCAGCAGGTATCTGACCTTACGGTAAAAGGCGTCTTCGTCTCCGTTTTCGTATATAAGCCCGTTTTCCCCGTTTTTGAGCAGATAGGGCACGGAGCCGGGTGCATGGCTGGCCACCACGGCGCAGCCGCTGTTCATGCTCTCGTTGAGCACCGCCCCCCAGCCCTCATGGAAATCCGAGGGAAACAGGAAGATTTGCGCCTGCTCCATCTGCTCCCGCACCTGCTCCGGTGACATGGCGCCAAGCAGAAAAACGCAGTCGGACAGCTTTTCTTCGTCGATCATCCGGCGCAGGGGCTGCTCCAGCTCGCCGTTGCCAATGATTTTCAGGGTAAAGGGAACACCCTCCCGGCGCAGCCGCGCAGCCGTTTTCACCGCCAGTTCCGGATGCTTCCACCGAATGAGGCGGCCGCACCACAGCAGGGACGCGGCCTGCTTGCTGTCCATAAGGGTCTGTAATTCATAGTGCCTCGTCTGGGGAAAGTAGCCCCACTTGTACGCCTTGTGGCCGAAAGCCCCCGCCTTGGCGTAATCTGCCGCCGTATAGGCACTGGCGCACAGCAGATAGACCGGCTTGGCTGCCGTATGCAGATAGCGCAGCCAGATTCCCGCAAATTTTTTCGGCGGCAGCACCGCGTACTGGCGATCCTTGAGCAGGCGTTCGGAATAACGCAGCACCATAGCGCCGGCCGCGATGCCTTCGCGGCTGTATTCCTTCGGTGCGCTGCCGATGAGAATCACATCGCTGGTTCTTGCCAGTTCCAGCGCCTTTTCCCGGTTTTCCGCGCTGTCGTAGGCAGTCAGGCAGAATCCATGCGCGCCGTCTTCATCGGGATAGCCCAGCAAGCGGTATTCCTCCGGCAGTTGGCTGGTGGCCACAAAGTGGTAGTCGATCTCTTTGTTTTCCGCCATAGCCTGAGAAAAAGGCACCTGATGCGGGGAAAGAAAGTTGGAAAAAAACGTAATTTTCACTTCTGCTTCCTCCCATTTTCCGACGCGGCAGCATGTTTCAAAACCGTCTCATAGACCTGAAAATATTCTTGCGCCATGCGCCGGGAATCGTAGGCGGCTTCGGCCTGAGCGGCAATGGCATGCCGGCGCTCCGGCGTCTTTTCCCACAGCCATTTGCTCCGAATAATCTTTTCCAGTTGGTCTACATTCCCATAGTCCACAAATTCCGACCACTGGGGCAGCGCCACGCTTTCGGGGCCTCCCGCACGGAAGCCCACAACCGGCGTGCCGCAGCACAACGCCTCCGCCACCGGCATCCCGAAG
>JAQYBZ010000116.1 GCA_029003235.1 Bacillota bacterium
GGCGGTGAGCACCGGCATCAATGTCAGGCGCAGAAGGACGACGCAGTACAGATACAGGGCGCTGTGCAAAACGGCGCTGCGGGCGCCTGCCTTGACCCACCGGGGCAGGAGCAGAACGTACAGCAGCGCCAGCGCAAGATAATCTGGCAGCAGCGCCGGAAGCGGGGACATCAGGACACAACCCGCCGGTGGTGCCCGGCGGGTCGGGAAAGGGGTATGAACATGAAAATTCTCCTTTGGGGAAAAGCGGCGGCGGTAACTGCCGCAGATATGCGTCCGCGGGCGCTCAGGGCGCGGGCTGAAACGAGAAATCCGGAACCAGCCGGATGGCCGCGCACTGGCGGGCAAGCTGATACAGGTCATAGTTGGGGTCGTCCGGCTCCCGGCTGACGCCGGACAGGGCGTGAAACACCTGCACCGGGTGGCTCAGGGGCTTTTGCTCCGGGCTCTGGGACGAGGCCAGCAGAAGGCTGCGGGTGACCAGCCGTCCGGCGGGGGAAAGATCCGCGCCGTAGTGTACGCTCACCACATAGGCGCAGCCCGGGGCGTTGAGGGAGAACAAAAACTGGGACATGGCGTGCTCCCCGATGCGCTGGATGTCCTGCAGGGCGTAGGCGGCGGCGTGGCGCTGGGCGCTTTGCACCGTGTCCCGGTCGCAGCCTACGGTGCCGCAGATCAGGTCGGCCTCCCGTTCCAGATAGGCCGCGCTCAGGGGCAGCTCCGCCGCTGTGCCGCCGGCGGCAATGGTGTCGGCGTAATATTGCAGGGCGGACTCCGCCACCAGCCGTCCGGCCAGCAGCTCCAGCGTCCGGTGCAGACTGCGGCGGTAGCACACGCCGTACTGCGCCGTCACCGCCGGAGCCAGCAGACTGTCCAGCGCCGGAACCTGAGTGGGACAGGTACCGTCCAGAATGGACGCCGCCAACCGGCGCACGTCCTCCGTAAGTGCCTGCCCCCGGAGCAGATCGGACACCTCCAAAGAGGCGGGGGCTTCCCGTCTGGCCGGGCTGAGAACGCCCTGCCGGGCGCGGCTGCGGGCTTCCCGGTAGAGAATGTAGTTTTTGGCGGTCTGGCTGTAGCCCTCCCGCATGAGCACCTGCTCCACCAGATCCTGCACATGCTCCACGGTGGGAGCCGGGTCGTCCTCCAGCTCCAGCAGGGTATAGACCTCCAGCGCCAGAGAGGTGGACAGCTCGTAATTTTCCCGTTCCGGCTCTGTGGCGCGGAAGGATTTTTCAATGGCTTCGGTGATCTTCTGCACGTCAAAGGGCACAATGCGCCCGTCGCGTTTTTTGATAACGGAGATACCCATAGCGGCGCCCGCTCCTTCCGGGATGGATTTTTTTCCATGGTAATACAGTTTTCCGCCCCTGTCAAGGAAGAAAGGCGGAAAAAAAGAATGTTTACAATTATGACTTTTTTTACCGGAGAAAGTATGATATAATGCAAAATGAGTAAAAAGGGCTTTGTTGCTTCCTACGGGAAGAGAAAGGAATACCATGGGATTACTGCAAAAGCTGTTCGGCAGCACCTCTGAGCGGGAGATCAAAAAGCTCAAGCCCATTGTGGACAAAATCGAGGCGTTGGAGGAGCCGTACAAGAAGCTCTCCGACGAGGAATTAAAGGCCATTACCCCCAGGCTGAAGCAGCGGCTGCAGGCCGGGGAAACACTGGACGACCTGCTGCCCGAGGCCTTTGCCGCCGTGCGGGAGGCCGCGTGGCGGGTGCTGAGTATGCGCCCCTACCGGGTGCAGCTCATCGGCGGCATCATTCTCCATCAGGGACGCATCGCCGAGATGAAGACCGGCGAAGGCAAAACGCTGGTGGCCATTCTGCCCGCCTACCTCAACGCGCTGGAGGGCAAGGGCGTGCATATCGTCACGGTCAACGACTATCTGGCCAAGCGCGACTCCGAGTGGATGGGCAAGGTCTATCGCTTTATGGGTCTGAGCGTGGGACTGATTCTCCATGACATGACCCCCGACCAGCGGCGGCAGGCCTATGCCGCAGACATCACCTACTGCACCAACAACGAGCTGGGCTTCGATTATCTGCGGGATAACATGGCCATTTACAAGCAGGACATGGTGCAGCGGGGGCATAACTTCGCCATCGTGGACGAGGTGGACTCCATCCTCATCGACGAGGCCAGAACGCCCCTGATCATTTCCGGCAAGGGCGACGAAAGCTCCAAGATGTATGAAATGGCGGATTTCTTTGTCTCCCGTCTGAAAAAGCAGGTCTTTACCACCACCGACGAAAAGGAAGCCCACGACGATCTGAACTGTGACTACTATGTGGACGAAAAGGAACGCACGGTGGGGCTGACGGCCTCGGGCATCAAAAAGGCCGAAGAATACTTCAACGTGGAAAATCTGGGCGACATGGAAAACGCCTCTTTGAACCACTATATCGATCAGGCCATGCGCGCCCGGGGCATTATGAAGCGGGACGTGGACTATGTGGTTAAGGACGGACAGGTCATCATCGTGGACGAGGCCACCGGCCGTCTGATGTACGGCAGACGCTACAATGAGGGTCTGCATCAGGCCATCGAGGCCAAGGAGGGCGTACAGGTGGCCAGCGAGAGCAAGACCCTTGCCACCGTGACCTTCCAGAATTTCTTCCGCCTGTACCGGAAGCTGTCGGGCATGACCGGCACGGCCATGACCGAGCAGGAGGAATTTAACGGGATTTACGCGCTGGATGTGGTGGAAATCCCCACCAACCAGCCCGTGGCGCGGGTGGATCACCCCGACGTGGTCTACCGCACCGAGGCGGGCAAGCTCCGGGCGGTGATGAATCAGATCAGAGCGTGCCACGAAAAGGGACAGCCCGTTCTGGTGGGCACCATTTCCATTGAAAAATCCGAGCTGGTGTCCAAGCTGCTGAAAAAAGAGGGCATCGACCATGTGGTGCTCAACGCCAAGCACCATGAAAAGGAGGCCCAGATCGTGGCGCAGGCCGGCAAGCTGGGCGCCGTCACCATTTCCACCAACATGGCCGGACGCGGCACGGACATCGTGCTGGGCGGCAACCCGGAATACATGGCGCTCAGCGATCTGCGCAAGCAGGAGGGCATGACCGAGGAACTGCTGGTGGAGGCCAATTCCTATTCCGAGACCGACAACCCGGAGATTCTGGCCGTGCGGGAGCAGTACAAGACCCTTTACCGGCAGCACAAGCAGGACACGGACGCCGAGGCAGAGCAGGTGCGTCAGGCGGGCGGCCTGTTCATTCTGGGTACCGAGCGCCATGAATCCCGACGCATTGACAATCAGCTCCGCGGCCGTTCCGGCCGTCAGGGAGACCCGGGCGAGAGCCGGTTCTTCCTGTCCATGGAGGACGACCTCATGCGCCTGTTCGGCTCCGAGCGCATCAAGGGCATGATGGAGTCCATGGGCATCGACGAGGACACGCCCATTGACGCGAAGATCCTCTCCGGCGCCATCGAAAACGCCCAGAAGACCATCGAGGGGCGCAACTATCAGGTGCGGAAAAACGTGCTGGAATACGACGACGTGATGAACACCCAGCGAAAGGTCATCTACGACCAGCGCCTGCAGGTGCTCAACGGCGAGGATCTGCAGAAGAATATTGCCGCCATGATGGCCTATGTGGTGGATTCCGAGGTGGAAAACAGCTTCGGCGTCAACGACTATGTGGAGGACGCCGCCCAAATCGACGCCCTGCTTTCGCAGTTTGAGGGGAAATACTTCCCCAAGGGCGCATGGAAGCCCACCCGGGAGGAGCTCAACGCCCTGGACAAAAAGACGGCCAAGGAAAAGCTGTTGTCCCTCATGGAGCAGACCTATGCCCGGAAAGAGGCGGAATACGGCGCGCCCGCCATGCGGGAAATCGAGCGCATTATCACCCTGCGGGTGGTGGACGAATACTGGATGGATCAGATCGACGCCATGAGCGATCTGCGTCAGGGCATCGGCCTGCGCGCCTACGGCCAGTCCGACCCGGTGGTGGCCTATAAGCGCGAGGGCTACGAGATGTTCGAGGGCATGATCAACGCCATCAAGGAAGAGACGGTGCGCCGTCTGTTCTCCTTCCGCCTGCGCACGGAGGAGGACATGAAGCGCAAAAAGGTGGCCACCGTCACCGCAGAGGGCGGCGGCGGAGACAAAACCGTCAGGCGCCAGCCTGTGGTGAAAAAGGTCAAGATCGGCCCCAACGACCCCTGCCCCTGCGGCAGCGGCAAGAAATACAAGAAATGCTGCCGGGACAAGGATCTGGCGGCAGGCAAGTGATGACGAGACAGAGAACGGAGGCGCACCATGGAGTGCAGACCCATTGATCTTCAGACCTATCCCCGTCGGAAACATTTTGAGTATTTCCGCGCTCTGGCCTTTCCCTATGTGGGCATGACGGTGCAGGTGGACGTGACGGAGCTGGAGGCGTTCTGCAAGAGCCGGGGCTGCTCGTTCTACCTCACCTTTCTCCACGCCGTGGCGCTGGCCGCCAACCGGGTGCCGGAGTTCCGCCTGCGCATCCGGGGCGAGGGCATTGTGGCCTATGACACCTGCGGCACCTCCCATATCGAGCTTCTGCCCGACAACACCTACTGCTACTGCACGTTGTATCACCACCTTGGGCTGGAGGAATATCTGGCCTATGCCCAGCGCACCCGCCGCGCCTGCCGGGAGCAGGCCAGCATCGAGGACGACGACGAGACCGAGGGACTGTATTTTATCTCCACTGTGCCCTGGCTGCACTATACGTCCCTGACCCAGCCCGTGGCCTGCGGCAGCGATTCCAACCCCCGCTTCACCTGGGGAAAATTCGAGGCCGACTGGCGGGGCAGGCTCATGATGCCCCTGACGGTGCAGGTGCATCACGCTCTGATGGACGGCGTCCACATCGGCGCTTTTTACCGGTGTCTGGAGGAAGAACTTGTTGGGATTGTGAGGATGTAATATGGCTTTTACCGTACACCAAACGCCGGAATATCTGACCTCCGACCTGCTGGGCGGGACGGCACACTGCTTTTCCACCCGCCGGGGCGGCGTATCCACAGGCTGCCTGTCCAGTCTGAACCTGGGCATCCACCGGGGAGACGCGCCGGAGAACGTTTTGGAAAACTACCGCCGGCTGGGGCAGGCCGTGGGCTTTGCCCCGGAGGATCTGGTCTTTACCCGCCAGACCCACACGGCGATTGTGCATCGGGTGGGCAGACAGGATCGGGGCTGCGGCCTGTTCCGGCCGGTGCTGCCGGAGCGGGACGGGCTGATCACCGATGAGCCGGGGGTTGCCCTCACGGTCTTTTCCGCCGACTGCACCCCCATTTTGTTCCACGACCCGGCGCACCACGCCATCGGCGCCGTACATGCGGGCTGGCGGGGTACGGCGCAGGGCATTGCCGCACGGTGTGTCCAGCTTCTTCGGGACGAGTTCGGCACCGACCCGTCCCGGCTTCGGGCGGCCATCGGTCCGTGCATCGGCCGGTGCTGCTTTGAGACCGGCCCCGAAGTGCCGGAGGCCATGGTAAACGCCCTGGGACAGGAGGCCGCCTGCGCCATCACAGACGATCACAACGGGAAATTCCATGTGGATCTGAAGCAGCTCAACGTGCTGTGGCTGCGCCGCGCCGGGGTGAGGCACATTGACGTGTGCCCCGACTGCACGGCTTGCCAGCCGGAGCGCTTCTGGTCCCACCGCAAGACGGGCGGCCAGAGAGGCTCCCTTGCCGGCATCATCATGTTAAAGGAGGAACAGCGGTGAAACATACCCTGCGCCGCCTTACGGCGCTGGCGCTGGCGCTGTGCCTGTTGGGCGGCTGCGCCGGGGAAGTGCCTGAGACCGACGCCCAGCCTACCCGGACCACCCAGCCGGAAAACAGCCGGACCGAGTCTGCCGAACGAATCAAGGACTTTGGCCTTGCCTATGTGCCCGAGTACGGCTTCAATCCCTACGATTGCGTGTGTCTGACCAACCGGCCGGTGATCTCTCTGGCTTACGAAGGACTGTTTGTTCTCAACAACCAGTTCGAGCCGGAGCCGGTGCTGTGCGACACGGTTTCCGTGTCCGACGACGAAAAGACCTATACCGTCACCCTCTGCCAGGACGCCAGATTCTCCGACGGCTCCGCCGTCACCGCCCAGGACGTGGTGGCCTCTCTGCAGGCGGCCACGGACAGCGACTACTACGGCTCGCGCTTCTATCAGATCTATGAGCTGGAAGCGGCGGATACGCGCACGGTGATCCTCCGGCTCTATACGCCCTACGAGAACCTGCCCCTTCTGCTGGACGTGCCCATTGTCAAGGAGGGCACCACCGGCGACGCGGTTCCCGTGGGCAGCGGCCCGTATACCATCCGTCTGGAGGACAGCGGCGGCACACTGGTGCGCAATAACGGCTGGTGGCAGGACGCTGCTCCGGCGGTGGACAAGCCCACCATCGGCCTGACAGCCGCCGAGACCCCCACCCAGGTGCGCGACAGCTTTGAGTTCGGGGATACGGCGCTGGTCTGCGCCGATCTCAACGCCCCGGCGGCGGTGGGCTATCGCTGCGACTATGAGCTGTGGAATTGCAGCACCACCGTCATGCAGTACATCGGCTTCAATATCGGCAGCGGCCTGTTTGTCAATCAGAGCTTCCGCGCTGCCGTGACCCATATGCTCGACCGGGACACCATTGTGGCCAGGATCTACAACGGCTTTGCCGACGCCGCCTGCCTTCCCTGCTCCCCCCGGAGCAATCTCTACGACAGCGAGCTTGCATCGCAGTACGGCTATGACGAGGCTGCTTTTCGACAGGCCATGAAGGACGCGGGAATTGCAAAGGGCAGCACAGGCACCATTCTGGTCAATTCCGCCGACGCCAGCCGGGTGGAGATGGCGCACTTTATTGCCGACGCCATGGCCGAATACGGCCTGAAGCTGGAGGTCAGGGCCGTGGACGCCGATACCTACGCCTACCAGCTCAACCGGGGCGGCTTTGATATGTTCATCGGTGAGGTGCGCCTGTCGGGAAATTTCGATCTGTCGGAGTTCTTCAAGCCCTACGGACAGGTGAGCTACGGCGGGATTCAGGACGCCGCCACCTATGAGATGTGCAAATATATGCTGGAGAACTCCGGCAACGCCTATGATTTGCACCAGTCCGTCATGGACAAGGGCTATCTCTGCCCGGTGCTGTTCAAATCCTACGCGGTCATGGCCACCCGGGGCGTCATCGGCGATCTGCAGCCCGCCGTGGATAACGTCTTCCACCTCCACAGCGGCCGCACCCTGGCCGACGCCAGCGTTCTGCCCACCGAGGCGGAGACGGAGCAGACCGAAGCGGCCACCGGTCAGACGACGGAGGAACCCTAGGGAACCTCTGAATAATTCGTCTGCGGCTGGATGGCGGGTCTTTTGCTCCATCCGTGCAGTACCGAAATTGGGAAATACACAAAGTATTCCCGCAATTTCGGTACTTTCGGCTGAGCAAAAATCCCTCGCCACCAGCTCTTGCCGAATTATTCAGAGGTTCCCTAGAGGGAGTGAACAAAGGCCGGTTCCGGCTCATACATCAACAAACGCCGTGTCATGCCGGTATGCGCTTCCGGTAT
>JAQYBZ010000117.1 GCA_029003235.1 Bacillota bacterium
CCGGCGGGGAAATAAAAAACCCCGGCACAAATCCGGAAATTATAGTTGTCAAATGGGAGAAAATAAGATAAAATAAAAAAAGAACTGTATAAAGGAGTGTGTGCCCTTGAATGAACCGAAGTACAAGCGGGTGCTGCTGAAGATCAGCGGAGAGGCACTGGCCGGCGACGCCCATCGCGGGCTGGACTTTGACGTGATCGGCAGTGTCTGCGACGTCATCAAGCAATGCGTAAAGGCGGGCGTCCAGGTGGGCATCGTCGTGGGCGGCGGCAACTTCTGGCGCGGCGTCAAGGACGGCAGCGGCCATATGGAGCGCACCAGAGCCGACCATATGGGGATGCTGGCCACGGTGATCAACTGTCTGGCACTGGCCGACTGTCTGGAGCAGCGCGAGGTGGAGGTTCGGGTGCAGACCGCCATCGAGATGAACCGCATTGCCGAACCCTATATCCGGGGCAAGGCCATCCGCCATCTGGAAAAGGGCCGGGTGGTGATTTTCGGCTGCGGCACGGGCAATCCCTTCTTCTCCACGGACACCGGCGCCGTTCTGCGGGCGGTGGAGATCAACGCCGATGCCATTTTGCTGGCAAAGAACATTGACGGCGTGTACTCGGCGGATCCCAATCTGGATCCCGCGGCGGTGAAATATGATACCATCACCTATGACGAGGTGCTTTCCAAGCATCTGGCCGTGATGGATTCTACGGCCACATCCCTTTCCATGGACAATCATATGCCAATTATTGTATTCGCCCTCAAGGAGCCGGAGAATATTTTCCGGGTTGTCATGGGCGAAAAGCTGGGAACAATTGTAAAGGAGGAAAAGTAAATGGTAGACTTTAAGGAATTCACCAGAAAAATGGACAAGACACTGGAGGTGCTGCAGGACGACTTTGGCGCCGTGCGCGCAGGCCGAGCCAACGCACGGGTGCTGGATCACATCACCGTGCCCTACTACGGCACCGACACGCCCATCGGACAGGTGGGCACCATCTCTTCCCCCGACGCAAGAACCCTGATGATTCAGCCCTGGGACACGTCTCTGCTCAAGCCCATTGAAAAGGCGCTGCAGATGTCCGATCTGGGTATCAACCCCCAGAATGACGGCCGGGTGATCCGCCTGATCTTCCCCCAGCTCACGGAGGAGCGCCGTAAGGAGCTGACCAAGCAGGTGAGAACCTACGGCGAAAATTCCAAGGTTGCCATCCGCAATATCCGCCGCGACGCCATGGACTATATCAAGAACCTGAAAAAGAAGTCCGAGATCACGGAGGACGACCAGAAGAAAGCGGAAAAAGACCTGCAGGAACTGACGGACAAGTACATCAAAAAGGTGGATGACGCCTGCGCCGTCAAGAACAAGGAACTGATGGAAATTTAACCCCATATGGCATACAGGCAGCCTGCCGACGAAATACGGGCGGCTGCCTGTTTTTTACCAGGACAAGGAGGCTCTATGCGCCTTTTTCAAAAGAAAAATCCCCAGACGCCGGAGCGACCCGTGCCCGCCCACATCGCCATTATTATGGACGGCAACGGACGCTGGGCGAAAAAACGCGGTCTGCCCCGGACAGCGGGGCATAAGGCAGGGGCGGAGACCTTCCGCCGCATTGCCAATTACGCCAAATCCATCGGCCTGAAATACCTGACGGTCTATGCCTTCTCCACGGAGAACTGGAAGCGCTCGGAGGAGGAAGTCAGCGCCATTATGGAGCTGCTGGAGCGCTATTTGCGCGAGGCCATTGCCGACATGGACAAAAATCAGGTGCGCTTCTGCTTTTTCGGTGATCTGTCCCGGTTGTCGCCCCAGCTTCAGCAGGAGGCGGCACTGGCGGCGGAGCGCTCCAAAAAGTACGCAGGCGTGCAGGTGAATTTTTGCCTGAACTACGGCGGCAGAGACGAGATCCTCCGGGCGGCCAGACGCTTTGCCCGCCAGTGCGTGGATGGGCAGGCGGTGCCGGAGGAGCTGACGCAGGCGCAGTTTTCTGACCTGCTGTACTCGGCCGGTGTACCCGACCCGGATCTGATCATCCGCCCCAGCGGCGAGATCCGCACGTCCAACTTCCTGCTTTGGCAGTCGGCCTATTCCGAGTATTACTTTACCGACACCCTCTGGCCGGACTTTACCGCCAGAGATCTGGAAAAGGCCATTGCTTCCTATAATCACCGTTCCAGAAGATACGGAGGAGTCAAAAAATGAAAACAAGGATTCTCGTTGCGGCGGTAGGACTTCCGCTGCTTCTGGTCATCGTTCTGGCGCTGCCCCCTGTGGCCACGGCCATTCTGGTGGCGGTCATGTGCGCCATCGGCGCCTACGAGCTTTTGTGGCGCACCGGCCTGCTGCGCCATGTGCGAATACTGGTCTATTCCATGGTTTCGGCGGTGGCGCTGTGCCTGTGGAGCTGGCTGGACTGCTCCCGGGTGCTGGGAATGGCCATCGCTCTGCTGTTTTTCGCCGCCCTGTTCTGCGAAATGCTGGCAGCCCATACCAGTTTGAAATTCCGCTCCGTCTGTGTGGCTATTTTTGCCGGCGCGGTCATACCCTATATGCTGGGGGCGCTGATTCGTCTGCGCTGCATGGAAAACGGCCAGTACTATATCCTTGTGGCCTTTATCCTGACCATGGTGGCCGATTCCGGCGCCTATTTTGTGGGCAAGGCCATGGGCAAGCGCAAGCTGGCGCCCATCATCAGCCCCAATAAAACGGTAGAGGGCGCCATCGGCGGCGTTGTGGCCAATATTGCGGCCATGGCCGTCTACGGCGTGATTTTGCAGTTTGCGTTCCACTTCCGGGTCAACTATTTCTTCGCCGTTGTCTACGGGATTCTGGGCGCAGGCGGCTCCATGCTGGGCGATCTGGGCTTCTCGGTGATCAAGCGGCAGGTGAAGATCAAGGACTACGGCAACCTGCTGCCGGGACACGGAGGAATCCTCGACCGCTTCGACAGCACCATGGTGGTGGCGCCGTTGACGGAGCTTCTGCTGCTGCTCATCCCCTTTGCGGTGCGCTGATATGACAAGAAATCTGGTGATTCTGGGCTCCACCGGCTCCATCGGCAGACAGACGCTGGATGTGGTAAGCCATTTGCCCATCCGGGTTTCGGCGCTGACGGCGGGCACCAATGTGGAGCGTATGGCGCAGCAGTGCGCCCGGTTCCATCCGGAACTGGCAGTCATGGCCACCCGTGAGGCCGCGCAGGAGTTACAGCGCAGGCTGGAGCAGCCGGACATCCGGGTGCTTTACGGCGAGCAGGGGCTGCTGCAGGCCGCCGGGATGCCCCAGGCCGACACGGTGATTACCGCCGTCGTGGGCACGGTGGGGCTCAAGCCCACGCTGACGGCCATCCGTCAGGGCAAGCGCATCGGCCTTGCCAACAAGGAAACGCTGGTCTGCGCCGGGGAGCTGGTCATGGCTGCGGCGGAGACCTACGGCGCCCGGATCATCCCCGTGGACTCGGAACATTCGGCCATTTTTCAGTGTCTCATGGGTTGCCGGGACAAGAGCCAGGTGCGCAGGCTGATCCTTACCTGCTCCGGAGGGCCTTTCTTCGGCAAGACCCGGCAGGAACTGGAACAGGTGGGAAAGCAGGCGGCGCTGGCGCATCCCAACTGGAAAATGGGGGCGAAGATTACCATTGACTGTGCCACCCTTATGAACAAGGGACTGGAGGTCATCGAGGCCATGCGCCTGTACGGTATGGAGGCCGACAGGGTGGACGTGGTCATTCACCGCCAGAGCGTCGTCCACTCTCTGGTGGAGTTTACGGACGGTGCGGTGCTGGCGCAGTTGGGGGTTCCGGATATGCGCATCCCCATCCAGCTTGCCCTGACCTATCCCGACCGACTGGAAAATCCGGCGCCGGGGCTGGATCTGCTCCACTGCGGCGCGCTGGAATTTGCGGCTCCCGATTTGGAGACCTTCCCCTGCCTCAAGCTGGCCATGCAGACGGCCAGAACCGGGGGCACGGCCTGTTCGGTGATGAACGCCGCCAACGAGGCGGCGGTAGGACTGTATTTACAGGACAAAATTAAATTCTATGATATTCCGGCGC
>JAQYBZ010000118.1 GCA_029003235.1 Bacillota bacterium
CCTGACGGGAACCGGCTCTGTGGTTTTCGGCGTCTTTGACGGACGCGCTGCGGCGGACGCGGCTGCGGCGGCTATGGCCGTCAGGTATCCCCGGGTCTTTACGGCACGGAATGTTTCCGGCAGATGCTTGTGAGGCTTGCAGATCCCTTAGAATTTGCAACAATCAGTATTGTATGGCAAATTCCCCCGCGTGAAATATGGGGGCAGCAGACGATATAGTGCCCGCCGAATAAAAACGTTGGAACGTTTTTACGGAATTTGGTATAAAAAAGAAAAACGCCGTCCATATTGTAAGTATCTTACATATGGACGGTGTTTTTCGTATGTTACGCAGAGTCTTTGCTCTTTTTGCAGCGACCGCACTCATGGCGACAGGGCTGTTTGCCGCTTCGGCGGCGCTGGAACAGCGGCAGTTGGCGGATCAGCTTATCCGCCTGCACGTGCGCGCCAATTCCGATTCCCAGGCAGATCAGTCCCTGAAGCTGGCAGTACGGGACGGGATTCTAAAGCAGGTCACGGAGTTGACCGCAGCCTGCACATCCCCTGCGCAGGCTGCTGCCGTATTGTCTGAGCACTTGTCTGCCTTGCAGGCGGCGGCAGAGGAGGTTCTGCGGCAAGAGGGGTGCAATGCTTCCGTATCTGTCCGGCTGGGACAGGAGGAGTTTCCACGGCGGGACTATGAGACCTTCTCCCTGCCTGCTGGGCGCTATACGTCATTGTCTGTGGCCATCGGCGCAGGGGTGGGGCATAACTGGTGGTGTGTGGCCTTTCCGGCGCTCTGCCTGCCCGCGACCACCGACGAGATGGAGCAGGCCGCCGCTGCCGCAGGCTTCTCTCAGGAGCAGACCGACCTGCTTACCGGCCAGCAGACCACAGTGGAGCTGAAATTCCGCGCCTTGGAGCTGCTGCAGCAGCTCAAACAGTGGCTCAAAAGCCTGTAACCGGAAAATCGCCGTCAGAACTGTTTTGACAGTGCCTGACGGCGATTTGACTGTGAATGACCATAGTAAACCAAGGAAAAAACCTGCCAATTTTTCTCGGCAGGTTTGCAATATATCCTCGTGGACGCCAACGGTGAGCAGGTTCACCAAAGCGTCGGCTTGCTAGGGGACGGGCTGTATGGTGCCTGCGTGCAGACTGCCGGCATAGGTAGGGCGGCGCAGTTGGGCGGCCAGGGCGGCGGCTTGGGCAAGCTGGAACGGCTCGTCGATTTGGTTTACATAATATATATCCGCCAAGGCCTCCGCCTCTAAGGCGGCGCCCACAAGGGGAGCGGCGGCATCGTCGTCCGGCGATGCGCCGGTCAGGCGGCAAAAGATCTCCGGGCGGTGGACTGCCTGCGCGATGGGCTGGCCGAAACCGGAAGCGCCAGCCACACAGATGGTCAGCCTGGCGCTTTCAGGGATCACCGGCTCAAATCCGGCGTGGGCTTTCAGAGGCAGCCGCTTGGCGCCGTCGGCCTCCACCAACACATAGTCCGCCAAGCCGGACAGAGCGGCGCAGGACAGGGAACAGGCGGCCAGCTTGCCGTTGGGCAGCAAACGCCCCACCTGAATGGCCGGATGTTGCATGAGTGATTCTCCGATCTCCCGCTTATCCGGTGTGTCCAGCCATGGCAGGGTCTGCGACGGAAGCATATGGGTGGTGGTGCATACCACCACGGTGCCATCGGCGGACAGCTCCTGCGCCAGTTGATGCAGGAGCGTGGTTTTTCCGCCGCTGCCGATGACGGCGGTGACGCCTTTGGAGATGTGCAGTGTACCGGCAAAGTTCATGGTTGCCTCCCATTGAAAGAAAGCTGCGGCAAAACAGTTCGCCCGTTTTGCCGCAGTTTCGGTTTTATTCCGTCAGCCAGGAGAATTTCTCCTGAAACAGCGCTTCGCTGTGGGCGTTTAGCTGATTGACATAATCTGTATAATCCGCCAACAGACGTTCACCCTCCAGGGTCAGAGTGGCACCGCCGCCCCTTTTTCCACCGGTGGTGGAATTCAGAAGGCGCATACCCAGTTCCTGTTCTGCGTGCTTCATGATCGTCCATGCCTTGGAATAGGCCATACCCACGGACATGGCGGCTGCGCGCAGGGAGTGATGCTCCTGTACTCTGGACAGCAGCAGCGCCACGCCGGGGCCAAAGCACTTATCCTGGGTGTAGAACTGTACTGTCAGCTTTGGCCGCAGATTATTCTTCCACATATTCCTTCCCCTGACGCTTGTACATGGTCTTCTTGACGGCGCGAATGATGTTTTCGTAGCCGGTACAGCGGCACAGGTGACCGGAGAGCAGTTTGCGAAGCTCCGCGTCGGTATACAGCTTATTGGATTCCAGAATCTCCACGGCGGACATAATAAAGCCGGGAGTGCAGAAACCGCACTGGATGGCGGCCTCGTCAATAAAGGCCTGCTGAATGTCACTGAGCTCGCCGTTGGGACCCATGAGGCTTTCCAGTGTCCGCACGCTTTTGCCCTCGACCCAGGCGGCCAGATAGATGCAGGAGTTAAAGGCCTCGCCGTTGATCAGGACGTTGCAGGCGCCGCACTCGCCCACCTCACAGCCTTTCTTTACAGAGGTCAGACGGAAATCGTTGCGCAGCAGATCGGTCAGACTCTCCCGGACGTCGATCATGGTGGTGACGTCCTTGCCGTTCAGATTAAACTTCAGAAGCTTGTACTGGTTCTGCATTACAGCTCACCTCCCGAAAGTCTGACGGATTCGGCCAGACAGCGTCTGGCGGATTCCACCGCGATGTGCTGACGGAACGCCTTGGAGGCACGCCAGCTATCTCTGGGGTTGATGTCCTGCAGGACGGTCCGTGCAAAGGTCTCGGCCACTTCTGCGGTTACGGGCTGGCCGTTGATGCTTGCCTCGGCCTTGGGCGCCCGCATGGGGATGGGGCCTGCCACGCCATAGGCGATACGGACGCGCTCAAAGGTCTTTTTGTCCGGCGACAGGCGGACGTTGACGGAGCAGCCGTTGGTGGCGATGTCCAGCGCGTTTCGCATGGCGTATTTGATGTAGTAGCCGTAAGTACGGTCGTAGCTTTCCTTGGGGATGAGAATGGCCGTCTGAATTTCGCCCTCGCGGATGTCCACCTGCTTTGCCTTCAGGTAGAAATCCCGGATGGGAACCCGGCGCTTGCCGTTGGGGCCGGTCAGCTCCACAATGGCCTCCCACGCGAACAGGGTGGAGGCGGAATCGGCGGAGGTAACGCCGTTGCAGGTGTTGCCGCCGATGGTGCCAATGTTGCGGATCTGGGGGCCGCCCACCTGATCTACGGCCTCGCCCAGCACGTTGATATATTTTTGAATGATGGGGTCTTTGGTGATGTGGGAAAAGCTGGTCAGGCTGCCAATGCGGATATTTTCTTCCTCGTCGATGCTGACGCCCCGCAGCTCGTCGAGCATATAGATGGAGATCAGTTCCACCCCGGCGCGCTTGCCCTCCCGCATCTGCACCAGCACATCGGAGCCGCCTGCAATGATGTGAGCCTGAGGATGCTCCAGCCGAAGCCGGATGGCGTCCTCCACGCTCTGGGACTCATAGTATTCTTTCATATCATACATGGCTTATTTTCCCTCCTGTGTCCACGGATCATGAATCAGACCCTCTTCGGTGAAACGCTTGAACAGCTCCTCGGGACGGGCGGGCGCGTTGTCGATGGCCACGCCGGTGGCGTTGAGGATGGCGTTGCGGATGGCGGGCGCCACAGGGCATGTGGGCGGCTCGCCCAGCGCCTTGGTGCCGAAGGGGTTGGTGGGTTCGGGGTTCTGTACGAACTCGGCCTCCAGATGGGGATGATCCATCATGGTGGAGAGCTTGTAGTCCAGCAGGTTGTTGTTCAGAGGCTTGCCGGTCTTGGGGTCAAACATGAGCTTTTCGCTCAGGCCGTAGCCAATGCCCATGGAGATACCGCCGTGCACCTGCGCCTCCGCCAGCTTGGGATTGATAAGCTTGCCGCAGTCGTGGACGTTGATGATCTTGTCCACCGTGACCCGGCACATGGGAATATCCACGGTGACCTCGGCGCAGCAGCAGCCGAAGGAGTAGGCGTTGTTCTTGATCTGGTAAGTAGACTCGGCGGTGATATGTTCGCTGTGAGACAGGCTGTAGAAGGCCTCGGTGGCCAGCTCCTGCAGGCTCAGCAGGATCCTGCCGTCGGTGGTGCGCACAATGTTGCTGTCAATGATGTCCATATTGGAAATGGGGCAGCGGGTCAGCTCCTTGGCGTAGTCCAGGATCTTCTGCTTGAGAATGGTGCCGGTCTGGGTGATGGAGAAGCCCACCACATAGGTCTGCCGGGAGGCGTAAGCGCCAAGGCCGAAGGGGGTCACGTCTGTGTCCTGACAGGAGATGACGTGTACGTCCCGATAGTCCTTGATGCCGATGACGTCGGCGGCCATCTGGGCATAGGCCGTATCGGCGCCCTGACCGATTTCAGTCTCGCCTACCTGCACCTGAATGGAGCCGTCCTGGTTGAGCACCATACGGCAGGAGGAATGTTCCAGCGAAATGGGCCAAACGGCGGTATTGTACCAGAAGGGAGCAATGCCGATGCCCTTGCGGATGGGGCCGGTCTGCTTGGCGTATTCGGCGTGCTTGCGGTTGTAGTCCATGTAGGCCACAGCCTTGTCGAAGCACTGGTTAAAGGAATCGTAGTAGTTTTCGTTCTTGGAGAAGCCGTCCTTATAGCCCACGGGCATAATGTGCTTTCTGCGGAATTCCAGAGAATCCATGCCCAGTTCCTTGCAGATGTCCTCAATGTGACATTCGCCTGCCCAGGTGGCCTGGGGCATTCCGTAGCCGCGCATGGCACCGGCAGTGGAGATGTTGGTGAAGATAGTGTAGGCGTCGCCATCGAAGTTGGGGCAGGGATACATCTGTGGGAAGGAGCCGAGGCCCTTGGCGGCAATGCTGTGGCCGTGGGAGGCATAGGCGCCCTGATTGGAGAACATCTCTACCTTACGAGCCACAAAGGTACCGTCGGGGCGCAGCCAGGAGATCATATGGAAGCGGATGGAGTGACGCACGCGGCAGCTTACGAAGGTGTCCTCTCTGGGAATATCCAGCTTCACAAGACGGCCGCCCAACTGGGTGCAGACCCAGGCGCACAGCGGCTCGTACAGGGTGTCCTGCTTATCGCCGAAGCCGCCGCCAATGTAGGGCTTGATGACGCGAATCTTGCCCCAGGGCATACCCAGCGCCTGTCCCACGGTGCGGCGCACGATGTGGGGAATCTGGGTGGAGGAGGTAATGACGATCTTGCCGTCCTCCTCCTTGGCAAAGCAGATAAAGTTCTCAATGTGGCAGTGCTGAACGGTGGAGGTGTCGTACCACTTGTCCACACAGATCAGCCCCGGCTCTTTGATGGCCTCGGCATAGTTGCCGTTGCGGAAAGAGGTGTGCTTGAGGATATTGTCGGGATAGTCCTTGTGGAGAACGGGCGCGCCCTCTTTCATGGCCTCCATCTGGTCAAGGACAAAGGGCAGCTCTTCGTATTCCACCTTGATCTTGCGGGCGGCCTGGGCGGCGGCCACTTCGTCTTCGGCCACCACGGCGGCCACGTCGTCGCCGTAATAGCGAACATGCCGGTTCAGCAGGCGGCGGTCAGCCACGTCCTGATGGGCGGCTTCCACAGACCAGGGGTGGCCTGCGGTGGGGAACTTGATGTCCGGCACGTCAAAGCAGGTGAAGATTTTCACCACGCCGGGCACTTTTTCTGCTTCGGAAGTGTCAACGGATTTTACGTAGCCGTGGGCGATGGTGGAACGGACAACGCGGATGATCAGCGCGTTTTTGTCGCACAGATCGTCGGTGTATTTGGTTCTGCCGGTCGCTTTGTCGAACGCATCCACACGGGCTACGCCCTTGCCAACGTTGCTCATACGGTCAGCCTCCTGTGTTTTGTTGAAAATGGGTCAGGATCATTTCTCGGATATTTCGATATTTACGGATTAAATTATACCATAGACGTCACGGGAATGAAAGTGAAATCGTGATATTATTGAAAAAATAACGAAAAATAATTACCGTCCGCAGGGAATTCTTTTGCACCCTGCGGGAAAGCCGTTGCAAATGAAGTGCCGGCGCGGTATAATAAATACTACTTATGGCAAAAAGCGGCAGCTTAAGCGGACTGTGCTGCGGTCTGCCGCCTGAGTGAAACACATAATGTTTTCAAAAATCCGATTGGCCGGGCGTTCCTTTACACATGGGCAGACCCGGCTCTTGCGGAGGATACCGTATAAAGGGAAAAGAGGACAAGGTAATGGAATCTCGGCTGGATGCTTATTTTGCCGCCCTGCGGGGCAAACGGGTGCTTGTGCTGGGCGTGGGCGTCAGCAACCGGCCGCTGGTGCGGCTGCTGCTGCACTACGGCATCGACGTGACCTGCTGTGACAAGACCCCACGCACCGAACTGGACGACGAGCTGCGCCAACTGGAGCAGCAGGGCGCCAAACTCCATTTGGGCGCCGGTTATCTGGACGGACTGTCCGGCGACGTGGCGTTCCGCACGCCGGGGCTGCACCCCGGCCGGCCGGAGCTTCTGGCGCTGAAGGAGCAGGGGACGGTGCTGACCTCTGAGATGGAGGCGTTTTTCGCCGTCTGCCCCTGCCAGATCACCGCCGTGACCGGCTCCGACGGCAAGACCACCACGGCGACCCTCATCTCGGAGATGTACAAAAAACAGGGCTACCGCGTCTGGCTGGGAGGCAACATCGGCACGCCGCTGCTGGATAAGGCGGACGCCATGAAGCCGGAGGATAAGGTGGTGCTGGAGCTCAGCTCCTTCCAGCTTATGGACTTCCCCTGCAGCAGCCACATTGCCGTGGTGACCAACCTTGCGCCCAACCATCTGGACATCCACCGGGATATGGACGAATACATTCAGGCCAAGGAGAACATCTTCCTGCATCAGACCGCCGGGGATACCCTGATCGTCAATATGGACAACAAAATCACCAATGCCTTTGCCAAAAAGGCGGCAGGACAGGTGCTGAAGTTTTCCCGGCAGGCTGTGCCGGAGCGGGGCGTTTTTCTCCGGGACGGGGCGATCTGGCGTATTGGGGACGGGCGGACGGACAAGCTCATGGAACAGAAGGACATTCTTCTGCCGGGGCTGCACAATGTGGAAAACTACATGGCCGCCATTGCTGCCGTGGGGGACGCCGTGTCCGACGAGAACATCCGGCAGGTGGCGCGCACCTTTGGGGGCGTGGAACACCGCATCGAGCTGGTGCGGGTCAAGGACGGCGTGCAGTATTACAACGACTCCATTGCCTCCAGCCCCAGCCGCACCATTGCCGGCCTGCGCAGCTTCCGTCAAAAGGTGATCCTCATTGCCGGGGGCTATGACAAGCACATTCCCTACGACGTGCTGGGGCCGGAACTGGTGGAGCATGTGAAAATTCTGATTACCACGGGCGCCACCGGAGGCAAGATCCGGGCGGCAGCGGAGACTGCGCCGGGCTACCGTCCGGGAGAACCGGCCATTTTCTCCGTGGAGGATTTCTATGAGGCCATCCGCAAGGCGGCGTCGCTGGCGCAGCCGGGAGATGTAGTGCTTCTGTCCCCGGCCAGCGCGGCTTTTGATAAATTCAAGAATTTTATGGTACGGGGCAGAGAATTCAAAAAAACCGTAATGGAGCTGTAGCCATGGATTTGAAAGAAATGATTTTTACCCTCTCAGAAGCGGCGGGACCCTCCGGAGACGAGACCGGCGCGGCCGACGCAGCGGCAGAACTGCTCAGACCCTATGTGGATTCTGTGACGCGGGATGTGATGGGCAATCTGGTGGGCATCCGCTGCTGCAAAAAGCGGGGGGCAAAGTGCGTTTTGCTGGACGCCCATCTGGACGAGGTGTGCCTGCGGGTCACCGGCCAAGACAGAGGGTTCCTGAAATTTACCACCGTGGGCATCGATCCCCGCCTACTGCCCGGACTGGAGGTCAGGTTGCTGAGCCAGCCGCCGGTCTATGGCGTCGTGAGCTGCCTGCCGCCCCATGTGCTGACGCAGCAGGAGCGGGAGAAGCCCTTTGAAGCGGACAGGCTGTATATCGACTGCGGCATGACTCCCGACGAGGCGGAGAAGAACGTTCCCGTGGGGACTTACGCGGTCTATGCCACCCGTCCGTTCATGATGGGAGACAAGCTGGCCTGCGGCAAGGCGCTGGACGACCGCGCCTGCTTTGCGGTGCTGGTGCGAACCATGGAACTGCTCCGGCCCCATACCCTGCCTGTGGACGTATGTGTGCTGGGTTCGCTGCAAGAGGAAAGCACCGGCATGGGCGCGCGGGTGGGCTGCTTCAACCTGATGCCGGACTACGGCATTGCCGTGGATGTGACCTTTGGGGATACGCCGGACAGCCCCCGGGAGCAGACGTTCCCGCTGGGCGGCGGTCCCACTGTGGGCTTCGGGCCCACGCTGAACCGCAGAATGTCTCTGGATCTCATGCAGACGGCGCAGGAGCAGCAGATTCCCTGTACCCGGGAGATTTTGGAGGGAAACACAGGCACCAACAGCATGCAGATGCAGATCTGCCGGGAGGGCATTGCCGCCGCCTGTGTCAGCCTGCCCCTGCGCTATATGCACACGCCCATGGAGGCGGTGCATCTGGATGACGTTGAAAATACGGCCAGACTGCTGGCACAGTACATTCTGACATTGGGGGAGGAAGCCAATGATTGACACAGTAAAAAAGCTCTGCTCCCTGTTCGGCCCCTCCGGCTGTGAGGACGAGGTGCGCGACTATATCCGCGCCCAGGCCGAGCCCTACGCCGACGAAATCCTTCAGGACGCCAACGGCAGCCTGCTGGTGCTGCGCCGGGGCAAAAAGACGCTGCGCCAGACGGTGATGCTGGCCGCCCATATGGACGAGGTGGGCGTCATTGTCAAGAGCATCACAGACGACGGTTTTCTGCGTTTCGCCTTTGTGGGCGGTGTGGATCGGCGGGTGGCTCTGGGGAAAAAAGTCTATCTCGGTGCGCGGCGCATCCCCGGCGTTATCGGCATGAAGCCAATCCACCTGACGACGAAGGAGGAGCGCAAGAGCGTTCCCAAGCTGGAGAGCCTGTATATCGACATTGGCGCCGCAGACCGGCAGCAGGCGGAGCAGCAGGTGAGCTGCGGCGACTATGGCTGCTTTGGCGGAGAATGTACCGCCCTGTCCGGCGGCCTTGTGCGCATGAAAGCCATTGACGACCGTGTGGGCTGCGCCATTTTGCTGGAGACCTTAAAGCGGGAGCTGCCCTTTGACACCTGGTTTGCCTTTACGGTGCAGGAGGAGGTGGGCTGCCGGGGCGCTTTCGGCGCAAGCTTCCGGCTGCGGCCGGACATTGCGCTGGTCATTGAGGGAACCACGGCGGCGGATGCGCCTCCGGCGGAGGGCGCGCAGAAGCTCTGCGTACCCGGCGGCGGACCGGTGCTGCCCTTTATGGACGGCGGCGCTATCTATGACCGGGAGTTGTTCCGCCTGCTCGCAGCCACGGCGGAGGAAAAGGGAATTCCATGGCAGACAAAGACCAGAATCGCCGGAGGCACGGACGCACAGGTCATTCAGCGCGCCTGCGGCGGCTGCAAGGTGGCGGCCATCTCGGCGGCGGTGCGCTATATTCACAGCCCGTCCAGCGTGGGAAGCACAAAGGATTTTGAAAATATGAAGGCGCTGCTGGACGCCTTTTTGGAGAAATTGGAGGAAGCCTATGGATAAACTGCTGAAAAAACTCATTGCGCCCGTGTCACCCTCCGGCTGTGAGGGCGCTGTTGCCAAAGTCATCAGCGAGCTGGCGCGCCCCTACGGCCAGATCTCTCAGGATCATCTGGGCAATCTGGTGGTGCATAAAAACGGAAACGGCAAGCGGATTATGGTGGCGGCGCACATGGACACGGTGGGACTTGTGGCGTCCTATGTGGACGAGAACGGCTTTGTCCGCTTCGGCAAGATCGGAGGCGTATCTCCTGTGGCGCTGGCCGGGCAGCGGGTGATCTTTGAAAACGGCGTCGTGGGCGTGGTATGCTATGAGCAGGGTACGGACTTGAAGGAACTGACGCTGGATCAGCTCTTTGTGGACACGGCGGGGCAGAAGGTCAGTGTGGGCGACACGGCAGTGTACGACGGCGCGCCCTGTTTTGCCGGAGACAGAGTCATTTCTCCCTATCTGGACAACCGCATCGGCTGTGCCGTGTGCCTGAAAGCGCTGGAGCTGCTGCAAGACAGCGACAACGACATTTTCTGCACCTTTACCGTGCAGGAAGAAGTGGGCACCAGAGGCGCGGGGGCTGCGGCGTTCTCCATCTGCCCGGATTTCGCCATTGCCGTGGATGTCTGCGGCGTCAGCGACTATCCTGGCAAGCGCACCGGCGGCCTGTCCATTGACGCGGGGCCTGTGGTAAAGCTGGAGGACAGAAGCGCGATCTGCCACAAGGCTGTGTGCGAGCTGCTGCTTGGCAGCGCCGAACAGGAACACATCCCCGTGCAGCGCTATGTGGCGGTAGGCGGCGGAACCGATACGGGCGTGATTTCCCGCAGCCGGGGCGGCGTGCCCGCCGGCTGTCTGAGCATTCCCATCCGTTATACGCACAGCCCCAATGAGATTGCCAACCTGCGGGTGGCCGAGCAGTGCGCAAGGCTGCTGGCGGCTGCTCTGCGGGATTAAAAACACAGCGGCGGAAAGGCAGGACGACCATGGCTATGACAAAACTGCTGCGGCGCATCGCCCGCAGAAACAAGACCTGCGCGGCGGTGATCGTTGCCGCAGGCAGCGCGACCAGAATGAACGGTACGGACAAAATCATGGCAACGCTGGGCGGCCAGCCTGTCATCGCCCACACCATTGCCGCGTTCCAGAACTGCGACGCCATTGACACCATTGTCGTGGTCACCCGGCAGGAGCTGTGCGGCGAGATCAGCCAGCTTTGCGTGCAAAAGCGCTTTTCCAAGGTGACAGCGGTGGTCAGGGGCGGCGACAGCCGCATGGAATCCGTGCGGCTCGGGCTGGACCGGCTGGCGGGCAAGTGCGGCCTTGTGGCCATCCACGACGGGGCAAGACCGCTGATCACTTCCAAAGTCATTTCAGACACTGTGCGCAAGGCTGCCAAATTCGGCGCAGCGGCGCCGGCGGTGCCGGTGAAGGACACCATCAAGGTGGTGCACGGCGGCGTGGTGGAATCCACACCGGAGCGCAGCAGCCTTTACGCGGTGCAGACGCCCCAGGTCTTTGACTATGATACCTACCGGGCGGCGCTGCAGAACGCTGTGGAAAAAGCGCTGCCCATTACGGACGACTGCTCCGCGGCGGAACAGTTCGGCCTGAATGTGGTCATCACGCAGGGCAGTGAGGAGAATCTCAAAATTACCACGCCCTCTGACCTGAAGCTGGCAGAGGTAATTCTGGCGGGGAGGGCAGAGCCATGAGAATCGGCCACGGCTACGACGTCCACCGGCTGGTGGAGGGCAGGGATCTGATTCTTGGCGGTATGCGCGTCACCTATCCAAAGGGTCTGGACGGACATTCCGATGCCGATGTGGTGACCCATGCGGTGATGGACGCCCTGCTGGGCGCGGCGGCCATGGGCGACATCGGCAAGCTCTTTCCCGACACGGACCCGGCCTACGCCGGTATTTCCAGCATGCGTTTGCTGAAGACCGTCATGGAACGGCTGAAGCAGGCCGGATACCGGGTGGGAAATGTGGATGTGACGGTCATTGCCCAGGCGCCCAAGCTGTCGTCCTATTTGCCCCAGATGGCGGCAAATCTGGCGGTGATGCTGCAGGTTTCCGCCGATCGGGTCAACATCAAGGCCACCACCGAGGAGCATCTGGGCTTTACGGGCGCGGGGGAGGGCATCGCCTGCCACGCGGTCTGCCTGCTGGAAGAATAGAAACCACCAAGGCGGCGCTCTGCTTCCCGCAGAGCGCCGTCTTTTGCCATAGAAATCTATAATTTGGAAACAACGATCATCAAAAGCCCTGTGGTCACCCGGATCTGCGCCTGAGGCTGCCGCCACTGGTTGCTGACCCCCAGAGGAAAGGCGTTGGTCAGCTCGCTGCCGGTCAGCTCGTATTTTGTGCCGTGAATATCCACGCCCGTGCAGGTCTCTGACCATGCAAAGACAGACAGGGAACAGCTCTCCTGCCGGGGCAGCGTCAGCGCGCCGTCCCGGAGAAACCAGACAGTGTCCTCGTTTCCGCATACGCGCACGGAAAGCCCCGCTCTGGCGGCATAGGCAGCCGCCTGCAGATTGGCGTAGGCGTGA
Source organism: Bacillota bacterium (assembly GCA_029003235.1). GTDB lineage: Bacteria > Bacillota > Clostridia > Oscillospirales > Oscillospiraceae > JAFRPC01. Next base: position 12,251 of record JAQYBZ010000118.1, read on the forward strand.
TCCAGCCGTCCGCCCAGCGCGCAGCACAGCTCCAGCCGTTCCCAGCCATGCTCCACGGCGTAGCGAACGGCCAGCATGGTGTCCGTGTCGTCCTTTTCCGAAGCGTAGCGCAGGGTCTCTACAGCCGGGTCTACGTCTCCCGTGTAGGAGTCGAAGTCGCTGATGAGCAGATCACAGCGCACGCCCGCCGCCCGGGCATGGACATAGCCCCGGTCGCAGGCAATGACCAGATCGCCCGGACGCCGGGGAGGAATGGGCGACGCCTCTCCGCCGGAGATGATAATACAGGTTTTTCTCATGGCCTTTTTCGCCCTCCGGGAAGATCAGTCCGTAAAGGTGTATCTGACCAGATAGCCCCGGCCGTCGCTGGCTGTAATGACCGGATTGCCGTGGGCGTCGGCGGACTGGTCAATGATGGGCCAGGGACAGTCGGCGTGGACATAGGCCTCCGGGCTGTCGGCCTGCACCTCGCGCAGCTCCCTGGAACTGTGGTCGCTGCCTCCGCAGGGATTGATCCGTTCTACCAAAACTTCAAAATCTTTCATAAAGATCATCCTTTCCCATATCCTATTTTCATTTTACCCCAGACGCCGCCTGAGTGTCAAGGCTGTACGGATCTGGGGGCGGGTTGCAAAAAAGCGCGGATTCTGCTAGAATACAAAGGAGCATCAACACAGGAGAGAAAGACCATGAACGACATTACGGTTTCCCATGTCAATAAATCTTATACCACCCACAGCACCGACATTCTGATTGACCACGAGGCGCGGCCGTCGCGGACGTGGACGGTGCTGCGGGATGTGAGCGTCAGCTTCCCCATTGGCCGCCTGAGCGTGATCGTGGGGCGCAGCGGCTGCGGTAAAAGCACGCTGCTGCGGATGCTGGCCGGACAGGATGCGCCGGACAAGGGAGAGATCACCCTGCCGGAGGGCTGGCGCAGTGTGCTGCTCAGCCCAGACCCCTATGTGATCACATGGACAAGCGTTCTGCGCAACGTGGCTATGGCAGCGGGCGTGGGGCGCACCCCGGAGGAACGGCTGGCGCTGTCGGAGGACTATGTGCGCATGGTGGGGCTTCAGGACTATGCCGATCTGACACCCGTGGAGCTGTCCACGGGCATGAAGCAGCGTCTCGGTCTGGCGCGGGTGCTGGCCAGTCAGGCGCAACTGCTTTTGATGGACGAGCCCTTTGCATCTCTGGATTTTATCACGCGGGCGGAGCTGCAGACAGAGCTGCTGCGGCTGCAGGAGAAAATGCCGCGTACCATCGTGCTGGTGACCCACCAGTTGGAGGAGGCGCTGCTGCTGGGGCAGAAGATCGTGGTGCTTCATTCCGACAGCACCTTGCGGGAATTTGATCTGACGGACTGCTCCTATCCCAGAGATCTGGACAGTCAGCCCATGCGGCTGCTCCGGGAGCAGGTCACGGAAGAGTGCAGAAAGTAGAGGGAATCGTATGGTCATTGGAATTTTTGGAGAGAACTGCACCGGAAAGAGTACTATTGCCCGGCAGGTGAGCCGCAAGCACGGCTGCTTCGACGGACAAAGCCGGGATGTGCTGATTGAGGCTTCCTGCGTCAGCCCGGAGGCGGCGGAAAAGATTTTTTCCTGTCTTCCCGACCGTGCCTGAGAGACACAAAAACGCAATGACCATGCAGGCCATTGCGTTTTTGTCACTCCGCCAGAGAGCGGACGGCAGCGATGGCACTGTCCGCCTCCTGTTCCGTGTTGAACCAGGAAAAACTGAAGCGCACCGCACCCTGCGCCGTGGTGCCCAGCGCTTCATGCATCCTTGGGGCGCAGTGGGCGCCGCTGCGGGTGGCAATGCCAAACTCTTCGGCAAGCGCGTCGGCTACCTTGCCGGAATCGTAGTCGCACAGATTCAGGGTGACGATGGGAGCGCGCTCCCAGGAGGAAAAATCACCGTAGACCGTCACTCCGTCCAGACCGGACACGCCCTCGTAAAACCGGCGTGCCAGAGCGATCTCCCGGCGGTGCAGCGCCTCGGGGCCGCCTAC
>JAQYBZ010000119.1 GCA_029003235.1 Bacillota bacterium
TTGGATTTTTGCCTCGATCTGGTTTAACAGCATCAGCTTCACGGAAGCTGAGAACGGATTTACCACCAGCTCGTCTGCAATCTGTATGGCTTCTGTTCCTGTCATGCTCCATTCCTCCTGTCCTGATTGCGCAAATCTGCCCGGAGGGGCTGCCCCCGGGCAGAATCCGAATTAAAGCGCAGAGCCGCCGGAAATTCCGCCCGCCAGCATCTGCCGGAAGTCCACGAAGCCGAAGCCGTATCTGGCATAGCCCTTCCAGATATTCGCGTCGTTTCCGCCCAGCTCGGAGCGAATCTCCAGATCGGTGCGCTCCTGGTAGATATTGCCGTCGTTTTCTGCGTTGTACTTGGAATCGAACAGGATCCACGGCGCGTTGAGTCCCCCGATGTAGTCGTTGAGATAGCCCCAGGTCACAATGTCCAGCTGCCCGAACAGCGGGTTGATGGCGTTGTTGGCGCTGTCCGCCTCCTTGATGGATGCAATGGCCTGAATCACGCTCTTTTTCAGCGCGGCATTGTTGTTGGGGATGATGATGGTGTCGGGGCACAGGCTCAGGGTGTTGCCGTTCTCGTCCTTGAAATTCTGCATTTTCGTGATGGCGGCAAACAGCGCGTCTGCGGAAAATTCGTCCGCAAACAGGTTGCTCTGCACCTTGCCGGAGATCTTGGGCTTGTGGTTCTTGGAGAATACGCAGCTGCCGTCTGCGCAGACGGTGGAGAACTCGAACCCATTTACCTTGAAGCTGGTGTTCCCCTGCAGTGCGTTTCCGATGGCGGCGGCCATGTTGCGGCAGCGTCCTCTGTAGTAGGAGCGCAGCAGCTTGTCCGGCTTTTTCCCGATGGAGGTCAGGATGTTGTCGTCCATCATCTCTCGGGAAATTGCAAAGCTGTTTTTGAAGGTCATGTTGTTGATGGTCTTGTCATACCCCTCCTGATAGCCGGTGCTGGGATAATCCCCGTTTTCACCCACGGGAAGCATGTCGGCCATTTCCGTCTCGCTGCGGTAGTTTTCGGCGTAGTGTGTGCTCTTGCGCTTGTCAAAGACCTTGAAGCATACCGATTCCTCCGCTTCGATGTCCTCTGCCTTGTGTTCAATGTAGGAAGCCAGCGGGTCCTGAATGTCGCCGTACAGGGCTTTAAGCTGGCCGGAGGCTTCCGAAAGAATTACGCTTGCCATATGATTTTTCTCCTTTCTTAGAATCTCACGCGAACCTTGTCGCCTGCCGCCGTGCCGTCAAAGCTGACGACCTTGGCAAAAACGGCGTCCGTGTTCTGCGCCGGCTTTGCGAGCATCATGCCTGTGGTGTCCAGGCAGTAGCTTTTTCCCTCGGCGATGTCTGCGATTGCTTCGCCCAGCGTGGTTTCATATACGGTGCCGTCCTGTACACGGATGACGGCAATTCTGGTTTCTTCCCCTGCCGGGGATTCCTGCATGGCGATGTATTCCGGCGCCGTGCTGCCGGTTGCGATTGTCAGCACGCCGGCAGCATAGGCCAGCGCCATGCCCACATCGATTTCAGCCGCCTTTGCGGGCGTGTGATACTCAAAGCTGTCCGGCGTCATGGAGCCGTCGTAGCTGTGGGGTACAAACATAATTTTTCATCCTTTCTTGTTCATCTTGCAGGGCGCGTGCCCTGCCGTTCATCCATGCGGGTGCCGCTTTCGGTACTCGCTTCTGATATCTTCGTCTGTCATGTCCGGGCGGAGCAGGCGGTACATTTTCATGGTCTGCGCCGGAACATCCACGCCTGCGGACGCGCCGGAGGTGACGCCTTGCAAGTGATCCTTGCTGTGGCGGTTTCGCATGGCGCTCTCCGTGGCCGCTTTCTGCTGCACCTGCACCAGCCGGTCGTAGTTCGCCAGCTTAAAGGCGTCCAGAAAGCTCATTCCGTTGTGTTCCACCAGCGCCCGGAAGTGTTCTCCGGTGGGCAGCGCCAGAATGTCGTTCAGATCGGATACGGACGGATCCAGCTTGTGGATACTCTCCAGCTCCTCCCGAATGATCTTCTGTTCCTGCTCCTGCTGCTGTTGGCGTCGGAGCGCCTCGGACTGCTCCACGATTTTCTGTGCCTGCTGCATGGCGGGGGAGTTGTCCACGGCGCGCTGCAAATCCTCCGGGGTCATCGTCCCGCTTGCCAAGCGCTTGCTGGTAGCGGCGGCGTCCGCGTCGGCCTGCCACTGTCGGTAGTCCTCCATGGTCTGGATGGGCTTGTTGTCCCGGTAGCGGTTGGTCATGCCGGTCTTTTGGAAGATCTCCGCGATCCGCTCGTCAGCGGCCTTTCGTTCCTCCTGCCTTGCGGCCTCCACGGCCTGCTGCTTTTCCCGCTCCCGTCTGGCCTTGGCCTGCTGCGCCCGCTCCTTTTTGTCCATCTGCCCGGGCTTTTGTTCAGGATGCGGCTGTCCGCCGTCTTCGTCCTCCGGGGGTTCCTCGTCCTGTTCCGGCTCCTGGTGCGGCTGTTCTTCGCCGCCCTCCCCGTCTTCCGCTTCGGCAACAGTCTCAGGCTCGGCGGGTTCCTGCTCTTTTTCGCCTTTGGTTTCCGCGCCGCCGTCAGGATCCGCGACCTCCTGCTTTTCGCCCGGCATTTCCAGCCCCAGCGCCGCGTAAATTTCCGATTTTTCCATTTTTGCATCCTTTCCGCGCACAAGCGCTTACTTACTCGTTTTCTTGCCTCCGCTTCTGAGATCGGTTCCCGTGCTCTTCTGCGGACTCGGCGTGGTGGGTCTTTGGTACGCCGCCGGAATCACCTGGGTTCCGACGTTGGTAAACTTGCCCTCGTAGGGGTTGCCCTTGTTGTCCATTTTTTCGCCCTCCCTTCCGTTGGATTTGACATTTTTCCGCTGTTGTCCTGCGTGGTTTTTACATCCTGCAAAAAGTGTACATGATATTTCCCTCGCCAAATTGCACATTTTCCGATTTTTCATTTTTGCGCTTCCGTCCTTTCCTCGCAAAAAAGCAGTCGGAACTCCGACTGCTTTTCTGCTTCTCTGTATGGCCAACACGTTATCGCGTATGCCAAAACCGTTATTGCATCTTCCCCATCTGCAGCACTTCCTGCTGCTGCGTCACTGCCTGCTGCGGATTCTGTGTCGTCTGTGCGGCCGTTGCCGCCGCCTTTTCCGCTGCCGCCTGATCCTCCAGCTTTTTCCGGATTGCGCCTGCGTTGGGGTATCCCTGTTCTTCCAGCAGCCCCCAGTACATCACCCGCGTTGCCGTCTGCGTCGGGTCTCCCAGGGCGCCGGACTGATAGTGCTGTGTGATGCTCTGCCACATGGCCTCCCGGTTCTCGGACAGGGCGGAGGCGTCCTCTGTGGAAAAAATAAAGCCGTCCTCGTAGTACAGATTCCCGGCTTTGTCCCGCTTCAGAAAGTCTTTTCGCCGGAATACCTCATACTCCGCGTCCCCGGAGGCGGTCTCCACGCGGACGGAGCGTTCCTCGTCGCAGTAGGCCAGCATCAGCTTGGCAATGCGCTCGTAGATGGCCGCCCATGCCTCCCGCTTCATTGTGCGCTTGCTCTCCATGCGCCCGGCGGCCTGTGCGGCGGAAAACTCTTTTGCCTTTGCGCTGGGAGCCGTGGAATCCTTGCGCCCCTGATAGCTGTCTGTTACGCCGGCCTCCTGCCGTGCCTCTTCGTACAGTCGGTTGGCATAGGTGTACTCCCATTGCAGATTGCCGGTAAAGTCGTAGCATCTGACGAGCTGTGCCTGTGCCTCGTTGTCAAAGCGCAGCACCCGCTGATCCTCCACATCCGTCTCAAAGTGGGTGTCCGGCGGCAGGCCGATGATGGTTCCGGCAGTCACAATGCGGTCGATCATTTTTTTGTCCATGCGCTTGATGGTGTTCTGCTGATCTTCCAGCTTGTCCACGTCGGATTCTCCAAGCAGGCGGCCGTACTGGCTGATGTTTTTCTGCAATACCACCGGCATGATATTTGGCTTGTAATAGGGGATGGTGCTTCTGGCGGTCAGCTTCAGATTTCCGTTTTCGTCCACTGTGCTTTCCGCCCCCAGCAGCTCGATTTCCTCGGCGTCCACGCTCATGAGTACTTCCGGCAGAATCACGGCTTCCTCTGCCACTTCGGCCTCTTCAAACTCTGTGCCCTCGCACCACGGGCAGCGGCGCACGGTGTCCGACAGCTCCCCGGATACCTTGCGTTCGTCCTCCGTAGCGTCGTCCTCCACCGGCTCCATGTAGTTTTGTACGGCGCCGCACTGCTTGCACCGGAGCATATGCCGCGCCTGATAATCGTCCAGATCGATGATCACCTTGTCGCCGATCCACGCAAACTGTCCGATTCCTCCCCGGTCGTTGCGGTAGTACATGGTGTACATGGTAACAAGATCGGAGCTTGCCGCATTTTCGGCGTCTCTGCCCCGAATGTCGGCGTCCTCTTCCGCCGTTGCGCCCACGTCCACACCCCAGCGCCGCAGCGCCTGCCGCTTTGTGATGGCCTGCTTAAAACAAAAGTGATCCATGTCGTCCGGGCTTGTGTAGATGCCGGCCTGTGGCACAAACTGCCGTGGGTGGAGCATGGAAACGGTAACGTCCCCCACCTCGTTGTTGCGGCAAATGCTGTTGTCCCATTCCACCAGCCAGCCCACGCCGCCCTGCTGGGGGCAGACCCGCTCCGCCAGATCGTTGAGCCTGTGCAGATGCTTCCGTTTTACAAAAAATTTCAGCATATGCTCCAGCTTCCGCGCCAGCGCCTCGTCGTTTTTGCGCATGGCGATCACCTT
>JAQYBZ010000120.1 GCA_029003235.1 Bacillota bacterium
AGCTGCACATTCACGATATGTCCATGCTCACGGGCTACTGCGCGGGCTGGTCTCTGCGGCAGCTCATTCAGGAGGGACTGGGCGGGGTACCCGGCAAAATCACCTCTGCGCCGGCCAGACATCTGGCCACGTTGTGCAACCAGATGGTGAACTTCCTGGGCATCATGCAAAACGAATGGGCGGGCGCTCAGGCGTTTTCCTCCTTTGATACCTATCTTGCCCCCTTTGTCAAGGCGGACAACCTGTCCTACGATCAGGTGAAAAAATGCGTGGAGTCCTTTATCTACGGCGTCAACACCCCCTCACGCTGGGGCACGCAGGCGCCCTTCTCCAACATCACGCTGGACTGGACGGTGCCCGACGATATGGCGGAGCTGCCCGCCATTGTGGGCGGCAGGGAAATGCCGTTCAAGTACAAGGACTGCAAAAAAGAGATGGACATGGTCAACCGCGCCTTTATCGAGGTCATGATCGAGGGCGACGCCAACGGCCGGGGCTTCCAGTACCCCATCCCCACCTACTCCATCACCAAAGATTTCGACTGGTCGGACACGGAGAACAACCGCCTTCTGTTTGAAATGACGGCCAAATACGGCACGCCCTATTTTTCCAACTACGTCAACAGCGATATGCAGCCCAGCGACATCCGCTCCATGTGCTGCCGCCTGCGGCTGGATCTGCGGGAGCTGCGCAAAAAATCCGGCGGCTTCTTCGGCAGCGGCGAGTCCACCGGCTCCGTGGGCGTGGTCACCATCAATATGCCGCGTATCGCCTATCTGGCCAGTGACGAGGCCGATTTCTTCCGGCGGCTGGATCACCTCATGGACATTGCCGCCCGGTCCTTGAAGATCAAGCGCGACGTCATCACCAAGCTGCTCAACGAAGGACTGTATCCCTACACCAAGCGCTATCTGGGCACCTTTGAGAACCACTTCTCCACCATCGGCCTCATCGGCATGAACGAGGTGGGACTGAACGCAAAGTGGCTGCGCAAGGATATGACCCACCCTGAGACCCAGCAGTTTACGGCAAAGGTGCTCAACCATATGCGCGAGCGTCTGTCCGATTATCAGGAGCAGTACGGCGACCTGTACAATCTGGAGGCCACTCCGGCGGAATCCACCACCTACCGTCTGGCCAAGCATGACAAGCAGGACTTCCCCGACATCATCACGGCGGCCAGAGAGGGCGAGACCCCCTATTACACCAATTCCTCCCACCTGCCCGTGGGCTACACCGACGACATTTTTTCCGCGCTGGACATTCAGGATCCTTTGCAGACCCTCTACACCTCCGGCACCGTATTCCACGCCTTTTTGGGAGAAAAGCTGCCCGACTGGAAGTCCGCCGCGGCACTGGTGCGAAAGATCGCGGAAAACTATCGTCTGCCCTATTACACCATTTCCCCCACCTATTCCGTCTGTCAGACCCACGGCTATCTGTCCGGGGAACAGCACACCTGCCCCAAGTGCGGCAGAAAGACCGAGGTTTACAGCCGCATCACCGGCTATTACCGCCCGGTTCAGAACTGGAACGACGGCAAGGCACAGGAATTCCGGGATCGCAAGGTCTACGACGCGGGCAGCTCCATGACCCGGCATTTCCGCCCGAGCGACGACGCGCCCTGCACCGAAGCCCCGCCAGCGGACGCACAGGCAGACCGGCTGCTCCTGTTTACCACCAGCACCTGCCCCAAGTGCGTCATGGCCAAAAAGTTCCTGTCGGACGCGGGGCTGACCTGCGACGTATCCGTTGTGGACAAGGATCCGGAGCCTGCCAGGCAGTATCATGTGCAGCAGGCGCCCACGCTGCTGGTGCTGCAGGGAGACCGGGAAGTGGCACGAGTGGTCAATCCCTCCAACATCCGGGCATTCTGCGAGACCCACGGGGTCAACTGAGGCGGCCACATGTATGACATTGTAATCATCGGCGCAGGCCCTGCGGGACTGACCGCCGCCATTTATGCAAGCCGGGCGGGAAAATCCGTGCTGGTGCTGGAGAAAGACACCTTCGGCGGCCAGATCACCTTTTCCCCCAGACTGGAGAACTATCCGGGCTTTGAGGCCATTTCCGGCAACGAGCTTGCCCAGCGTATGCTGGAGCAGGCCATGGCGCTGGGCGCGCAGGTGGATATGGACACGGTGACAGCCATTGTGCCGGGGTCTGTCCACACAGTGGTGGGTCAGCGCGGGAGCTATCCCGCCCGGGCGGTGATCATCGCCGCCGGCGCCCGCCACCGCAGGCTCCATCTGCCCGGAGAGGAAGCCTATATCGGCAGAGGGCTGGGCTTCTGCGCCGTCTGCGACGGGGCGTTCTATCAGAACGGCCATGTGGCGGTCATTGGCGGCGGCAACTCCGCCCTGTGTGAGATCTCTCTGCTGTCCGAGCTGTGCAGCCGGGTGACGGTGGTGCAGAATCTGGCCTTTCTCACGGGGGAGCAGTGCCAGATCGATCCAATCCTGTCCAAAGACAACGTGCAGATTCTGTACGAGACGGTGGTCACGGCCTATGAGGGCGAAGACAGACTCACGGCGCTGCGCCTGCAAAACACCCGCAGCGGCGAAACCACCCGGCTGGAAGTAGACGGGGCGTTTCTGGCCATTGGCACAGAGCCGGAAAACAGCGCCTTTTCTTCGGTGGCCGCTCTGGACGCAGGCGGCTATCTGTGTGCCGACGAAAGCTGCCGCACACAGACGGCAGGCATTTTCGCGGCGGGAGACTGCCGCACCAAAGCCTACCGGCAGGTAGCCACCGCCGTGTCCGATGGCGCCGCGGCCGCCCTGAGCGCCTGCCGCTTTCTCGACGGCGCGCCTTTCTGAGCGTATCTTTTCCGCGCCAAAGGGGCGCAAGCGTCCATCCGCTTTCCCGGATGGACGCCTTTTTCTGCCCCCGTGGAAGCACCGCCGCCGGGCAGACGAAAACCCGCGCTGCAAGCCTTACTGCGTGCAGCGCGGGTTCTTTTCCGGTGGGTTTTGGAACTACAGTTCGCAGTTGTTGACGGTTCTGGGGAAGGGCAGCACGTCCCGGATGTTGCTCATGCCCGTCAGGTACATGACGCAGCGCTCAAAGCCGAGACCGAAGCCCGCATGTCTGGCGCTGCCGTACTTGCGCAGATCCAGATAGAAGTCGTACAGCTCCTTCTTCATGCCCAGCTCCTCGATTCTGGCCAGCAGCTTTTCGTAGTCGTCCTCACGCTGGCTGCCGCCGATGATCTCGCCGATACC